>CAYOFO010000113.1:0-1507 GCA_964403325.1 uncultured Gammaproteobacteria bacterium | reverse complement strand
TCACGACGGGGCCGGCGATCACCGCGGTGTCGATGCTGGCCCGGCCGAAGATCGTTTGAGGGGTGCGCCATGACGGTCCGATTGATTGGCTCCATCAGAATTAGCGGTGTCGTCTACACGCCGGGTGTGGTGTTTGACTGGGCCCCGGAAACAGAGGCGGCCGCGGTCCACGAAGGGTGGGCGGAGTTCATCCCGACCGGCCGGTTCGGCGTCGAGATTTTCGGGCCTGGCGTTACCTACGCCGCGCCGACCGTCACGGCAGGCAACAGCGCCACCATCGTGTCGAGCGGGCTGGTCGATGTCGACGGTGAGCAGTGGTTGCAGGTGGTCGCTACAGGGGCATCAGGAGGCGGAACCGGATACATGGAGATCCGCCTCGCGGCACAGTCGGCATTTACGGCGGATTCACTGGTCGCGGAGTTCAAGACGTCGAGCCTGTCGAGCCTGTCAAACTTCGTCGCATACCTCGGGACTGCCAACTTTGCGGTTTTCGCGAACGACACCCAGTCCATCGGGGCACCGTCGACAAGCGACCGGCACTTCGGGCACCAAGCCTATACGTGGCAGGCGGCGCGATTCGCAAAAACCGGATTTTCTGGCGCGCTGACAGATCAAGCGTGGACGGAGTGCAAACTGCGTCTGACCATCGCGCAGAGTGCCAGCGTTACCGTGCTTCTGAGGTCGATCCGGGTCGGTGTCGCGGGAGCGAAGGGGCGGCTCGCGATTACTTTCGACGACGGGTACAAGTCCGTGGCAAGACTCGCAATGCCCATACTTGCGCAGTACGGGCTGAAAGTGTCGATGGGGATCATCGCCGACCAGGTCGGCAACTCTAACTACATGACCACCGGGGATCTGGCGCGGCTGGTGGCGCTGGGGCACGAGTGTGTTCCTCACGGTCCGATCGGCGGCACGGGCAACCTTTTCGACAACTACGCTGCGGACGCCGATCGCTTGACGGACATGCGCTACCACCGCGACTGGTTGGTGCAAAGGGGCCTCTCGACGCCTGCGGCTGCAGCCTGCTATGTGTGGCCGCAGGGGCGGTTTTCGGACACTGCGGGCGACACGACCATGCTGGTCGCGGCGCAGCGAGCCGGGTTCGTCTTGGCGCGGGCGGCCACGGTATACGACGAGTACCCGGCGATTCGGGCCATGTCGCCCGGGTGTCTGACTCGGCTGACGCTGCCGATCATCGGGCACAGTTATGCCGGGGCGTCGAACACCGCCGACGACGCGACCGAAACGACCAACATCGCGGCGATCACGACGCGCATCACCGAGCTGGGGGCCGCGCGCACCGATGGTGTCCTAATGCTGCACGAGGTCGTGGCGCGCGGCGCGGCGTCCAATGGGATCCACATCGAGGCCGATCGGCTGCGCACGTTGTGTGCGGCCATTCGCACGGCGATTGATGCGGGCAGCATCGAGAACGTGCTGTTCTCGCAGATCGCAACCTGATGACCCTCGCCGCCGACCTCGTCGACCTCTACGCTGACACCTACAT
>CAYOFO010000112.1:0-1535 GCA_964403325.1 uncultured Gammaproteobacteria bacterium | reverse complement strand
GGGGGTGCAGCATGAGCCCGCTCGACGTGATCGAGGGCCGCGCGCGGTGGTGCGTCGTCGAGGGGGACAGCGCCGATGTCCTCGCGTCGCTCCCTCCGGCGAGCGTGCACGCGCTCGTGACCGATCCCCCCGCGGGCATCGGATTCATGGGGCGCGAGTGGGACCGTGACCGCGGGGGCCGTGCGCAGTGGGTGGCGTGGCTCGCCTCGGTGCTCGGCCTCGCCCGTGTCGCGGTGCGTCCCGGCGGCAGGGCGTTCGTGTGGGCACTGCCGCGCACGACGCATTGGACGGGCTGCGCTGTCGAGGATGCCGGGTGGGCGATCGAGACGGTGGTCACGCACCTGTTCGGCACCGGGTGGCCGAAGGGCGCGTCGCAGCTCAAGCCGTCGAGCGAGCACTGGTACCTCGCGCGGACGGGGCCGAGCACGGGGCTCAATGTGGACGGGTGCAGGGTGACGTACGACCGAGACTCGCCCGACCCCGCGAGCAACCCCCTCTATCGAAAGATGAGCGGCTACGCCAACGGCAATGCGCCGCACAAATCCGGCACGCTGTGGGGTCTTGAAGGGAAAGGTGAGCGCAACCCGCAGCCGGGTGGCCGGTGGCCCCCCAACACCCTCTTCTCGCACTCGCCGGGCTGTGAGCGGGTGGGGGAGCGGCGGGTGCAGGGCAACAGCCCCTTTGGCCCGTGCCGCACCGTGACCGGCGGCGGCATCGCGAGCGGTATCCGCGGCGGCGCGCGGGCTCCTGCGCCGCACGCCGACCACGCCGACCCCGACGGCACCGAGCTTGTCGAGGCATGGCGCTGCGTCGAGGGGTGCCCGGTGGCCGAGCTCGACGCGCAGAGCGGGGACCGGCCCTCCGGGTCTCGCGCCGAGGGCGTACGCAAGGGGCTCGGGTACGGCTCCACCACGGACGGCGACGGAGGCCCTGCCCTCGAGGCGTCGTCGGGCCCGGCCTCCCGCTTCTTCCCCTGCTTCCCCGCCGACTCCCCCGCGGACTTCGCGTACATCGCCAAGCCGTCGCGCGCGGAGCGCAACGAGGGCGTGTGCGTCGACCCGCAGCCCCGGCGGCGCCGCAACGAACTCCTGCCAGGGGACTGCTACGGCAACGACCGCCGCGAAGGCAACGTGCACCCCACGGTCAAGCCCGTCGCCCTCATGCGGTGGCTCCTGCGCCTCATCACCGAGCCCGGCGACATCGTGCTCGACCCCTTCGGCGGCAGTGGCACCACGGGCGTCGCGGCCCTCGCAGAAGGCCGCCGCGTCATCATCATCGAGCGCGACCCTGCCTTCGCCGCGATCTGCCGCGCCCGCCTCACCCACGCCGCGCCCACGGCGGCAGACCTCTCCGCGCGCGTGGCCGCCCCCATCGCGGCGCCCGCCGCCGACTTCGGCCCGCTCTTTGGAGGTGCACGATGACTCGCTCCGCTGGCTGGCGCGACGTCTCCTCTCGCGTCCCCTGCGCGGGCTGCGGCCGTCACGACTGGTGCCAGGTCTCCGCGGACGGCGAAGCTTTCGCCTGCCACCGCGTGC
>CAYOFO010000111.1:0-1546 GCA_964403325.1 uncultured Gammaproteobacteria bacterium | reverse complement strand
ACCGATGCAATTTGCCGAGCAATATGCTCGCTCGAATTCCAGGTAACGGTAATAATGCTGAAATGCATAACTAAAACTATAATTTTTAAAAATGAGAACACCCAATCGGTCGCAACCTATCTCTCGCTCGAGATAATTTTTTATATGTCTCCGACTCTTCAAGATAATCAAAACGAGTAGGATCATAAACCGTTGATGAAAACGCTGCGATCACACAGTCGCTCGATGAATTTTCAAAACCATGCCAATAAAAATTAGGAATATAAACCGCATCTTTATTTCTGAAATCGGACTGGAGCTGCAATCGCTCTTCCCCATTACCATCTCCCAGTACCAATGTAGTTGAACCGCTTAGTACCACAAACACCTCCTCCTCTACCTTGTGGGCATGCTGGCCGGTTTGCCAACAATCCAAACGTAGGCTATTAACCAAATACACTCTTTGAACTTGAAAAGGAAAAATATTTGTATCGTTTAAAGATAGTGGCAAGGAATCAACCGAAAGAAAAAATTTTTTGAACTCACGAGGAATTTTTCTTATTTCAAGATTCTGAGGAACAACGACCTGATTTTGCTCTAAAGACGTTGCCAGCTCAACCACGAAAGAATCCTCTGTAGTGGCGTAATTCCAGCTTTCTGCCTTTGGCAGATAAACCGCATCCCTATGCAGCGCAAGTGCTGCCAATGGAATGGAATTTTCCTCCGGCTTAGATGATATTACTGATGATCCACGCATTTGTACCAACACCCTGGGCGTCAAAAGATCTTTTTTCTGACCATTGCCCTCTCTCCATGAAACATACTGAGGTCTAAAAGGAAATTTTTCACTTGCAAATTCAATAATAGTTACATCGGGGAAATTATTCCCCTCTCTGAATCGCACAGGCAAATCTACCGACCTTGGTTTACGCAAAAAGTCTTCGGAAAAGAACTTGGAATCTACATTTTCTCTTACCATAAACCTTTAACCCTATTTTTTTAATGCAGCGTATTTTTTCATAGTGTCGAGCAGCGCTACGTGAGTCGGACGCATGGAAATTGTATATTTCGCCAGATTATCTGACTGTAAAATATTTGTCGCCCGTTTTTTTTGAGTTAAGCCAGAACCAACCAATTCTTCTTCAGAAATCCAGGTTGGGTTAATGCTCTCATCAACCATTTGTTTATAGAGCTCGACGATTTCGCGATGCTTAATGGTGCCCGGGTTGGTAACATGAAAAATGCCTTCACCCTTCTTTTGAAGAAGTTCATAAAAAACCTGTACCATATCTTCAATAACCGTGAGACTATTTTCAACATCAATAATCTGACTATAACTCGCCAGCTTATCAATAATATTAAATGGCGAAGAGACGTAATCCATCGGCATACGAATACGAGCTACACCAACGTTTGGCAGGGTAGACAACACCAGTTCGGCAGCATATTTGGCTTTAGAATAAAAAGCAATTGGATTACCAAAATCATCTTCCTTCCAACCTTTTGGATCGGGTGACGCGCCGTAAAAAACACAACCAGAACCAATGTGCAATAAATAGATATTTCT
>CAYOFO010000110.1:0-1582 GCA_964403325.1 uncultured Gammaproteobacteria bacterium | reverse complement strand
AAAATAAATCCGGTGAAAATCGTTTTAAACTCTGGGGTTTTACCTGGGACTATGTATCTGAATCGCCACAGCATTTTCTGTTTGGCGCGGGCATTCGCCAGTTCCATGAGAAAATCCAGAAACCACGCAATGATTTTAAAACACTCGAAGCGCATATTTATCCGCACAACCTGTTTTTAAATTTTTGGAGCGAGATTGGGTTTTTTGGCATGCTGAGTTTGGCGGGAATGCTGGGGTATATGTACGTAGTATCGTGGAAACTGCTCACAACAGATCGTCTGGGCGCTGCCGGGTGTATCGCTGCGCTTACGGTATTTGTGGTCCATGGCTTGGTGGATGTGCCGTATTTCAAAAATGACCTGGCGTTTTTGTGGTGGATTATTATACTGTTACCGTTTTTGCTGCGTCAACCCAAAACATTAGACATCCAAAAATAATACAACACAATTTTGTAGAAAATTTATTTTACCTCAACGGTAAACGTAAAAGTTTTTATAGTGCCATCAATATTAAACTGGGCAAATAGCGTGTAGCGTCCAATTTCGGGAAACATGGTAGAAAATTGTATTTGTCCATTGGTCGGGGCAGCTTCGTTTATGGGGTGTACGTGGAGGTATGTATCTGGACTGTTCGCTTTAAGCACCACGACATGACCATAAGCTCCTAAATATTCACCAAATTTTTCTAAGGGTTTGTTGTTTTGCGAGAGGGTAAATGTGATCTGGCTGGGTGTCTGAGGTTGCAAAGAAGAAATACTGAGTTCATTTTTAATAGTCCCTTGAGTACTGGCGGTCTTCAGTGGTTGGGTTTGTTTGAGAAAATCTGTAGTTTGCACGGTAACCGGGAGGCGCAGAACCATCGCTCCTTCGGTGTGAGAGCTGAAATCAAAGTACAGGTTATATGTGCCGGTTTCGGGTAAACTGGTAGTTACGCGCCATTTTCCACCGCTATATTCGGGGTGCAAATGCTCAAAATGAAACAAATCACTTCTCACCAAAATAAGATGTATTTTTTTATCGT
The DNA here is from genome assembly GCA_964403325.1 of uncultured Gammaproteobacteria bacterium. GTDB lineage: Bacteria > Patescibacteriota > Patescibacteriia > Magasanikbacterales > GWA2-37-8 > CAZQNF01. The sequence continues at coordinate 562 of CAYOFO010000110.1, read as the reverse complement.
GGACAACGTCCAGATCCGCATCGGTAAGTTCCTTGCCGCCAGAACTATAGAGATTAAAGCGCAGAGTATTGGCGCCTAAACGCAGCGGAGTGGTGTTGTCGAGTTTGATTCGATTTCCGGCGAGTGTTGAGAGGCTGCCCATTTTCATGTTTGGCATATTGGTCATATCATCACCCGCGTCCATAGGCATGGAATCGTGATTATCGGTCGGCAAAGAAGTTGGGGAAGAATTTTGGGTGTATTTGGTTGGCTGAGTGCCGCAGCCAGTAATGAAGCTGAAAGCGATAAGCAAAACAGGAATTTTTTTGAGCATATGTTTAGGGGTGAGAAATTCTTTTGAGCGCTTCGAGCGCATAAAAAGTAATAGAAGGTTTAATATCGTATTGTTTGCTGTTAAGTTCTTCGGCGGTAAACCATTTGCAGGTGGTTATGGCTTCGCCCGGAGCCGGGTTAATTTCATTGGTGTTTGAAGTAGCAAAATATACCAAGCTAATGTGTTCGTGGGTCGGATTAATCGCATGGCGATTCATAAACATGGGCGGGATAAGTTCTTTGCCAGATC
>CAYOFO010000109.1:0-1624 GCA_964403325.1 uncultured Gammaproteobacteria bacterium | reverse complement strand
TTGGAATGCAGATTGGCATCGGCGAAGGACGGCCCGATTCCAAGAAATCGTGCGGGATGGGATGGGGTCTGTTTGAGATTGTGAATTAGACACGGCCGGCTAGTACGGTTGGGGTTTGGCTTGGATCGGACTGCGGGATAAGGCACGTCAGGCAAGGAACCGCAGGCGTGGCGAGTCTTGACACGAATGTTCAGGATAGGACGGACCGGAAGGCACGGCAGGAACGGTAACACAAACAATGGAGTAATCATGGAGAAATCGAGAAAGGAACTCGTGCGGCAGGAGTTGGCCGCGTTGGCAAAGTCTGGTGGAGGCATTCTTCGGCCGGAGTCGGTCGTTGACTATGCAAAAGATCCGACGACGGCGCTTCATTCTCAGTTTGAGTGGGATGACTCAAAGGCTAGCCACGAATATCGCCTGTGGCAGGCACGGCAGTTGATTACTGTCGTCGTTCGACACGAGCCGCGAGTTGACCAAAAGGTTCAGGTCTACGTTTCACTTCCGAGCGATCGGAAGAACGAGGGCGGCGGCTATCGCCGGATGGTCGACGTTTTGTCTGATGCTGACCATCGGAAGCAGCTTCTCGATGCCGCTTTGGCTGAGCTTGCGGTGTTCGAGAGAAAGTACGGAATTATCAAGGAACTTGCGGGAGTGTTTGTCGCGGCGCGTAAGGTGCGCGAGCAGAAGCGGCAGAAGATTCGCAAGCGGGCTTTGGCAATGGCGAAGTGACACGGCAGGCTAGTCGCGGAGAGGATACGGCCGCGCGGTGCGGCTTGTCGGGGAGAGCCCCGGAAAGGCATGGAATCGCAGGCGTGGCGAGGCGAGTCTTGTTAAGAATAGGACAGGAATGTCCGGCATAGGACGGGTCTGTAGTGGCACGGAGTTGCAGGCTAGGCGGATTGAGGCTTGCTGGTCTGGGCCTCGATTGGATCGGAAGGCATGGAACCGAAGGAACCGCAGGCGTGGCGAGTCTTGACAGGCGAGGCTAGTCGAGAATGGACAGCATAGCTATGGCGTGAAATTGCTGGGAGAGTAACGGCAAGGCTTTTCAGCCCCGACCTAACCCGTCGGGGCTTTTTTTATGCGCCCCATTCCATATATGGAAGTATCCCTGCGGCAACCTCTCAAAACCCGCATCCTGCTATTCCAGAGAACAAATATCGAATGAATGATTGAGGCTAGACAACTCGAAATGGGCGACGGCCGGGAGTAATTAACCCGCGTCCGAAACCAGCGAAAGCAACAGGCCATGTGGGGCCACATCCTCACATGGCCTTTTTGTTTGCGCTCGCCCTAACGAGTTATGCCCGACTCCGCAGACGACATTGACGACCGAATTGACGAGATCCTCTCCGGTCCAAAGTCCGCGACCGTCGACGGGAGATCCGCCACCAGCCACGAGATTGACGACGCGCTGAAAGTGCGCAACGACCGTGCCGCTCAGGCAGCGGCCGGCACCGGAAAGTTCGGGCTTCGATTCAGCACTCTCGTTCCTCCGGGGTGCGGTTGATGAGCACGCTCAACTCCGATCCCTTTGTCCAGTTCATGCAGCGTGGCGAGAAAGCCCCGGAGCGGAAGCTTCAGGCGCTTCAGGAACGCTACGCCTCGCTCCGTGCCAGTTACG
>CAYOFO010000108.1:0-1629 GCA_964403325.1 uncultured Gammaproteobacteria bacterium | reverse complement strand
TCGGATCGAAGCCGCGAAGAACGGTAACTCTCGGTTTGGTCCGAGTATTGGCAAGACCTGATCTAGGCATTGTTGTGTCTCCTTGTTAGTTTGGTTTGGGGTTATGCACCTTTAGATAGTATTCTTGACCACCCGTCAGGGTCGCCAAGATTAGTATCCTCGGATGCGGTTTTCGCAACTCCCTGACCTTCAGAGAAGGGGGGAGTGGAAATTTCTATGAAGCGCTGAACTAAACGTAAAGCAACTGCGGGATCTTTCTTAATCTCCGACGCAAGCTTCTCCGAATGATCAGCCTCTAAAAATGAACTAGCTACAAGATTGCGGATGGTCTGGTCGACTAGAGCCGCGTCAATCTTGATGGTATGTGTTACAGCAGCAACCTTTTCCAACTCAACAACACGATTATGCTGTTGCTGCGCTTCAGCGTAGGCAGCTTTCACCTCCTCTAAAGCTTCTAAACAAATGTCTAGAATCTCTGAGCCTACGTTAGAAACGATGTTGGATGCGGTTTGCATTATATTATTTACTGACCTTTGAAATCAATTTAACGCAAAGCGCTGAGGCCTGCTTGAATTCGTCGCCCTCCATTTCAGCCTCGGCACCTTCCGCACCGGCTGCACCTTCTGCGGCAGCAGCGGCAGCGGCTTCTTCAGCGCCAGCACCTTCAGCGGCAGCGGCTTCTTCAGCGCCAGCTTCACCGCCAGCACCTGCGCCAGCCTCGGCGGATGCAAGTTCTTGAAGAATACCAATGGCTGTTTCCTCGTCAATTTCACCTGAGGCTACCATCGCTTCAAGCAACTGCGCGATTTGCTCAATAGAAGCAGGACCTTCAGCGCCGGGTAATTCACCGCCGCCGTCTTCCATTGCGGCTGCGTCTTGCGCGCCCTGCATATAAGCCTGTTTCAACATATCGTTATCGATGTTGTTAAGAGCTTCACCATGCACATGCGCGAATTTAATGATTTGTTTCTGATCTTTCTCGGAAGCTGATTTGAAAAATGTTTCAAAGGCGGTGTCCTCCTGCTCCTGCGCGTACGCAGCTTGTTTTACATACTCATCGTAAGCGGCCTGCTTGTGGACAAACTCACCATATGATTCAACGGCTTGCGTCATGATCTGACGGGCAGCTTCGACGCCTGCGGCTTTCATAAGGATAGGCTCCACAGCAGCAAGACCGCCTTCGGTGGCGATAATTGTAGACGCGAGTTTCATGAGAGCTTCAGGGGAGAGATCCGAAGCGACGCTGTCATTAGCAGCTTCCTTTTCAGTCTTCTCGTCTTTGCCCTTCACTTTACCAAATGGAGGTTTGGTCTTGTTACCTTTGTCAGTGTTTTCAGCTGACGTTGGCTCGCCCTCGATTTTGTCGGCCTTAGGTTTTTCGGCTTTCTTTTCATCCTGATCCTTTGCATCCAGCATACCAGCGCTCTTAAGCTTGCTGGTAACTGAAGCCACACGCCTAGCGATTTTGCTAAGAGAGTCTGTAGGGGAAGACGCGTTTTCTTTGGCGTTACCATTGGCCGCAGAGGGAACATTCTTACCAGTAGACACAGGATGAAGCTGCTTGTCTTCCAGATTCTTACCTTCGCAAGAACCTGTGTTGTCCTGAGAGGCAGGCATGTTTTCCTTAGC
>CAYOFO010000107.1:0-1666 GCA_964403325.1 uncultured Gammaproteobacteria bacterium | reverse complement strand
CCTATCCAGAAGAGCATCACAAATCAAGCATTCCCACACGCAAAAGCGCGATGATTTTTCGCATGAAGACTCATGTCTTGCAGACGAGCCGATTTGTGCAGAACATGCTTGACCGGTCGCACGTGCAGCACAAAGTCGTTGCGCCCGATACAGAGTTACAAGTAGTGGGCGAATCGTCGACAGCGTTGTGGACCGAAATCGATCCTTCCGAGCGTGTTTTACAGTTGGGAAAAGTGCAAAACCTTCGCACGGCGCTCCGTAAATTGAACGGCGTGAGAGTGCCTGCGAATGAGACCTTTAGCTTTTGGGCTCAGCTCGGGGCGCCTACGCGTGCGCGCGGATACGTCGCTGGGCGTGAGCTGCGCGAAGGGTGCATCGTGCCGAGTATCGCTGGTGGCTTGTGCCAGCTTTCCAACGCGCTCTACGGCGCTGCCTTGCAAGCCGACTTTGAGATTTTGGAACGGCACGCGCATTCCGAAGTTGTGCCTGGATCTGTGGCTGAGCAAGGTAAGGATGCCACCATATTTTGGAATTATGTCGACTTGCGTTTTCGTTCGAGCGAAACATTTACGATTGAAGCATGGATGACCGACGAAAAACTGATTGTCCGTTTTCGTGCTGAAAAGCCCGCCCAAAAGTCAGTCGAGCAGCCACTTAAACAGATGTTGGCGATTTTGCCGATGATGGATCATTCATCGCCTAACAGTTGCATGAGTTGCGGAGTTACCGATTGTTTTCGCTCACCAAAAGTTTCGACTCTTACTCCCGCCTCTCGCACTGCGTATCTTGTGGATGAGTATTGGCCTGAGTTTGATGCTTATATCACTAGGAATAAAACTGAAAACGACAGCTTGCTTTTGCCAATCGATGGAAAGAAATTCGACAAGGCAAATTACAAGTGGACGACGGAAGGATTCGCGGAATGCAAACAACAACGGCTATTTACTGCGCTGCGGTCGCTACAGTCTCGATCGCTAGCACAGCAAGGAGCCGCTCGACAGCGCGCTTTGCTGAAACAATATAAGCAGTTGGCGCGTGAGTATGCGAAGTCGCTGAGTTATCACGTCACACATTTGGTTGTTACGCAAAACCTCTTGCCGTTTCTCTGGGATGAAGGAGTGTTGGGTGGTCGCACATTCGATGTGTTAATGACGAATTTGCCTCTGGCAAAATTGCACGAGCGTCTCGATGGTGCTAAGGCAATGCATTCGAAGAGTTCAACCCTGGGTGACTTCAGGGCGAGTGAATCGCTGGTGAAATCTGAAACGAAGGCTTTGCGTCAAGCAAGTCGCATCATCACTCCGCACTCAGAAATTGCCGCGTTGTTTGGCGAACGCGCCGAGTTGTTGAATTGGATGATGCCCGCTGCAAAGAAACCAGCCAAGCGCGGAACGAAAATTGTTTTTCCTGCATCGACTCTCGGACGCAAAGGTGCTTTCGAATTGCGCGAAGCAGCGCTAAAAATGAACCTGCCCATCGCTATCGTGGGAGCAGATTTGGAAGGCGAAGAGTTTTGGAAAGGCGTGAAAATTGAGAGACTGACTTCCGAGAATTGGTTAGATGACGCCGCGTTGGTTGTTCTTCCAGCCTTCATTGAGCAGAAGCCTCGCAGATTGCTGCAGGCCGTTAGTCGCGGTGTGCCAGTAATCGCATCACGCGCTTGCGG
>CAYOFO010000106.1:0-1710 GCA_964403325.1 uncultured Gammaproteobacteria bacterium | reverse complement strand
TCGAGATCCCGAACCAGACCGTCGTCGACGCCGCCATGAGCGAGGCGTCATGACTCCGGTGGACGCCACCACTGGCGAGGTCCTCGCGGAGATGACGCCCGACGCCGCTCGCATCCTGACCGACCGCATCAAGGTCGCGGTGGAGGCGACGTGGCACCTCGTCACTGAGGCGTACCAGTCGCGGGCATGGTCGGCGCTGGGCTACTCGTCGTGGGACGACTACTGCACCCGCGAGTTCGGGACGTCACGGCTCCGCCTTCCCAGAGAGGAACGGCAGGAGGTCGTCGCCTCACTGCGCGAGTCGGGGCTGAGCATCCGAGCAATCGCAGCAGCGACCGGGGAGGGATACGGCACCGTCCGGCGGGAACTTGAACGTGAGCCAATTGGCTCACCTGAGGCCGAGGACGGGAGCGCGCCGTACGAGGCCCCGTCGGCTCCCGCGCCTCGACCTGTCACCGGCACCGATGGCAAGTCCTACCCCGCGCCCGCACCACGGCCAGCCCCGGCCGCCCCGGCGAGGCCTCGTCGCAACCCGCTCGGCGAGCAGGCGCGCACCGCCGGATGGGAACTCCGCAAAGCCGTCGAACGCATGCAACGCCTGGCCTCCGACGACCGCTTCCCCTCCAACAAGGAACAGGTGGCCGCCGAATGGAGCGGCCACCTGACCAACGCCATCACGGTCTGCCAGGACCTGCTCGATGGCCTCACCACTGAGCCGCAGGAGGCCCAATGACAACGCCAACCCTAGCCCCATCCATGCGCCGAAACGGCGCACCAGTGCCACCGCTGCCGCGCTTCAAAGCCGACATCAACGGGCAGACGGTCACCGTGGAACTGATCAACGTCACCCCGGACATCGCAGCCGAGTACCTGACGCACAACACGCACAACCGCAACTCACGAGAGCGTCAGATCAAGCTCTACGCCGCCGACATGGCAGCAGGCGACTGGTCCTTCACCGGCGCACCCATCACGTTCGCCGACACCGGAGATCTACTCGACGGGCAACACCGCCTGCACGCCATCGTGATGGCCGACGTCACGATCCCTCTCCTCGTGATCCGCGGCCTCGTCCGCGACGCGCAGGACGACACCGACGGAGGGATCCCCCGCAAGTTCTACGACGTGCTCGGCCTCCGCGGTCACTCCAACGCGTCGCACCTCGCCGCGCTCACCAGACGCGTCACCGCTTGGGAAGCCGGCGTCTACCGCAACTGCAACAACTACCCGGCCACCCACGCACAACTTCTGCGCACCCTCGAAGCGCACCCCGAGCTACCGGAGATCATCCAACCGGCCCGCTCCGCTGCTTCTGGCTGCGGGCTACCTGCGTCGGTGGTCGCCATCGCCATGTGGGTGTTCTCCAACATCGACGAGGAGGACAGCCGCTTCTTCTTCGACCGACTCGGCGATGGCCAGAACCTCGCGAAGGGCGACCCGATCTTCGAGCTGCGCCGCACGATCGCCACAACCGCTGGCGTGAAAGGCGAACGGAACCAGACCTACCTCTTGGCCATCGTCATCAAGGCGTGGAACGCCTACCGGGCTGGCGAGACCGTCGGCTTGTACCGCTGGCGCCCAGGCGGATCCAAGCCTGAGGCCTTCCCGGAGCCCAGGTGACCGCCCCAGTTCTCCGTGGGCCGCATCCCACGGATGTCACACCGGAACCAAGCCCGACGGTCCCCCCGTCGACGCCCTCGCCGGCTGCCC
>CAYOFO010000105.1:0-1773 GCA_964403325.1 uncultured Gammaproteobacteria bacterium | reverse complement strand
GTAGACGGTAAAAAGTACGTTTTCTGGACGCGAGTTCAACTCTCGCCACTTCCACACACAGTAAAAAGTGTTTAAAGCTAACAAAGTTTGTCAAAAAATAAACTTTTTAACTTTTAGCTTTCAACTTTACAAATCTTAAAAAAACTATGCGTATTTCCCGGCGCGGCAAAAAAAAAGAAGAACCAAAGAAAAATTATCACTACAATGAAGGTATTGCTGCCCCTAAAATTTTGGTACTCGATAGTGCTGGTGCCAGCCTGGGTATCATGACTACCGCTGAAGCGATTCGTGTTGCCCGTGAGCAAGAACTTGATTTAGTAGAAATAAACCCAAAAACTGATCCGCCAGTAGCAAAAATTATGGATTTTGGTCAGTTTCGCTATGCCCAAGAAAAAGAAATGCGTTTACGCCGAGCACACCAGCATACTGTGGAAATTAAAGGTGTTCGTTTATCCCTTCGCATTGGAAAAAACGATTTACTCATTCGTCAAAATCAGGCCATAAAATTTTTAGATAACGGCGACAAAGTCAAAATTGAAGTCGCTTTACGCGGCCGAGAAATGCAGCAAGGCGCTCTCGCTTTTGACATGATCAAAAAATTCATGCAAGATATTACGGCTGAATGTAAAATTCGAGTTGAGCAAGAAATTGAAAAACAAGGGAATAAGGTTACGTCTATTATTGCCAAATCCTAGTTTAACTGGCTTATTAGTTGATTAGACCTTACGCTTTCTAATGAACTAAAAAGCTACTTAACACTAAACAGTTTACAATTAAATGTATGAAACTAAAAACACATAAAGCTACTGCAAAACGGTATAAAGTAACCAAAACCGGCAAAATTGTAAAGCGGGCTGCTGGCCAAGATCATTTTAATTCTCGGGAAAATGGCAAAACCGGTCGCAACAAAAAATCAGACGTTATCATGAGCAGAACTCTCAAACGAGTTATCCAGATCGCTCTCCCTAACTAAGCTTAGCATTTTTAATAACTTCTTGAATATTACCTTATGTCACGTGTCAAAGGCGGACTTCAACACAACAAACGTCGAAAAAGTATTTTAAAACATACCAAAGGTTTTAAATGGGGCCGAAAATCAAAAATTAAACTGGCTCGTACTGCCAAAATGAAAGCCGGTCAACATGCTTTTGATTCCCGTAAAGTAAAAAAGAGAATCAACCGTGGTTTATGGCAAATTCGCATCAATGCCGCTGTCCGTAAAGTTGGTTTAAACTATAGTGGTTTTATAAGCACACTCAAGAAAAGTGGTAGTGTTCTTGATCGCAAAGTCCTTTCTGTTATCGCTATGCAATTCCCTACAGTTTTTGACCAAATCGTAACTCATGTAAAAAAATAATCATTCCTCAAAAACCGAGCGTGCACAAAACGCTCGGTTTTTTATTACATCTTCATTTTAAGCTTAGATCTATTCTTTCCAAGAGAAATTTATACACACCCGAACCTGTTGACAAAACAATGTATAATGTGTAAAATTAATTTTACAAAATTCTCTAATAGTGTTTGGTGACGTCAAGAGTACCCCCTCCTTTACTCTTTGGTGCTCACTGAGCACTATTAGGGAATTTTTTTTTACCACCTAAAATAGTTGACAAAATAAATGCGTTTACGTATAATTGTTCTACATTTTGGGTTGGTAGTTTCCGCCCAAAAAGAAATTACAACAGAAAAAATCTGAGCGGGTCGGTAGTTCAACTGGTTAGAGCACTGCCCTGTCACGGCAGAAGTTGCGGGTTCGAGTCCCGTCCGACCCGC
>CAYOFO010000104.1:0-1804 GCA_964403325.1 uncultured Gammaproteobacteria bacterium | reverse complement strand
CAAAGGGGATTTAGATGGCAGGAACGGCACTAACGACGACAGGACAGGATATTACCGGTGACTTCCGGGTGCCTGCAACTCCAGGGAGCTACACAACGTCTCTCTATGCTCGCAGGCTGACGATAGACAATGCCCTTTTGTACCCAGCAGCAAATCACATTCTATGTGTCGGCGCTGGAACAAACGACATGAACAGCAACACAGCGGCTACGTTCTTGGCGAACTTAAAGGCGTACTGTCAAGAGCGAAGAAGTGCTGGGTGGAAAGTTGTTGTCGGTACATGCTTACCGTGCACTTATTCGGCTGGTGGATTCAATGCCAAGCGAGCTACGGCAAACGCAGAAATCAAAAACGCGGCAAATATCGGCGTGTACTGGGATGCGGTTGCTGACCAAGGTGGAGATACGACATACGCGAAAGATGGCGATGAATTGAACGCGGCGTATTATCCCGACACGGTTCACCCGAACGATACGGTTTGCGATGGCGTCAAGGGGTATTGGTCAACGGCGATTAACTCACTGCTCTAGCGGTAGAAACTCAATTGGGCGGCTTTTACAGAACTTTAATTACTTCGATTTTCACAAAAGGAACTTATTATGCCAGGTGGCAGCGCACACAGAATTTTGAACACGCTTCGCGATGCGAACCATGTGTTGACAGATCCAGGAGCAGGCAAGCGAATTGAAACGCTTGAAGACTTGCAGATCTGCGAGATGGTAACCGTTGCCGCAGAGGCAAGAACTCTCTCCAATCCGTCAAAGGCTGGAATTCGGCTTGTGTTGCGATTGAAAACCGATGGTGGTGACTGTACGGTCACCGCATCCAACGGTCTCAACGTCGCGGGCAATACGGTTGCGGTATTTGCCGATGTTGGGGATCAGCTTGAGTTGATTTCGGTATCTCACACAACGGGATTCCGTTGGGAGATCTTAGTCAACACTGGCTCTGTTGCTCTGTCCTAATCGGAGATGACGTGGCGACCAAGGAAACATGCGCACTGGCGAGCTTTTTCGCGGCCTGTTTAGGACTTGTCCTTTACAGGTTCCGTCAGTGCGCGTTCTATGGACCAGCCTTTATAAAGTCGACTATTCAGTGTGCTTCTTGGTATTCCAATCTGCTTCGCCCAATCTGGAATACTTTGCGTTATCCCATTGAATTCAATCATTTGAACGCAGGAACGATTGATGGATTGCTCTTTTGGCGTTGCCCAGCGACAGTTAGCTGTCCATCCATTTTTAATGCACTCATCACAATGCCCACACGAATAGCCTTTCGATCCATCGATTCTATCAACGCTGTGAGATGCGGATGGTTGTGGCCCAATGTCGGCGTAGAAGTTCTGAAACGACTTCCATCGCTCGCATATTACTACGCCGTTTCCTCCGTAGTCGGCAAAGGCTTTCAAGTTCGGGTTATGGCAGCGCTGCTTCATGTGATGCCAAGAACAATATTCCGGCGTGTCGGTCATGCCGTGGCTTCGCTTTCCGCATGGATTGCAACCGTGACTGCGGTCTCCAGTCAGCAAGTCTCCACGGACCGACCTCGTTGTTCCGCACTCGCATTGGCAGATCCAATAGACTTTCTTGGAAGGATGGTTTGTTGCCCTGTCGATAACCGTCCATTTACCGAATCGCTTCCCCATCAGGTCTACAAAGCGATGATTGCGACGATTAGAATTGCTGTCAGCCATCTGAATCTCCTACAAAGATTTAAGGTGGTTAGATCAGCCATGCAGCTACAACTGTCTGGCTGTTCGCATTTTAGCTCTCTATTTCTTGGAGGGCAACTCTAATGGTAACGA
>CAYOFO010000103.1:0-1857 GCA_964403325.1 uncultured Gammaproteobacteria bacterium | reverse complement strand
TCGGCGACGATGAAGCGGGGCCGCTTGCCGTCGACGGGGATCGCCGCCGAGAAGCCGTCGGGCAGCATCCCGATCAGCGCGCCGACGGTCCAGTCGCCACCGTCCTCGGTGGCCGCGAGGTCCCAGCCACGCACCCACAGCGCCTGGTACTCGGCCTCGACGGGCAGCCCCGGCAGGAAGCTCCACCGGTCGGACGGGAACATGCCGCCCTCCGGCTTCTTCGGCGTCTGCTGGTACTGCGCCAGCCACACCGCCTCGCCGTGGACCATCGCCGTCTGGCGGTGCTTCTTCTCGAGCTCGTCGAGCGGCCACCGTTCCGGCCACAGCGCCTCGCCCGTCGCGCGCCCCAACGGGTCGCCGGGGTCGTCGGCGACGGCGGGGAGGCGCAGCACGCGGACGTTCTCGCCCTCGCGTTGCAGCCACCCGGGCAGGTCGTCCTCGTGCCACCGGGAGCACAGCACGATCACGGCGCCGCCCGGCTCGATGCGGGACGTCATCGTGCCCGCCCACCACTCCTGCACCTTGCGGCGGATCAGCGGCGACATGGCGTCAGCGAACGAGCCGTAGGGGTCGTCTACGACGCAGAGGTCGGCGCCCTGGCCGATCGGGGAGCCGCCGACGCCGAGGGCGAGGAGGCCGCCGGCCGCGCCGGCGATGTCCCACCGGTTCGCCGCCTGCGACCGCGGCGACACCTCGACGCCGAAGATGGCGGCCCCGTGCTCGACGAGGAGGTCGCGGGCGGCCCTGCCCCACTTGGCGGCGAACTCGGCAGAGTGCGTCACCTCGATGACGCGGCGGTCGGGGTTGCGGCCGAGGTACCAGGCGGGGAGCCACTGCGAGCAGTAGATCGACTTCCCGTGGCGCACCGGCACCTCTACGACGAGGGTGGCGCCGTCACGGATCGCGTCGAGGACCGCGGCCTCGATGGCGGCGAAGTGGGGGGCCATCTGCCACTGGCCGCGGCCGCAGGCGAGGGCGAACGCGGTCGGCGACTCCCAGCCGAGCGGCTTGCCTCCGCCGCTGTAGCGGTCGGCGACGCGGTCCCACAGGTTCACGTCGTGCCGTTCATCGCCGTCGCGTCAGCGAAGCGCCACTGCGCCAGCATCGCGTCGGGGTCCGGCTCGTACGGGTGGCAGACCACGAGGACCACGTCCTCCAACGCCTCCCGCATCGTGTAGGTGCCGGGGTGGCCCGTGTCGACGTCACCTGTCGTGGGGCACCACACCACCTCGCCACGCTGTCCCACGACGCTGTGGTTCCACGGGCCAGCGTGAGACCGAACCGTGACTTGATACAGGCACCCGAGCCGATCCGCCTCGCTGCGGTCGATGAGCGCGAGGTCTAGTTCCTCCGCCGACCGCAGCCACCGGCGCGCCGCGGCGATGTCCTCCCACCCGCCGTGCTCGTCGAGGCCCGCGCGGATCGTCTCCTCCACGAAGTGCGGCACGTAGTCCGGGCGCGAGTAGCCGAGGAGGCACGCGATGGAGGTGCGGAAGCAGTCGCCGATCATGTCGCCGGGGCTGTCGCCCGTGTGGCGGTTGAGCTGGCGGAGGCGGGATGGTTCCTCGCTCAGGAGCACGGACAGCATCGGCGGATGCTCCGTGACGCTCACAGGTGGTACCGCCGCCGCGAGTCGCAGCCGGCCTCGAACCACAGCGCCACCCACACCTGCGCCGTCGTGATGCGGAAGTGCGCCGCCACGGCGTCGATCGACTGCGCCGACTGGTACGCCGCGACGACCTCCTCGGGGGCGATGTTCGTCCCGGCGATCAGGGGCCCGCCGCCGAAGCGGTCGGGGCGCATGATGATGGAGGCGCCGCGGCACTCGATCGCGGCCCGCTGCCGGTTCAGCGTCGA
>CAYOFO010000102.1:0-1893 GCA_964403325.1 uncultured Gammaproteobacteria bacterium | reverse complement strand
CACATGACCCAAATGCCCGCCGCATTTTGACAAAACTTCGGTGCGATCCATGCCAACGCTCTCATCCGAAGCAATTACAATTGCGTCAGGCTTGATAGGCGCCCAAAAGCTGGGCCAACCAGTGCCGGAATCATACTTTTGCTCAGAGCGAAATACCGGTTCGTTGCAGTCGGCCGTCACATAGGTGCCCGGACGTGTTTCAAAATCAAGCTCGTTGGAAAAAGGTCGTTCAGTCCCCTTTTCGCGCAACACGGCGTACTGTTCAGAAGTAAGGATTTTTTTCCAATCTGCATCAGTTTTGGCTGGGCTATCTACCAATACCGTAGAAGACGGAACTGAGGTGGTGGACATGCTTGCGGGAGTGGAGCCAGTTAAACCACAGCCGCTTACTGTGAGTGCGAGTGATAAGACGGGCAGAATTGAATAATATATTTTCATAAAAAAGAAAGAAAGAATTTTATGAAATAAAGCATAACATTTAAAAAAATAAATGTCAAGTTAACTTGACATTTATTTCTCCCTGAGCGGCCTAACTTTGTTTATTATATCAAAAAATCAACTAAACTTATTACGCACATATTCTGTTTTATTGAACAGAAAGTACGAAAATTTAACGGTGGCCCACTGTAAATCGAAGGCATGTTCTTCGTGGCGCGGCTCTACATATATTTCTTTTTCCATATTTGTTAACTTAAGATCTCAACAGGTAGCTCGGGAAATGTTTTATAAGAAAAGAAAAATGGCCTCGATCTTTAAAACGTACAACCTTGGCATCAAGTTGCTGTGCGTAGCTTTCAAGCGCTTCTAAAATACTCGTCCAATCATCGTTAGAAACAAAAATCGTTACGCCGTTTTTAATTTGTTTTTTAACATTAGGTGTAATGTGAAAATTATAGAACTCAGCAAATTGTGGTGCGTCTGTCGAAGCACGCCTGGCTGGCGCGACCAGAATGAGTTTGTTAATTATTTTTTTCTTTTCAATAATATGCTTCGTAATAGCGCCAGCTCCTTGGCTAAGACCAACTAAAACTGTTTCTTCATTCATTTCTACTCTGTCGAGTTCCTTTTCCCAAGCACTATACGGCGCTTTCCACACTTCCGGAATTATGGGACAAGTGACATTCCATCCTTCTGCCTCTAATTTCTTTTTTGTCCAGCCCATCCAGTTATTTTCATTATTAGGATTACATTCAGGAATATCTACGATTGGCACGCCATCAATTTTTTCTGAGAATCGACCGTAGAGTAAAATAGCATTTTTCATATATGGTGAGTATAACAAAAAATTCCTCTCAACCAAGAGGAATTTTTGCTGTACAGGATTAATCTTAATTGTAACCGACCCAATTTCAATTCACAGAAATTGTTCGCTAACACGCAAATTTTTACCGTTGAGTACTGCTAGAATTTATTACTGGCAAATTTGGACGAATCTGAATGGACTGGGCGGTTATTATACCTTGAGCATTGGTGGTACCGAGGACCATTACTTGGGTACCATTGGTTACATCGTTAGTACTGCCGCTGGTCATTTTTCCCACCGTGGTTGAAGCTGAATAATACACAATTTTAGTACTGTTATCCGCTAAACGAACGGTGATACTTTTATCGTCTTTATTAATAACTTCGCCACTGGTAGCTTGGCCACCCGGAGTGCCGGTTCGACCCAATCCCCCGCCAGCTCGATTTCCACTTCCTCCTATGCCAGCGCGGAATTGCTGCCGCTGTTCAGCAGTGAGGTTCCCAAAATTTTCGGCAGGCTTAGAACTTTTTGCGTATTTCACACCGCCAAAAAAGGCAGCTACACCAATAACGATTATTATACCGGCGATAATTGCGTATTGTTTCGTATTCATAAAATATAAAAATGATTAAATATAAATAAAAATTTTA
>CAYOFO010000101.1:0-1898 GCA_964403325.1 uncultured Gammaproteobacteria bacterium | reverse complement strand
GTCCTACTATTTTTCTGTTTTTTACTTTACGTCGCATTTTTATTTAAAATTTATTTATAGTGAGCTTATTGAACTATTTTTTCTTATCCCCTGCCTTAGGCTTCTTGTTACCATAAAGGGATCGTCCTTGACGTCTCTTTTCTACTCCTTGAGTATCTAAGACTCCACGCACGATGTGATACCTAACACCGATTAAGTCCTTCACACGGCCACCACGAAGCATTACCACTGAGTGTTCTTGAAGGTTGTGGCCCTCTCCTGGGATATAAGCAGTAACTTCCATTCCATTGGTCAAACGAACACGAGCAATCTTTCGAAGCGCAGAGTTAGGCTTCTTTGGAGTAGTGGTAGTAACCTTGGTGCAAACACCACGCTTAAATGGCGCTGGGAAAAACGTCGGTCTGTTTTTAAGAGTGTTAAATCCACGAGCAAGTGCCACCGTTTTTGATTTTCGGCGAACATTTACTCGGCTTTTTTTAACTAATTGATTTATGGTTGGCATATTTATTAAAACAAAAGAGTCACAAGGACTCTCAGTAGCACAGATGTAATCTACTACACCTTTATAAAAATTGCAATACTAAAGCCCAAACCCCGTAATAATTCTAAAAAGAAAAGCCAAAATTGGGTACAAGACATCGGAAAAGAAAACGATAAATACTATCAGTAACACGAAAGCATACTGCTCCATAAAGTTTATAAAACTACGTGCGCTCGCCGGCAAAAATCCAAAAAGGATCTTCGAACCATCCAGTGGTGGAATAGGCACAAGGTTAAATATGGCCAAAGACAAATTAACCAATACAATCGTTGATAAAATAAACACTAAACCTTCAGAAAAATAATGCGGTGTAACAAAACGAAGAATCAGTCCAAAAAATATTGCCAAGAAAAGATTCGACAGTATTCCTGCGCCAGCAACCCACACCTCGCCCCACTTTTTATCAGTTAAATTATCTGGATTGTACGGCACAGGCTTAGCCCAGCCAATCATAAACGGGGCTTTGGTTATTGCTAGCAGTGCTGGTAAAAAAACTGAACCGAAGATATCTAAGTGAGGCAATGGGTTTAAGGTAAGCCTCCCTGCATGTTTAGCTGTTTGGTCGCCGAAGTATAGCGCCATAAAACCGTGCGACACCTCGTGTATCACCACTGACATGATTAAGATTACTATATAAAAAATAATATCTAGCTCTTGCATCCCGTACGAAATAGGAAATCTTTAGATTTCCGTTATTTATCCAACTTAATAATACTTAAGTAAACAAAGAATATAATTCCCTTTTAGAAATCAATTTTAACTAAACGATTTCGTACGGGATTGCATTCCGTTGATATTCATGATAGCATGAAAAAACCATGGCGAAAACCTGCGTTATAACTGAAAAAGGTTCGATTGTCGGTGGAGGATACTCCAACCGCACTCGTGCGACCAAATTCAACCCTACCGGCAAGCGTCGCCGATATGTAAACCTGCAGAAGAAGCGTGTGTTTGTGCCAGAACTCGGTAAAACAGTTGCTATCCAAGTCTCCGCTCGCGGACTCAAAACAATCAAGAAAAACGGCGCCTACGCCACCCTCCTCAAAGCTGGACTAATAAAGAATTAAAAAAAGCAAAGGTAGAAAATTTTCAAATGGTCTGGGGATTTTTTCCGAGGACCTGAGAAAATTTTACTAGCTTTGCTTTTTTATTACAATAAATTAAGCTCCTACAAATGTCAGTGCAGTACCCTTCTTACCACTTCGGCCTGTTCGGCCGATACGGTGCACATAGGTCTCGTAGTTTTGTGGTACGTCGTAGTTGATGACGTGTGATACGTCTGGAATGTCGAGCCCTCTGGCTGCCACGTCGGTCGCTATGAGGATGCTGATTTGGTCCTTTTTGAAGAGTTCAAGGG
>CAYOFO010000100.1:0-1907 GCA_964403325.1 uncultured Gammaproteobacteria bacterium | reverse complement strand
GTTACGCCCAATTTTTCATCAAATTCTTTACTTGCTTTAATGTTATTTTGTTTAATGGGGAGAGTGCCAGCTTCCACCAATCGCATATAGTAACGTAGAACAGTAGTATCCTTGTCTATAAGTACCGTGTCAGCATCAGCCTGGCGCTCAGTGAGCACTTTGTCCACCAAACCCAACCAACTATCGCGCTCGCCCGCCACCTTCCTGCGCAATAGAGCAGCTTTAATAACCGACAAAGCGCCGGACCAGCTTAAATCTTCCTGCTCCTGCAGCAAAGCGCGAATGTTTTTATTTCTCAAAATTTCTAGAAACGCATCTTTTCTATCGTCATTGAAAAACCACGCTTCATCCAGGTAACGACGTTCGATTTCCGCTTTACCAACTAAGTTATACATACCACCTACCAATTCTTGATACACATTCATGTCTTTTTCTGCAGGTAGAAAATCGGCTACTTTAGCAGTATAAAATTTTTCCTTCTGACTCGCTGTGTCCATCGGCAAAGAAAAAGAAAATTCTCCGGCTCGCATCTTTAAAAAAACACCCTCTCCCAAATCTTGGAGTGCCCGGTACATCAACCCCTGACACCCCACTCGGTTAAGATACGGCTCTACTGCGGCCATCTCTCTTGAGAGAGAAATAGCAGTATACTGATCAGATTTACTTTTTGTAAAACTGCGCTCCAAAAAAGACTCGAGGGAACCACCATTTTTGGCACCATCAGCCTGTGCCAAATGCTGAATTTCGGTAAAAATAATAGCCAAATCTTGTTTATAATTGGCCAAAAACCACTTTCTATTGTCGCGGCAGTTTTCCCAAGTAGCGTGCCCATCAGTATTGGGATACTTTCCCGCCTCACGAAATCTGGCGTCAAAATCAGTCCTGATCCGCTCATTAAAGGCATTGAAACGCCGGCAGACTTCCCGCAATTTTCTTGTTTCCGGACTATAAGCCACATCGACTGAATCTTCATCAGGAGCAACGGAAGTTTTTTCCAGCAAAGCGTTTACCACCGGAGAAGCTACCACCGCACCGATATCTACGGCTGCCACAGCCGCCACCCCTCGCAAAAAATTACGACGTGTCATTCCCGTACCACCTTTTTTACCTTGAGATGCCTGTGCCACAGGAATTTTTGGAGTATGTGCAGCAGTTTCTAGCGGAAAAACCCATTCCCACAGCTTGCGCAACCTTACTCCCAAGGTTTCCTGGCCTGGGCCGCTGGTTAAATTTTGTAAATCTTTCTCCAATTTTCTTACCTCCCCATCAAATCGTCTCAATTCATACAGTAAATTTGGATCTATGTTGGTTGCGTGTAGGGTAGCTCGCAAACCATTTATAACTACCATGAGTTGCTGCAATCTTTCTTGGCTGGCATTCAGGCTTTCGAGCGCTGTTTCCAAACTCTCAAGCTTATTAAAACGGTGTTTTTTATCTGGATGGGCATTTAAAACGAGTTTTATGTCTTTTATCAAAGACCGAACACGCTCTGATTGATTTCCAGTCCTGGTCTGACCAATCTCGGTTGCTCGGCGCAATAAACTATCAAGTAAGATTTGCTGATCTATGGGGTAAAAAACCATTTCTGCCCGCGCCCTATTACAAAGACCGTTGAGCTGACTCACCTCAGAAGCAACTGGCTGCTCCCACTTCCACACATCTAGACGAGATTGTTGCGGCATAAATAGCAAAAAAGAGAATTTTTCTATACCATATAGTACTAAAAAAGCTCTTTAAGCACAATAATGAAAACCCCCTACCCTACATACGCCACGTGCCGACTACCATTATTACCCCAGAGTGGCGTTTGACAAGATTGCTGAAAACTGATATTCTTGAGTCTGCTATCAATTTTTCTTATGAAACCAAACATTCATCCTACTTACTATAACGATACTACCGTTACC
>CAYOFO010000099.1:0-1925 GCA_964403325.1 uncultured Gammaproteobacteria bacterium | reverse complement strand
GGATTAATCGCATGGCGATTCATAAACATGGGCGGGATAAGTTCTTTGCCAGATCCGGGTTCGTTTGTGGTAGGTTTTTCGCTATACAGTTTGATATCAATCCCCACCTCTTCTTTTACCTCGCGGATCGCTGTCTCGTTGGGGTCTTCGTTTAGTTCTACGTGTCCGCCGACCGCCAACCAAGCCTGGTGTTTTTCATGCATGCGCAGCAGAACTTTGTTTTGGTAAACAATAAATACATCAGCGGTAAAATCAATCTTTTCATGGATATGAGGCATAACTCAATTGTAAAATGTATAAGCTTTGCCCCGGGTGGCAATTTTATTTTTGGACGTTAATAAAAGGTACCGGGCCGGTCATGTATTGGGGTAGACGTCCATCCCATTTCTTAACGGCTTCGAGCTCAATGAGGCCCTTGTTTTCTTGCAGAGCTTGGGATTGAATTCGGATGGCTTCGGCCTCGGCTTTGGATTGTACAATGCGTTGCTCGGCTTCGTATTTGATCTGCTCTAAGCGATTTTTGGCCGCGAGCGCCTGTTGCTCAGCGGTTACTTTAGCCTCAATGGCTTCGTTAAAAGATTTGGAAAAATCAAAATTTACGATATTTACCTCAGTGATAAGTATAAAATTTGCGGCCAGCCGTTCACTCATGCTGTTTTTGATATCGTTTTTTACTTGTTCGCGTTTGGTAATGAGTTCTTCGGCGGTATAGCGCGCGGTTGCGGATTTTACGGATTCCTGCAGGGCTGGTGTTAAAATTTTGTCTTCATAATCGACACCAACTTTTTGGTATAGATCACCCACCCGGGCGCCATCCAGCTGGTAGTTGACCGCCACGTTGCTTAGCACGTTTTGCAAGTCTTTGCTCGCGGCCGCGGCTTGGGCCTGCACTTTTTGTACCCGTACGTCTACTTTTCGTACACTCTCGATGAGTGGGATTTTTAAATTTAAGCCTTCGCCAACCACGCGGTTCACGGATCCCAGGCGCAGTACCACTCCTTTTTGTCCGGATTCGACAATGGTCCAAGATCCGAGCGCGAGCACGGCAATTCCTAAACCAACAACTGTTGTAACGAGGATTTTACCAATGTTAGGGTTCATAATGAAAAGTTTTAATGTTAAATAAATCAAATTTTACAATTGGCTTGCGTTCGAAAAACCGACTAAAGAACCTTTTGTTTTTTCTTTGGGACGAGCAGCCTTTTTTCATCAATGGTGAGCAGGGTAAAAATAAGGAGAGTAGTAACACCAGCTAGGAGGTACAGGCCGGTCGCTACGGCCATGCCGATGGCGGCTGCAATCCACAAGCCGGCGGCCGTGGTGAGCCCTTCGACATGGTCTTCTTTGCGGAAGATTGTCCCGGCGCCAATGAAACCAATACCCAGCACGACTTCCGAGGCAATGCGGCTGGGGCTGTCGTCGTTAAAACCGTATATAGATAAAATGGTAAATAGCGTGGCGCCCACCGTGACAATGGAATACGTCCGAATACCGGCCGGCCGCCCGGCGCATTCGCGCTGCCAACCGAGCAATCCACCAAGAAGTAAACTAAAACAAATTTGTCCGATCCAAATAATCTGGTTCATAAAAAACTTCAAAAATAATGTGTTTATTGTAGCAGTTTTATAAGAAAAAAGTAATACAATTTAAGAGCTGTGTTCGTTGGTTGTGGGGGTCAAATTTTGGAGTTTTTTGGCTTTTTTACAACCTTTTTGCAGTATGGGGTTGGTGACAGGCTTTATATTTATAGGCAGTAAATGAGGGGAAGTATTTTGGGAAGGTATGGAAGATGGTAAGGCGGTTGACTTTTTTGTGAATTTTTCGTATAATGATTTTCAAGTGAAAAAAGGGCCAATAGCTCAGCTGGTAGAGCAACGCGTTTGCAACGCGAAGGTCAGCGGTTCGAATCCGCTTTGGTCCACCAT
>CAYOFO010000098.1:0-2009 GCA_964403325.1 uncultured Gammaproteobacteria bacterium | reverse complement strand
AGCATCGTGTCGAGCGCGGGCTTCTTCGATAGGACGGTCACGTCGCTGCTCTTTCCGCTGGAGGCGCTGGGAGTGCTGGTGCGTGCCTTGGGGGCGGAGGCGGGCGCGCTGGCGCTGGTAGACTGCGAGCGCGCCCTCGCCGCCCGGTGCGCCGCCTGCGCCTCCGGGGGCAGCATCGCGAGGACCTCGCGCATCCCGGCGCCGCCCGCCGCCTTGCCCTCGGCGTGGCCGTGAGAGCAGTGGAATTTCCCGTTGGGGAAGAGGATCGTCGATGTGTCCCCGGTCGCGCCCGCGGTGTGCAGCGACTCCCACGGGCAGACCACTGCGTGCTTGCCGCTGGCCATCGGGCGCACGTAGAGGCTCGCGATCTTGAACGCCGCGACCATGGGCGGCTCGCCGTCGGCCTCACCCCAGGCGGTGCCCGGGGGCAGCGTGGCCGCGACCCGCGAGGCGTGCACCTGCGCCGCGTCGACGATCCCGAGCTCTTCGAGCCCCGCCCAGCAGGCGCGCACGTCGAAGCCGAGGCCCTCGTGCCCGTGAATCTCCCGCGAGATGCCGGCGTGCTGCGTGTCGTAGGGCGCGCCCACGTACATCCGGCAGAGCAGCTGGTCGAGCTGCCGGTCGAAGCCGCGCCCCGAGACCTCGCCCACCAGGTGGAAGGCGAAGCGCGCCGCGGCGTAGAGTTCGCCCTTCCATGTGGCGCGGTCGGCGTTGAGGTGGCCGGTGGGCGCCCAGATCTCCCGAAGGGGGAGCGCGAGGTGCCACTTCGTCT
Organism: uncultured Gammaproteobacteria bacterium; assembly: GCA_964403325.1. Taxonomy (GTDB): domain Bacteria; phylum Patescibacteriota; class Patescibacteriia; order Magasanikbacterales; family GWA2-37-8; genus CAZQNF01. The sequence goes on along the minus strand of CAYOFO010000098.1, from coordinate 1,237 downwards.
GCCCCCTGGGGTGGAGCGCGCAGCCGCCGATGGACGGGCAGTGCGAGCCCGAGCGACCGCGCACGTAGGCCCCGCCGTGCATCCCGATGGCGTCGAGGACGGGCGTCCACTCGCCCACGTCGTCAGCGTCGAGGAAGAGCCACCCGACGGAGCGGCACCGCTCGTCTCCTCGCTGCAGGGCCGGGAGGGCCGCGGTGGGCAGCATCTCCCCGTTCTCGTCGTGGTCGTCGGCGACCTTGGAGTGCCCCGGCGAGACCATCGGGCCGGTCCCCTTCGGCCTCGACCCCGCCGCCTTCTCCGCGACCCAGGCCGCGAAGCGGGTCGGCGTCCACGTGCGGTTGACGCCGTGCGTGCCGGGGTGGCCTTCCTTGCCGCCGTCCGGGTGGATGAAGAGCGGCCGGGGCCCGGCGGTGTCGTCGTGGTCGTAGCCGCGGGCGAACGCGTATCCAGCAGCCTTGAGCGCGGCCGGCCGGTACTGCGTCGGCACGGGCTGCCCGAGCTGCACCAGCATCCAGGCGTCCCGGGCGTCTTGGAGCTCGGCCGGGGTGAGGGTGGGGCGCTGGATGGTCACGGCGCACCTGCGGAGAGGGCGGAGGCGGGCACCCCGAGCTCGATCAGCGCCGCGACGACGAGGGGATGGTCTCCGCCGGGAGCCTTCGGCGAGCGCCAGGTGAGGGTGGCGTGGCCCTCGAGCAGCACCGCGGAGAGCCCGTCGTCGGCGGCGTAGGCCTGGACGGCGGTGTTCTGCCGCAGGAAGATCTCCCGGGGGGCGCGAGTGCTCACCCGGAGGTGTACCGCGCGGTCGATGGCGATCAGCGCCGCCGCGTGGGTGCTCTGCGCGCCAGTCTCCCAGGGGGCGACGGTGAAGCGCTGGCCCTCGCGCTCGACCACCACGCACGCCCGGGTGCCCGCGATGCCGACGCCGATGCGGTAGGGGGCGCTCATGAGGGGACTCCCCAGGCGCTGACCACGCGGCCGTGCTCGCGCACCTCGGCCACGATCGCGAGTGCGTCGGCGATGGAGCGCGCGACCCCGACGTTGCGGGCGACCGTGGAGAGCCGGGTGATTCGGCGCGCCGCCGCGTGCCACACCTTCTGGTCGGGACGCACGTCGCCGACGGGGGTCTTGATCTCGATCCACACCGCCAGCCAATGGCCGGTGGGTTCGTGCAGCACCTCGAGCAGCAGGTCGGGCGCGCCGGTGCCCCCGACGCCGTACTCGACACGGGCGCCGCCCT
>CAYOFO010000097.1:0-2056 GCA_964403325.1 uncultured Gammaproteobacteria bacterium | reverse complement strand
TTCGATCGCCGCAATGCAACCGGACGCCCCAGGGTCGATTCCAAGTACGATCATGCTGGCTTCCTCCTATTCATCGTCTCTGCCACTCCTTTCTTGGTTAAGTCGTTCGTCAAAATGCGTCGTACTCCTCTTTCGCGCGTTCCATCTGCAATCGCACGTCGTCGATAATCAGATTCAACTGGCTCGCAGCCTCTCGCTGGTCCAGCTTCGTTAAGTCGTCAAGGCGTTCGTACAGCGTCTTGAGTTCCATGTACCGGTCTAAAAGCCACTCGTCACAGCCGAGGATCATTCCGTCAATCTTTTCCATGTGTCACCCCACCACCGTAGAAAGTCCGCAGTCGCATGGCTTACCGCTCACCATGAGCGAGCACGCATTCAAATGCCTTCCGTGAAGCAACAGGTGGCTCCGCAGTAGTTCGATTTCGTAGCTCGCCCAGATGGCCCACTCGTTGAGTTGCGCCACGTCTTCGGCGTCGTAGTTCGACAGGTTCAGTTCGATGTATGGGACTGGGGGAGTGTTCATCTCTGAAACACCCCCTGGAAGTTCTCGACACAGAACCGGATCTTCGTGTAACCGATGCGGTCGGCAATCTTCGTTTCATGCGCCATCAGCGAATCCGCACTCCCCCACACCTGCCGGCCGTTCAACGCCGTCACGTCCTCGGGAGCCTCATCGAAGAACAGCATCGGCTGGCCTCGCTCATCGCCTTCAAGCGACAACGCCCCGCCGCCGTCCTCGTTGATGTACACCGTCTTAACTGTCGCGTTGATGCTCATCGTCCCGGTCCTCCCTTAGCCAGCCAGCAGCACCGCCCGCAAAGCCGCAGGCCGCGATAAAAGTACACGTCGTCCTCGTACAGGTCGGATTCACACTCATCGCACGATCCGATGGGTTCGCAGTCACAATCTTCGTCATCCCACATCGCGCACTCGTCGTCCGATTCCGGGTCGCTCATTGATTCGGTAAGCCAGTCTGCTGCGTCACCCATTTCGCACCTCCGTCGCGCACTCCGCAGGTTTCTCGTGCATGGCATACTGCCCCGGCGCGTGATGGCAGTGCAGCGTCTGGACTTTCGTGTACGCCCCAGGAACCGTCGGCGCAGTCCACCAGCCGATGCGGTATCGCGTGACGACCTGCGCCGTCGGCAGTGACCAGCACTGTTTTGCGCCTGTTCCGTTGTAGAAATTGTCACGGCATCCTTCGCACATTTTCAGTTTGTCTTGTTCAGTCATCACGCCGCCGCCTTTCTAATTCATGTTCCCGTAATACGCTCATCGGGTTTGTAGCGTCGTTAAGGCACGACTCACAGAACTTCAGGCACGATTCCTTCGTTGCGAAGAATCCGCCGAGAAACGCAGCGTGCAGAACATGCCTCAGTATCCCGCCAAGCCACGTCACGGGAAGACGGTGTATCCATTGAGCGAACTCGTCGTACATCGGCATCTCGTCGTCGAGCTTTCCGGCGCGGATGTCTTTCGCTCGCTGGAATGGGTCAGTGTTGTTTTTGTCTTGGTTCATTACTATTTCAAATCTCCTTTCGGTGTCGCGTCGCGCTCGATGTCTTCGTTGTAGTCCTGCATTCCGTATAGATCGTTGTCGCCGCGAAAAAAGTCTGCGTATTCATCTGGCATCTGCTCGCAAGCAACTTCGACAACTTCAATGTCTTCGTCGTACTCTCCCTGGTAATCGAATGAACCAACAATCTTCGCGTGAACCAGTGCTTGATAATTACCTTCTGTCGGAATGTCGAAACACTCTGGTCCGAAGTGTGACGTGACGGATTCTTCTGCCCATTCGTCAACGCTTCTGTGCCTACAATCCATCGGTTCCATTTCATTTGACCAAAACTTCGTTTTCACGTACCGGCCATCTATGACAAAGAGGCGAGCGTGGAATTCTCCGATCTGCGAGTTTTTCATTCATCCCTCCCCACCAGCCCGTCCCGGATCAAAGCGTCGAATATCCGCGTGTAGTCGGCGGGCGTTAGCTTCGTGTACTCGGGCGTAATCCATCGCGGCTCCGCGGGCTTTGGCTTGTCCGGTTTCAGCGGTCGGC
>CAYOFO010000096.1:0-2101 GCA_964403325.1 uncultured Gammaproteobacteria bacterium | reverse complement strand
CCGGGGCGAACATTCCAAAACTTGCCACTACGGTCAATAATAAACCGGCTAAAAACCCTCCTTTTTTCTTCATATTTGTAGAATAAAGATTTAATATTTTAAGTATCAAACCAAATTTTCTGTTGGTTGTCAAATATGGAATTATTTGATTTTTTTGCTGAGTAGTGGTAAAAATAAGCTTATAATTTGACAGTTTAAGGCTTTAGAGTTAAGATCTGCTATTCAATTTTAGTAATTAAAATCAATAAAAATATGGAGGAGGTAAAAAACAATTTAGGGCTAGGATTAAAAGAGTTTGCTAATTTTATGGCACTCAAAAATCCAAGCTGGCAGGTAATTTCTAAAACCGATAATTCCATCACCTTTCAAAAAATAGTGCCGCCTCGCAAAGCAAGCTGTTTATTAATTTTGGTTTTACTTTTATTTTTTGTAATTCCAGCAATTATATACGCGATAGTAGGTTCACACCCGGGGGAAACACTGTCGTTTACAGTAACTGATAATGCAGGCCTACTTTCAATTACCGGCTCGCAAGTTGGGTGGGAAAAATTAAGAGAATTTACAGAGTATAAAAATGAATTAGACGGAATCAAACCACCGTCTAAAGGTTTTCTAAAATGGCTCAATGAGAACAAGTGGAACATTTTAATCAGCATCCTGCTATTACCAATTGTCCTTGCTGTTCTAGTAAATTTATAAAAAAAGGCCCGGTCATCAGCGCTCCGGGCTTTTTTATTTCTACACTATTTTATCGCCTTTTTAGCGTTTTTAATTACCAACTCGTAGGTACCAATAGCCGCAAGTATTATAGTCACCATGGCTTGCGCTGCTGCCTCTGTAACCATGTTGGTATAACGCAGGGCTGTCCAAGCAAGCGCGAGTATAAATACTATACAGTAAATTATTTTTTTACTGGTTTCTTTATTGAATTTGCATTGAAGCATTTTATAAGCCTCTACTATCACGCTCACTAATACACCAATTATTATTTCCATACATGTATTTTAAGAATAAAGTTGATTTGCTTTTTTGATTGATTTCTCGCCAAAACGAACTTTTCGCACATCTTTTTCGTTCGCAAAATCCATAATGCCATGCTTGATCTGCCACGCTTTCACCCATTTGGCGGTGATCTGTAAATACTTCCCGGTTGATTCAGTATCTTGTGGGAACAGCTCCTCGAATTTCAGCATATTCTGAAGCTGTACTACATCTTGTCCATTCATTCCGAATGATAGAGGACGAGTAAATTTATATTTTGGTTTAGGCGGCAATGGTTTTGCTTCGTCTCGTTTATTCGATAAGTCTTTCAAGTATCCGGCGAAATACACACGTTCCTTGATCCAGCTCTCTGTTAGTATGCGTTGGCCCTCTAAGCCAAAGAATTCACCCCACGAATCATCAATCAACAAAGCTTTTTCGCCTTTATAGAGGAACGCATCAACCGCGGCGATGCCATGACGAATTGGTGCGTTGCCTCGGTCAAGGTTTGGATTTTTTATAGTTGGAACATCTGTCCATTCGTTCCGTTCTGCAAAAATGAATAGCAACACAGCCTTTCCCTTGTTCAAGATAACGTCCGCAATAGCATCAATGGTAATATCGTTAATGGTAAGATAACCACCGGCACGGTATTTATCGGCAATTTTTATATCTTCTTCGGTACGGGTAAATGGGGCGTTAATTTGCGACTCACTCATTTTTTGGCTAGGTAGTCGGTCTTCGGTAGTTGCACCAAATTTAGAGCAGATATTGAGCGCGTCCTGCCCCCACATTCCCTCATCCGGCTTGTTCGCCCGGCGCTCGTAGATATCCCGGGCAGAGAAAATTATAAACGGCTGATCTGGTTCTTCAAGCACGTTCTCCACTCCTTCCATCTTTGCGCAAGCTTGGGCTACGCAGGTGCTTGATCCGGCTTGATCGCGGATCGGGAATTTTCGCCATTGTTCTTTTGGTTTTTCCACCAATTTTACCGGCGATGCACTCGCCACTTCTTCGTGCGTAAAATCTTGCCCCTTGGCTTCTTTAGAGCGCGGATCTTCGGGGGCGCCGTTGTAAATTTTTTGCTGTTCTTCGTTCATATGTTTAATGTATTAATTTT
>CAYOFO010000095.1:0-2109 GCA_964403325.1 uncultured Gammaproteobacteria bacterium | reverse complement strand
AAGAGGTCATTGGTAGCTTGCTCAAGCTCAAGTCCCCCTCGGGGGATTCAGGGGGATAACAGCCGCCCGATTAGGGCGGCCATAGCGTTTGATTTTTACGATTTTTGCCATGCCAAAAAATTGAGTTATCCGCTGATTTTTTTTAAGCGTTGGGCTTTTTAAGCTTTTAAGGCTTTTAAATACATAAATTAGAAGGAAAATTCTATATCACTACGTTTCCTCGGTTATATCACTACGTTTCCTCGGTTATATCACTACGTTTCCTCGGTGCTTTACTACAAAAAAAAATTCGTAGTACTACAAAAAAAAATATGTAGTATTTACTACTTTTTATTTTTTGTAGTAAGATGTAAAAATATCGGCGTGATATGCGCTTTTTTGGATACATGCTGCCATGGAAAAACATAATAACTTAGTAGTTAAAAGCAATCGTCTTATTCAGGCCACGAGCAACCTAGGATTGGTTGAAGTACGGTTAATGCAATTGGCTGTGGTTGACGCAAGGGAGATTGAGGTAGGGATTACAACTGATACCAATTTAACAATTCACGCCAAAAGGTACGCCGAGGCATTCGGGGTTACACTGGATGCAGCGTATTTAGCTTTGCAAGATGCTGCAAAAACTTTGTTTGAGCGACAGTTCACCCTATACGAAGCAGCCAAAGAGACGACAAAAAGCAAAAGGATTACTAGCCGTTGGGTATCTCAAATTGCATACATTGACGATGCTGCAAAATTGGAAATTATGTTATCACCTGCTGTTGTTAGCGAGATTACGCGACTAGAGGCACAGTTCACTCGATACTACCTAGAACAAACAGCAAAACTCACCAGCGTATATTCTATTCGACTGTATGAATTACTTATCCAATGGAAAGGCGCACTAAAAATCCCATTCTTTGAGTTGGATGCTATCAAACAGCAATTAGGTGTTGGGGGTGATTACGGGAGAACGGACAACTTTAAACGCAGGGTTTTAGATTTAGCAGTGTCTCAAATCAACGAACATACCGATATATTTGTGAACTATGAGCAAGTCAAAGTAGGCAGAATCATCACTGGTTTTTCATTCGTATTAAAGTCCAAAAATAAACCTACGGATGAAACCCAGAAGCCGAAGAAACCCGAACAAAAATCAAAGACCGTCAAGAAGGAAGAACAGATAGACTGGATGACTAGCGACATATTAGACCGCTTTATCAGCCTATCCCCAAGCCAACAACAGGCGATACTTGACCAAGTAGAACCCACACTCAAAGGTGCAACACAGGTGCGCTTTAAGGTAGCTAGGGCGGGTAGTATCAAGCAGCTAGTAACTGAATTTTCTTTAGACATCAATGATGCCCTCATGCGCTCAGCCAGCAATGGCCGCTAGTTGTAATATGTGTTCTCGATCAAAGAATAAAGCAGCGACAGGCTAATTATTAGCAAAATCAAAAAGCTCACTTAGGTGGGCTTTTTTTGTTGCAGCGTAGAGGACTTTTAGATAGACACGTAGAGGACACTTGATTAAAGGCTTAATTTGGCTTAAACATCTGGAGGACAAATGGAGTTAGACGTAGAGGACAAATGCTCAGGGGCGGTAGGGGACATTTTTTTCATAGCGGGGTGAGTAATGGCTTTTGATATTTCTAAAGATGACTTGATGGGGATTGATGAGATCTGCGAAAAACTAGATATTACAAAACGAACCTTTAGGCGCATGAGGTCTAAAGAAAACATAGCGTATCTTGATACTAAAAACAGAGCCTTCCCTGAGCCTGTATGTTATTTGGTTGGCGGAAAAAGCCCTAAATGGTCTGTGAGTGATATTAATCATTGGATAAATACGATTGCAAAACCTCTTCCGCGTGACAGTAGTGGGGCATGGATGAAATCAGAAACTGTAGATGAATGATTTCACCAGCTTTGGCGCATCTCTTGGTTATTGCATAATTTCCCATTTGATAACTATTGAATAACCCATTCAATAACGCCGCTTAAATTGGCGTAGGTTATCAAATAATTAAAGATTCCGACCCTTGTCCGCCTTTGCTTTCGCTATTTTAATCGCCCGTAGCTTTACACCTTTGTCGGGTAGTTTTCTGACGTACCCCAGATGCGCTGGAA
>CAYOFO010000094.1:0-2184 GCA_964403325.1 uncultured Gammaproteobacteria bacterium | reverse complement strand
GTATAAATACTATACAGTAAATTATTTTTTTACTGGTTTCTTTATTGAATTTGCACTGGAGCATTTTATAGAGTTCTACGATTACGCTCACCAGAGCACCGATGATTATTTCCATACTTTTCTAAGGTTTAAAAATATCAATAACTTCTTCGGAGAGCGGACGAATCCAGTCCTCTCCTTTTGTTGGATCGACCTTTACTACGTTTACCTTGTCGTAGCCACCAAAGAGCGCTTTAAACGCGCGGCCAGTGCGAAAACCGATCATTTTGTCAGTATCAGGATCGTATACGGCATATCCACTCCCCTTCTTTTCGAAGTATGGTAAGTACGGGATCGCTTTTGGTGTTTTGCCAGCTACGAGATCGCGCGCCCAACTGTCGGATAAAAGCGTGCCGTAGCACATCTTGCCATGATCGGCATATTTGCGGTGTGGCACGATGTTATCGGGTTTGACCTTGTACTTATCCGAGAGCGTCTTTAAAAGCTCCGTAAGGGCTTTTACCTGCGCTTCTGAGGGCGCTTTATCATGGCCCGGGTCAAACCAACCAAATAAGCAAATGCCTATGCTGAAAGGGTTAGCGTCGTTACCGTGCCAGCCAATCTCCCAGTCCTCGCGCGTCTTAGTTACTTTCCCGGCCCAATCAATCACGTAGTGGTACTGGATGTAATAGCCGAGCGAATCTTCGGCCGCGTAGATTGGCTTTGCGTCGGTACCCCAGTTCCGGAGTCGGTGGCCGTTGTCGATGCCTTCAATCTTGGTGGTTGGGCCAGCGGTCGCGGAGTGGTGTACTAAAATGTGGGTAATTTTACGAATGTTTTTTTGCATAAGATCTTCATAGTTATTAGGCCGGTCAATGGCTGTCCAGCCTTCTTGTAAATAATCTTTGTATTGTTCATAGACCACTTCCCCATTCCCTTTGTTGGCCCACTGATCCGTCCAGCTGTTGCGAGTTTTAAGGGTAGTAGTACCGTCAGCATTGGTCTTCCAGCCGTAGTAGAGCGTAAAGTGCAGGCTGGTCTTTTGTTTTGGTGGCCGGAGTGGCAGTAAATCTTCCGGCTTGTTGGAATAGCTGCCGTTTGTGGCTGTCCACCAGTTTTCATCGACATACTGCGTTACCAAGAGACCACCTTTTAAAATTGCGGCTTTGATCTCGGCGAGGCTCTGCATGTTGACGCTCGCGAACCCTTCAATTTTGTATTGTTTGGCTTCTTCCCATGCCTCGGCCGGAATCTTGTTTATATCGATATATTCGCCGTGGGAGAGAGCTGTGTCGTTCGGGTAGTATTTGGTGGTCGCACAACCGTATTTTTTCATTACCTGCATGAGCATGCGCCCAAAGGTTCCTTGTTGCTCTGGGTTGCCGTCAAGCATTTTGCAAAGAGCATAGAGAAAACGTGCGTTCGCATGTATGATCGTTTTGGTTTCTTCTTTTTCCTGACGGTCTTTTTCGCCCGCGCCGCCATGGCCCACACAGGCGCCTAGCTGTTTTTGATCGAGCACCGGAATGTCGGAAATATCCAACTCAAAATTTTTGGGCAGCTCTACCGGACCAGCGACCTGTGCAAATTTAATATCCCGGTTATCGTCGGGCGAGAGCCGGGCATCAAGGACTGGCGGAATGTTTTGTGGTTGGTCTTCCATAGTTGAAAAAATTAAAAATTAAGGATGAATATTTTTATAAAGCGTAAAGAGAAACAGTACAAAACCAGAAAGAAAGAGCCAAAATTTATATCCTGCATCTTTAAGGTTTATAATGGTCTGTCGTTTCGTGTTTTCGTCCTGTTGTCTATCTTCAATGGTTACGAGCCTTTTAGTGAGGCTGTCAAATTGGTGGGTCATTTTATCTTCAAGTTGTTGTACATCTTTTTTCTCCGCTTTGCTCTCCACCTGATTTAAAAATCGATTCATTTTTCCGTGCAAATCATTCCATTGCTGGGTACTCATCATCTGGTAGGTATCAAATTGAGTTTTAATTATTATCAGAAGATCATGATCGTTTAAGGTCATAGCATTTGGTTGAGGTAAAGGGGCTGGATTATTTATTTGCACCATTGGAGGTGCTTGATTATCATTGCTCATAAAAAATTAATTACTGATAGCATTTACCGCCTCTTCGAAATTATCGCCGAAGGTGGCTAGTGTATTTTCAAGTTCCAAATCTACACCATCGGGAGAATAACTTA
>CAYOFO010000093.1:0-2271 GCA_964403325.1 uncultured Gammaproteobacteria bacterium | reverse complement strand
AAAGGCGGAAAAATTATGGGCGAAATTTTAGATGAGCTCGCTCAAAAAACAAAAGCCGGAATTTCCACCTGGCAAGTCGATAAATGGGCTGAAGATATGATTCTTGAAGCTGGTGGCAAGCCGGCCTTTAAAGGTTATGCCGCTGGAGGAGCTATTCCATTTCCAGCCACTATTTGTGCTTCTGTAAATCACGAACTCGTTCATGGTATTCCGAGTAAAAAAGTTATCTTAAAAGATGGAGATATTTTTACTATTGATATTGGGATGGAATATCCGGTTGCCGGTTCAAAACTCAAGAAAGGTTTTTTTACCGATACGGCGATTACGATTCCCCTTGGCGAAATTCCCGCTAAAACGCAAGAATTATTACGGGTAACGAAAGAAGCATTGGAGGTTGGAATAAAAGCGGTGGAAGTGAATAAAAGTGTGGCCAGTATTGGGAAAGCGATTGAAAAATATATCAAGTCACAAGGTAAATACGGAATTGTGCGGGATCTCGTGGGGCATGGCGTAGGGCACGCGGTGCACGAAGATCCGTGTGTGCCTAATTATTACGATCCAGGGTTAGAAGACATTATGTTGGTGCCTGGCATGGTAATTGCGATTGAACCAATGGTGGCTCTGGGTGGGTGGCGCGTAAAACTCTATGATGATGGCTGGACGATTGGTATGAGTGACAAAAGTTTGTCCGCGCATTTTGAACATACGATTATTATAGAAAAAAATGGTCCAAAAGTAGCCACGAGACGGCCGAGTGAATTTGTGTAATGAAAAAGAAATAAGGATTTTTTGTTTTTAGGGTTAGTTGTGAATGTGTCTTTGTTATAATGAAGCTCTATGAATGAAACCAGGGAATCTAATCCATTTTCTACAGAATCAGAAAATTTAAAAATATCTTTCCTGGCGGAAAAAATTTCTCCGCAAGAATTTTTAAATCAGCTATTTGAACTAGATCAATCTGCTGACAATAGAGATCACGCAGAACCAAACTTAATTGTTTTATTAGACCTTAAAGTCAGAGAAGTTTTTGAAAAAAGATGAAGATTTGAAGGATGAATATTATGATTTGTTAGCTTTTGAATATTTTCACATAGCTCAAAGATTAATAATTTTAAAAAATGATATTGAAGGAGCGAAAAAAAATTTTTCTTTAAGTTTGGAATTTGTTAATAAAACTCATTCAGATTTTCAAGCAGATAAGTTATTCAGAAAAGCAACAGTTGCTTATTTTGATAAAAATATTCCTGTTTTAAAAGAAATTTATTCTCTTGTGAGAGAAGTAGATGATAATCGAAATATTGTTGCTCGAATGATACAAGGATTAGAAGCGCGTGGTGAAATCGATTATCATTTAGACTATGATGCAAGTCCGTTAACTAAGTAAAAATTATGAAAATTATCGTTGGTTCAAAAAATCAGGTAAAGATCGATGCGGTAAAAGAGGTGGTTTTTGATTATCCGTTGTTTGCCGGATGTGAAGTAGGGGGAAAGGATCCGAACGTACCGGTTTATGGCCAACCTAAAACTCTACAAGAGACGATTGATGGAGCAAGGGAGCGCGCTAGAGCAGTATTTGGTGATTGTAAATGTAGCTTTGGTATTGAAAGCGGACTCATGGCCGTGCCGCATACGAAAACCGGGGTGATGGATGTGACTGCTTGTGCCATTTATGATGGAGAGAATTTTTACCTGGGTTTGTCTTCGGCGTTTGAGTATCCCATTAAAGTAACAGAACTTGTTTTGCATTCTGGTCTTGATGTAAGTCAAGCCTACAAAGCTCTTGGTTTAACAGCTAACGAAAAAATTGGGGTTGCTGAAGGTGTAATTGCGCATCTTACCAAAGGTCGACTGAACCGAAAAAATTATACCAAACAAGCGATTATGATGGCACTGACTCAGTTGGAAAATCCGGAACTTTATTAATATGAAAATCTTGGCTATTGATTATGGAACAAAACGCATTGGTTTGGCTTTGGTGAGTACCGAGTTATCTGTGGTAATTCCGTTTGGTGTATTGAAAAATGAAAATTCGGGAGTAGTAAAAAATACCTTAGCCAAACTTGTAAAGGACGAAGATATAAAAAAAATTATTGTCGGACTGCCGATTGGGCTTAGGCAAGAAAAAGAAACTGAACACGTGCTCCATATTCGAGCTTTTGCCACAGAACTCGAGAGCGCGGTAGGTTTTCCGGTAGAGCTTTTTGATGAGCGTTTTAGTTCCCAGCAAGCCGACCGTATGGGCCCTGGAGCGAGTCGTGACGAGAAATCAGC
>CAYOFO010000092.1:0-2281 GCA_964403325.1 uncultured Gammaproteobacteria bacterium | reverse complement strand
CGGGTAGTGTCGTGCAAAAAGGCAGTCGGTTTTTTGTAAAAATTATTTAGTATGCATACCATCAAACAATCTCTTATTGAGATATTGCAAAAATGCGGCGTCAGCGGCGAAGTAACACTGAGTGTGCCGCCTAACTCGGAGATGGGGGATTTTGCCTTTGCCTGCTTTCCTCTCGCCAAAGAACTCAAGAAAAATCCGATGGAAGTGGCGCGCCAACTGGTTGATACCATTGAGCGCGAACATTTGGAGCACTATGAGCTTGTTCAAGATGTGGCGGCCGAAGGTCCGTATGTTAATTTTTATATCAAAACCAGTGCTTTAGGTCATATAGTTTTAGAAGAGGTGTTACGTGGCGCTCACTCTATAGCTGCATCTTCCACACCAAAACAAAGAGTAATGATTGAATATTCTCAGCCCAATACGCACAAAGAATTTCACATCGGGCATTTACGCAACGTCTGTATTGGCGCGGCAATGGTAAATTTGTCTCGTGCTCAGGGCAACGAAACCATGAGTGCCAATTATATCGGTGATATTGGTGCGCATGTGGCAAAATGTATCTGGTATATCCTGCAACCGGAAAATCAAATTCGTCTTGAAGAGTTGCGTCGCAGTGGTACGGAAAGAGAGCGTGGTAAATGGCTGGGTGAAATGTATGCGGCCGCCAGTAAAAAAATCGAAGACAGTCCGGAGCTTAAAGTTCAGGTCGACGAGACGCAGCAAAAATTGGAAGGCGAAGATAAAGATTTGCTGAGTTTGTGGGAAGAAACCAAAGCCTGGAGCATGAGTTATTTTAAGCGTATTTATGGTATTTTGGGAGTGTCTTTTGAGGAATGGTTTTTTGAGAGTGAGGTTGAAAAACCGGGGAAGCAATTGGTGCAAGAAATGTTAAAAAATGGCGTGGCCACGGTGGGAGACGGCGGCGCTATAATTGTTGACCTTACCAGCTACGCCCTCGACACTTTTCTGATTTTAAAATCAGATGGTACTTCGCTCTACGCCACCAAAGATTTACCGCTCGCCAAAAGAAAGTTCGAGCAATACAAAATCGACAAAAGTATTTACGTGGTAGATAATCGTCAGCAATTTTATTTTAAACAGCTCTTTAAAGCACTTGAGTTAATGGGTTTTAAAAAAGACATGCATTTTTTGGGGTATGAGTTTGTAACTCTACCTGAGGGAGCTATGGCGAGCCGTAAAGGCAATGTTATTTTATTTGAAGATTTATATACCGAAATTTTGCAGCTCATTAACACCGAAACATCAACTCGGCATGTAGATTGGTCGCAAGAAAAAATCAGCGACAATGCTTCCAAGTTGGCGCTCGCCGCCCTTAAGTTTGATATTTTAAAACACCCCACCGATAAAATGATTGTGTTTGACAAAAAAGAAGCAACATCGTTTGAAGGTTTTAGCGCGCCGTATGTTTTGTATGTCATCGCCCGTATCAATAGTCTGCTTAAAAAAGCTGAAACAGCGCTTGAAAGCAATATTGATTATGAATTTTTGCAACAGAAAGAAGAGAAAAAGCTTCTGTTCCTCCTGGGCGGGTATGAGGCCGTTGTTCACAAGGCTTGGTCTGATTATAATCCGTCCGTGGTGGCAAAATACTGTTTTGACTTGGCACAAGCCTTTAATGATTTTTATGCCAAACACAATGTGCTCCAAGCCGAAGTAGCAGGAGTTAAACAAGTGCGCCTGGCTTTATGCCAAGCCGTCAAGCAGGTTTTAACCAATGCTTTAAAAATTCTGACCATTGAAACAGTGGATGAAATGTAATTGGTTTATTTTTAATTTTTTCTATGGATAACCATTCCGTTGATGAAATTAGGCAAGTGGGTGTTTTTTTACAAAAAATAGAAGCTTTGTCGTCTAAAAATAATATGAAACTGCGAATGGTTACAGGCGAGTCTGGACAGTATTATTTTAATAATGAGAGTGAGTTAACGGGTTTGTGTCTTGGTGAGGAGGGTCAGATGCTTGCTCTAGTTAATGATGAAATTGTTAGGAGAATTGATGACAGGGAAATTAGTGGGTGGCGAGTGGGTACCAAAATAATTAAGGGTGTTATGTATGGCGAGGCGTATCTCAAACCAACTGAGAGTAACTCTCGGCCCAAAAGATGCGTGCCCGTAGTGGCTGGGAAATTAATTTTAGCTATTGACGGAGTAAAAGAAATTATCGACACTCGCTTTTGGCGTTGCGGCGCAAACGGCCAGGTGGACAAACAAACCGAGGTTTTGGTTACTCAATCCGAAGGCTCAAAGTGGCTGCCTCTTTT
>CAYOFO010000091.1:0-2359 GCA_964403325.1 uncultured Gammaproteobacteria bacterium | reverse complement strand
GCGCTACTCTTCCTGCGTCAGTTTCTAATTGTTACGATATAGAAGTAGAACACGAAGATCATTTATTTGTTTTAGACTCCGGTTTGATTACAAGCAACTCGACAAACAGGGCAACCGCTAAAGGCGGTGACTTAGCTAAACAAATGGTGCAGTCTGCTGCTAATTTAGTCGTATCTGAAAATGATTGTGGCGCAGCGAATGGTATTGATCTTGAGGTGGATGATAAAAGCTTAAGAGGCCGTGTTTTAGCTAGAGATTTAGGTAATGTCCCTGCGGGTACTGTGCTGGATAAAAGCGCTTTAGCTTCTATTCGAAAGCAGGGGTTTGAAAAGCTGATAGCGCGCAGCCCTATGACATGCCAAGCAAAAGAAGGTGTATGCGCTAGGTGCATGGGGTTGAATGCTCTAGGTAAATTTCCGTCTAAAGGCGAGACCGTAGGTATAACTGCCGCCCAATCCATTGGCGAGCCTATTTGCTTACATGAAGATACGCTTGTACGTATGGCGGATTTCTCAAATAAGAAGATAAAGGATATAGTCCCAGGCGACATGGTGCTGGGTTCTGACATGCTCGGCAACCTAACACCTACGCGTGTAGTTAATGTATTCCACAACGGTATTCGCGACGGCGTGAGAACAAAGATAAGGAAAGGATGCGGCGCAAAGTCTGAAATTATAGAACTTATGTCCACTAAGGAGCATAAGGTTCTGTCTTACCAAGGTCGCGACGTAACTAAAGCTGTTCCTGTTATTCAACCAATAGCTAAAAGATCATATAGACATTTTGTGTACTTATCCAAGGGGCTGATAGGCGACTACGGCACAAACGAGCCCTTAGCTGATATACTAGGTATATTGATAGGTGATGGGTGTTACACAGTTGGCGGATCTGCGGGTGTATGCTTATCCTGCTATGACGCGGCGCTAGAAGAGTACGTGCGTAGTAGGCTAGATTCTGTCGGTTTGAATTTATCGATGATGGCTCCTGGAGAGTTCCGGCTGTCTATGAAGGATCAGTATTCAAGTTTTGAAACAATTGACGGCGCTCTAGTGCGTAACACAATAAAAGCTAAGCTTATTAAAGAAGGCATGTGGGGGCAAGCCAGCGGAACAAAGACGCTACCTTCCTCTATATCTACATGGGATAATAAATCGGTTGCTTCATTAATAGGTGGACTAATTGCTACAGATGGTTGGATATGCCGCCAGAAAAGCAATAAGAATAGTATAGTGGTAGGGTTTGGTAGTAATTCACTACCGCTACTCCAAAGTGTCAAAGATCTACTAGAAATTAGATTTGGGATTTATAGTAGTCGTGTAACCGGTAAGAATAAAAAGAAAGCCAGCGGAGGTCATTATGCGGCAAATTACACCTTAACCGTAACTGGTATTCCTAATATTCTAGAGTTGCAAAAACAAATCAATATTCCAGGATGTAAGCAGGGTAAGTTAAATTCTTACATACGTGACATTAGCGTTACGGAAGGGCATAGAGGCAGGTACTCAGTTATATCACAGGAACCTATAGGTAAAATAGATACATGGGATATTGAAGTAGATAACGACACGCATCTGTTTAGCTTAGCTAACTCGCTGATAGTTAGTAATACACAGGGCGCGCTTAACTGTCTCGCTAAGAATACCTTGGTACTAATGCACGATCATTCAGAGAAAGCTATTCAGGATATACGGCCTGGTGACTTAGTTATGGGAGCAGATACACAAGGTAACATATTTCCTACTGAGGTCACACATGTTTGGGACCAAGGTATGCAACCCGTACAAAGACGCTATTATAAAATGGGGCAGACTAGCGGCTATGTCACGTTAGAAAGCACAGCAGCGCACCCTTTACTCTCAAATCGTAAAACATACGGTATTAACCAAGGGAAAAATAACGCTACTCCTGAGAAGCTTATAGCGGGGTACCCGCATAAAAATTTAGCAGCAGTTCTACCGACAGACAACATATCTTCCGGTAAGGACGAACCGTGGGCTGTTTTTCTGGGTGCTTTTTTAGGTGATGGTATACGCTGGGATTCAACATCTGAACATACTACTTCAGTTAAATTATCCTGCGCAGATATTAGTGAAATAGAAGATATTAATAATATTTTACGTCCATTGAATGTACAGCTGGTTAAATGCGCAAGGTCATATGATTGGCGTTTTTCTATGTTAGCAGATGATGTCTCTTCTAGTAGGGACTCTTTGGGGCGTATGACCTCAGGTTATAGAAATCCATGCAAATTAAAATTAATTGAGTATGGTTTAGATAATAAATACGCGCATAATAAAGCTATACATCCAGGCATATGGCAATGGTCTGTTAAGTCGGTAGCTGCTTTAATTGCTGGATT
>CAYOFO010000090.1:0-2495 GCA_964403325.1 uncultured Gammaproteobacteria bacterium | reverse complement strand
GCACTCCCGAGTGATCCGTGGTATGAACGCGGTCCATTGCAAGCCGTTGAAATGGCACCGTGGATGGCAACGATCGTCGGTGGAGGAGGGCTAGGACGTGTTGGGGCTACTGGTGCTGCGGAACTAGTAGGAACCAGTGCGGCATCCGGAGGCAAAATCGCTGGAGCTATTCAGAAGACTGGTCAAGCAATTGGGACTCTTCCAACAAAGGTACCAGTGGTTGGAAAGTACTTGCCAGGACTAACAGCCGGTAGAGCTGGTGAACTCGCTGGTATCACTGCCTCAGCGTTTCCAGGGCAATACGCTCAGGAAGTAGACCAACTCAAAGCGATCGGAATGGAAGACGATGCCAAGCTGCGATTGCTCGCCGGAGGAACTGCCGCGGTAGTCGGTCTTATCGAGGGATTGGTTCCGAATCCAATGGCGGGGCCCGTTTCCTTGACTCAAGGAGCGGCTAAGGCTGCACGCCAATACTTGTGGGAAGCCGCCAAGAGAGCCCCAGCGGAAATGTCGGAAGAATACTTCCAGGGAGTTACAAGCGGTCTCGGCCAGCACGTCGCACAGTACATCGCCAGCGAAAAAGAAATGGATTTCAATGGAGATGGCAATCCGGTTAAGTACAACCCTGTAGAGCGAAAATCGATCGCAGATGCGTTCGCACTCGGATGGGAGCAAACTAAGGAAGCAGCGCTACCGATGGCGTTTCTACTTGGGGCTCCCGCTGCGTACGGTGCTGGTCGAGCAGCATTGCAAGCGAGTAGTTATCGTGAGCTTCAATCGCCAGATCGCCAACTCGCTCCATCACAACCTCCTACTCCAGTAGAAACATCCGCATCACTTCAGTCGGAATTAGACGCCCTTACCGGAAAAGCGAGTGGCTCGAAGGATAGAAATTTACCGGACGGAACGGTTGTTCCTGGGAAATACAGTCAGCTATTGACCGTAGATGAGCAGGAGCGATACAAGCTACTTCCAGGTTTAATTAACGAAGCGCGAAAACGAGAGGAAACTACTCCGGTCGA
Organism: uncultured Gammaproteobacteria bacterium; assembly: GCA_964403325.1. Taxonomy (GTDB): domain Bacteria; phylum Patescibacteriota; class Patescibacteriia; order Magasanikbacterales; family GWA2-37-8; genus CAZQNF01. Next base: position 1,473 of record CAYOFO010000090.1, on the reverse strand, counting down.
ACTGGATGCAAACGGTCAACCGCTCGTTGACATGGGACCGGCTTACGCAGGTCCATTGGACGCTAATGGTCTGCCAGTACAACAAACGCCGGAACAACAGCAGAAAGCGGCAATTGCACAAAGCATGGCTGCACTCGACAAGCCGCCTGGCGCTCACAAGTGGGCTGAGATTGTCCTTGGCGACAGGACGCGATACAAGGAAGCACCAGACGAAGCGACACGAACTAAGGAGTGGCAGAAAAGTCGCAGCACCGCTACCCAAGGCGGCACGGTACCGCCAGCCTTACCAGGACAGCCGCCTGTTCCACCGCAAGGCACTCCACCGTTGCCAGGATCGCCGGGGGCGACGACTGAGGTAGTTCAGGGCAGACCGTGGTGGGATTTCGGCTCAGGCGTGCCAGAGGGTGAAATTCCAGCACCTCCAGGGCTCGCTCTATTCGATCGTCTCACTGGAAGATCTGCACAACAGGAACCGCCGCCAGCTACGTCTGAACCGCCTTCACCACCGCAAGCCCAACAAGAACCAACTAAGACGCCTGCACCGAATTGGAATTCAATGGCAGCAACCGCAATTGAGTTGCTAAACAATGAAGCAAATGCGGCACAGTGGAGCGATGAGTACCTGAAAGCAAGAACAGATCATGTTAACAATCTTGCAAGGTTAGCAACCAAAGGCAGGATAGACGCTCAAACGGCACTTGCAGATCTTTCGAAACCACCAGAGTCTCAACCGGTTCGAAATCCATCCGCAGAAGTGCCTCCACCGATTCCTGGACAAAAGCCACCTTTGCCAACTCAACCATCGCCACAAGCACCTTCAGGCGGTGACGCTGGCGCAGCAGTCGCGGGTGCTGGAAAGGGAATCGTCGAAGGTCTGTACCAGTCGATGTTCGAGCGTCTCCAGCAGAACCAGTACCCAGGAATCGCCAAAACGCCTGTGGATGATGCGGTGGCGGCCGAACACTCCCGACAGCCTTTCCAGACTCCAGAGGAGATTCGTCAGTTCGTCAACGATGGATCTCGACCACTGACGCAGGAAGAAGAAGCTGCGAGGCTGATTCAGGAGCGGATTGCACAGCGGCGCGCTGCACAGTCTCAGCCGGAAACTTTGTCGCCAATTGGCGACAAAACCCCCACAACGGAGCAAACTACGGCACCTGTTCCACAACAGCCGAAAGGAAGTGATCCAGACACCCAGGCGGAACAGGTGCCTCCTTCACCTACTCCGACAGTTGATAGATCAAGTTTAATCAATCGCAAAGTTGAAATCGAAAAAGAGCTTGCTGGCATAGACGGGCTTTTAGATGAACGCGAAATCGCAATGTATGACGAGCTGGAAGGTATCAACAAACAGCTTGAAACGCTCGATGCACAATCAACTACGGAAACGCCGGCGACAGTCGATCGAGCGTCACCGGCAGCCGGAACAAAATTTGATGCGTTCGTCGACTCGGCATGGAAAGCGGCTGGTAA
>CAYOFO010000089.1:0-2575 GCA_964403325.1 uncultured Gammaproteobacteria bacterium | reverse complement strand
CTGATGTGACCATCGGTAGTGCCGGTAATCCGTTCTTGATTATCGACTTGGCACAAGTAAGCTTTGAGAACTGGTCCAGATCGGCCGGTAATGATGAACTGGTAATGCAGACGCTTGGATTTGAGGCAGAATTTAGTGTTACGGATAGCGAAAGCATCGCTATGCTGCTCCAGAACACTAAGGTAACCATTTATTAGTTTTTCCTTGCCTGCGTGCGTAGTAGTGTCGCGCAGGCAATAAAGACCGCAGGGGTGGGGCTTTCGACTTGCTCCCACCCCTAAGCGGTAACACTACTTTTTAAAAATTAACACTACTAATATATGAAAGTTGAACTTTCAAACGGATACGTGATTTTAAAGGATGTTCTTACGAGAAAAATCAATCGTGAGTATGTCGCTAAATTATTTAATGGTTCAACCGTAGATACCGAGGGAAGGTCAATAATGTCGCCAGTGAATTACGATATAGCTAATGAGCATTTAGTTCTTAGTTTGGTTGAAAAAGCGGTGGTTTTAAAAGAAGGAGAAGAACAGGGGGTGCTTATCGATCATGATTGGATTGATAATTTACCAAATGAAGATTGGAATAAAATCGAAAAAGCTGCTCTTACTCTTAAAAATAAACAGGAAGAACAAGTAAAAAAATAGTAGCAGGGGTCGAGGAGTACTTTGAGAATCAAGGTTCAGGATTTTTGCCGACGGAATACCTCGACTACCTGCTTATAAAAGAACTCTATCACTGCACACCGTCCGAACTCGATCAGCAAGATGCGGCAATTGTCGAAATGCATCACGCATTTATTCGCGTACAAGGTGAACAGGAATTTATACAACAAAAAAGAGCTGAACAAAAAGCCAAACTTAAAAGCTAAACTATATGTTTGAAAATATAGAATGGAGACTCATCGCACGAGATGAGGCCAGCGCTGTAACTGAAAAAGTTGCAGAGGCAGAAAAAAAACTAGCCCAAAAAACAAAAGAGGCTGGTGAAGCTGCGCAAAAAAGTACAGGATCATGGAAAGATACGGCGAAAGGTTTTTTAGCCGGTGGTTTGGCTGTGAATGCGCTCAATCAGGCTTTTAGTTTAATAAAAGGACAGTTCACCGCTGTAATGTCAGAAGCAGAGGAATATTATCGTGTACAAGGCCAACTTAACGCGGTGCTTACTAGCACGAAGGGGTCGGCCGGTATTGCGATTGAAGAACTAAATAATATGGCAAGTACTCTTTCAAAAGTAACTGCTGTAGATGGTGAAACGATAAATTCGTTACAAGCCATGTTATTGACGTTTACTAATATAACAAAGGGTACTTTTGAGGCTACAACCAAAGCCGCTCTGGACGTAGCCACTGCAATGAATGGCGGTGTGTTACCCAGCGCCGAACAGCTCAAAGGCACTGCCATACAGCTTGGCAAGGCATTAAACGATCCAAAAGAGGGGCTTACCGCCCTTACTAGAGTGGGCGTAACGTTTACACAATCTCAAAAAGACCTTATTGAAAAAATGCAAAAAGCTGGGGATGTTATGGGGGCACAAAAAATGATTCTAGCCGAGCTTTCTAAGGAGTTTGGCGGTTCGGCAGAAGCAGCTGCAAATACCTTTACAGGCAGAGTGCAAAAATTAAAAAATGCGGTAGGCGATGTTTATTCTTTAATAGGACAGGCATTTATACCAACCTTGTCAATCATGGTGGGTGGTTTTACGGATGCTACGGGGAAAATTCAAATTAACGAAACGACTCTCCAAACTTGGCAGCTTAGAATTTATCAGGGGGCTGTAATTATTAAGGGAATAGTTGGAGTGATTGTAAATTTTATAAAATCAGTCTTTGATCTAGGGCAGGTTATCTTTTACTCTGGAAAAACAGTAGTTTCAGCCTTTTATGATATTGAAAAAGCAATCCTTGGGGTAGTTGGCAAATTCACCACCCTAGGTACAACTTTTAAAATCGTAGTCGGCGCTATAAAAAGTGCGTTATCAGGTGATTTTGCACAAGCAATTAAGCAAGTATCCGAAGAAGCTCTTGGAGCAGTAGGAAAGGCAACAAAAAAAATAATGAATGAAATTGGAGACAGTGCTGCTATTAAGGATAGTTTCAAAAATACTACCGAAGCTTTTAGTGAATTAAAATCTGCCAGCGGTGATTTTGCTAGTACAGTAACAAAAATTTTTGATCCGATGAATAAAGCTATAGAGGATGCAAAAAATCATACGCAATTTGACCAAATGATACAAAGCATGGTCAGCGCTCAGAACAAAGCGAAGACAGCCGCCGGAGACATGAGTTCTTCGACCAATGAGTTTGGGAATGATGCAAAAAAGACCGCAGAAAAAGTGGGGGAGGCAATGAAAAAATTATCTGATGATTACTCGGATGCGAAAGATAAAGTTATTGAATCTTTGGCTAAGTTAGATCAAGAACATAGCGACAAAATAAAAAGTATTACTGATAAAATAACTACTCTTAAAAATGAGCTTAAAAGCCTAAGTGATGAATTTTCGAAATCATCCGGAGACTCTAATAAAAGTGAAGCCGAAAAAGTAATTGAGCAAGAGCAAAAAGTGGCTGATTTGA
>CAYOFO010000088.1:0-2623 GCA_964403325.1 uncultured Gammaproteobacteria bacterium | reverse complement strand
ATGAAAAACTGCTTTATTTACAAAATATTACCAACGCCACGAACAAAGTTTTAGAGATTGTTGATTTATTTGTTGGAATAAAGAATATTAATGATACGGCTGGATACTTCTTCGAAGCTACGTCGCTTCGGGATATTGTTGAAAAATCAATCGTAAAATATCGAGAAGAGATAAATAAGAAAAATATTTCTTTCCAGGTTTCAACTTTTAAAGATGTACCTCTCCTTACTCTTGATTTGAAAAAAATCAGCTTTGTGATTGATACACCGAAAGGTGGAAAGGTTCTAATTGATTCAATCTCTAACGCTCAAAAACTAACTGTCTATGTAAGCGACACGGGCATCGGATTAGGCTGGATGGATAAAATGAGAATTTTTTCTAGATTTTTTAGAACTAAGAAATCAATACTTATGAATCCAGACGGAATGGGACTAAAGCTTTACCTATCAAAAATAATCATAAGAAGACACAAGGGTAAGCTTTACGCAAAATCAAAAGGCATCGATAAGGGCACCGTTTTCTTCGTTGAATTACCCTACAACACAACACGAAAATAAACCTAGGTTGTTAGCTAAATATAATTTTTAACTGTCTTTTTTAATTCCTCCTCTTCTGTAAACAAAAAAGATTTGATCCCAACCCTCTCAGCAGAGGTTATGTTCTTTTCTTGATCATCGAAATACAAACATTCTTCCGGCCTTAAATCACAATCAGCAAGGACATTCTCCCAGGCTCTCAAGTCCGGTTTGACAAAACCTGTCTGCCAAGAAAAATATACCTTATCTACTACTTCATGTATCCAAATATAGTTACCATAATAATCTGCTCTCTCCTTGAAATTATTGGAAAGTATCACTATCATAATCCCTTTTTCCTTTAACTCCTTGGCAAAATCTACCATGCCCTGCGACACTGTTTCTACTCGAAACCAGTAATCCCAAAATTCTTCTTCGGACAAATAGACCCCCCAGGATTCAAGGACTGGTTGCCAATATTTATAGGCCGGACCAGCATTGGGTCGCCTGGTTTGCTCCATAATAGTCATAAGAGCTGGCATGAATACCTCGTGTTGTATGCCAAAATCTTGCTCAAACCTTTCTGAAAGTTTCGGGCTCTGGATAAATATGCCATTTAAATCAAAAAGCACTGCCTTGATCATGCATTCATTGTATCAGAGAAAAATTTGAAAAACATCTAAGGCGGTGATATAATGCCTCGTTATGAAAGAAAAATTAATAAATTATGGACTTGCCGTTTTAAGCTTGGTCGCAGTATTGGTAATATCTTTTTATAGTAAAACTATCTTCCACGCTTTAGAATCAAGCCCTGAGCATGGGTTACTCGTAGTGTTTTTCCTTGTGGCTATCTTGTTTATATTAAGTACTGTCATTGCCCACGCATCTCGTCTAACTAACTTGCCATCCTTTGTGGTAGCTATTTTTTTTGGCATGGCGGCAAAACCTCTCTTGGAAGTCATCATAACCAACAAAGAATCCCTCGCCGTACTGGTTGGCCTGGGGGCTACCCTTATCCTGTTCTCTGGTGGACTTGAAACACCCTTTAAAAGTTTTAAAAATCTACTTCCCAAAATTCTCTCTCTTTCATTCCCTGGACTTTTAATAACTGCTTTTTTTACATCGCTTACTGTCTATCAACTAGGAGATTGGTTTGGTTTGGGAATCTCAATTGTAACTGCTGTTCTTTTGGGTGCAGTTTTAGCTTCGACTGATCCAGCTGCAATCATCCCAATATTAAAAAGATTAAAATTTAATAATCGCTCTGTGAAAGATATTGTGGTTTCAGAAAGTGCTGTCACAGATGTTACGGGCACTCTACTTACTATCGTGTTTTTAGCACTTATAGCAACCCAAGCCTCTTTCGGAAGTATTACGCAGTGGTATGGTGCAGTTTTCTCCAATGCTAGTGGTATTATATTATTTAAACAATTATTCTTTGGGATATTGCTTGGGCTTATTGGTTATGGATTACTAGAAGCACTTCTTCATTTAAAGAAGAAAGGGAGTTATGGGCACGAAGCAGATTTGCCATTTTTCCTTTTCGTACCAATTATGATATTTGTCTTTGCCCTGGTTTTCGAAGGTAGTGGATATCTAGCTGCCTTTATTGCTGGATTAATGTTTCATCTGACCACGCACCTTAAAGACACTGAGCACTTCTTCAATAATTTGGTGGAAGGATTCTTTAAACCTACAATTTACATTCTACTTGGAGCGTTAGTTGAGATAGGAAAATTAATAGAATACGCACCTATTGGTATTCTAATGGCCCTAGTATTCATGTTTATCGTTCGTCCAGTTTCAGTTTTCATTTGCCTTATAGTTTTTAAATTCTTTGGAAAAGAAAAAATAAGTATCAACGACATGCTTTTTATTTCTTTTGTTAGAGAAACTGGTGCGATACCAGCAGTCCTTTTGGTTACAATCGCAAGCCTCGCTATCCCCGAGACAAAAGGCCTCCTAGAAATCGGTATGTGGGTCATCTTAGCTACACTTATTATCGAGCCTCCTCTCACTCCGCTTGTCGCAAAAAAGCTTGGGGTAGCGGAGGAGATGAAAGATAGTGAAGAACTTGTCCTCCCTACTTCCCCAGCTGTCATGATTGT
>CAYOFO010000087.1:0-2640 GCA_964403325.1 uncultured Gammaproteobacteria bacterium | reverse complement strand
ACAAAAAAGTTGAGCGCGAAATTCAGCATTTGCAAAATTTTGTGGACCGTTTTCGATATAAAGCCAGCAAAGCCAGCCAAGCACAATCTAAACTTAAACAGATTGAAAAATTGGAAACTTTGGAAATTGCTCCGGAACTTAAAAAAGTTCGCATCCAGATTCCAAACCTACCCACCAAAAAAGGCGGCTTAGCCCTACGAGTGAAAAATATGTCGATTGGCTACGAAAACAAAATCGTGGCCAAAGATACAGTGCTCGATGTGGAGCGCGCTCAGCATGTGGCGATTGTCGGCGAAAATGGACAGGGAAAAACTACTTTTCTTAAAACTATCGCTGGCGAAATGCCAGTTCTAGAGGGGACTTTTCAATGGTCACCCAAAGCTACCATCGGGTATTACGCGCAGCATGTCACGAGCGGCCTCAAACCAACCGAGCAGGTTTGGCAGCATCTCAAAAAATCGGCCGGCATGGAGCTGACTGACGAGGAAATTTTAAAGATGGCCGGTAATTTTTTATTTAAAGATGATGATTTGTTAAAACCAGTCTCCATTTTGAGTGGTGGCGAAAAAGCGCGACTGGCGCTCGCCGGAATTCTTCTGCAAAAGAATGACATTTTACTGCTTGACGAACCGACCAACCATCTTGATTTTGAAACCGTGGAAGCTTTGTCGCGTGCTTTGATCGATTATAATGGTACGGTTTTATTTATCAGCCACAACCGTACGTTTGTGAATTTGCTCGCAACCAACATTATTGAAGTAAAAAACGGATCGGTAAAACTCTTTAACCACAGCTATGAAGATTATGTTTTACAAATCAAAACACAGATGAATATTACAAGCGATCCGGAAGAAAATAACAGCATTCTAACTACCAACGAAAAAGCCGAGCGGCGCCAGGAACTGAAGCGCTTGCAAAAAGAAATTAAAAAAGTTGAAGAGAAAATAAAAAAACTCACCGATGACAAAGAAAAACTTTTGAATGAGTTTACAAACAATCCAACCAATTACTCACGAGAGTTGAATGAAAAAGTTGGTCTGGTTTTTAAAGAAATTACCGATGCCGAAGAAGAATGGCTGAAAATCCAGGAAAAAATTGAAAAACTAACTTAAGTCTTTAGCGCGTCTGCCCTGCTTAATCTGTGATGTTTTGCGTTTACCCTCAAGCCTTTTAAGTTTTGAAGTGAATGTTGGTCGGGTTTTGTGGCGAGGCTTGAGCTTTATCAAAGCTTTCGTTACAAAATCATTTAAACGTTCGATAGCGAGCGTTTTATTTTGCAGCTGCGAACGCTGTGTATCGGCCGTTACAATAAGCTCAGACTGGTCGTTGATTTTATTTTTAAGCTTTTCTAAGAGAATTGCTTTGTCTTGCGGATCCAAGTAAGAAGAATTTTTAATACTCCAACGCACGACTGCTTTGGTCGCAACCTTATTTACATTCTGTCCACCCGGTCCACCGGAACGGGCAAAGCTGAATTCGAGTTCAGACAGTGGAATCATAGCACCCTCCATAAAATTTTATAAAAAATCCACTTGTAAAGATTCTAGCAAATCTTCTTTTATTAATACCAAATACTTCTTACCCGATGATAAGGTTTAGCATAAGCAGTTATTTTACTCCTCTGATTCCACAATAATTCATTCACTTGAATATCTGCTACACGGTAGTCTGAAAACTTTTCTTTAACTTTTTGAGTTAGTATATGAATTGCCCAAATGCAGTTTGCGCGTATTTCCACCTCTTCTTCACTGCCAAATTCAAATTCTATTTTACTATTAATTTTATTTGATAAATTAGGGCTATAATTTAAAATATTAAACTCACGTAGGAGTTGAGGAATTTTATAATCAGCTAAACCTGTTAGCCATTCGATCCCAGTAATTGAAAAAGGTAGAGATTTTATAAGTGATAATTGATACAGATAAATTGGAACAAGCTGGGCTCGTTTATAAAAATATACCTTTTGATTGTTGTATATGCCTTCATCAGCAAAAATCTCGGCAAAATCACCAACCAATATCCCAACAATTTTTTCGGCATTGCCTTGAGCTAAAGTTATTATATGAGTAAAAGTTCCGTTGAACTTCTCAATAATAATCTTTCCTAATTTTTGCAAAAATTGCAATCTTTCGTGCGCTAAAGGAATTTCTATATTTCCACGAAAAATATAGCCAAAACTTTCTAAAGATAAATTTTGCAATGTTTCAGGATTAAGAATATCTACCCCTTCACTCAGCGCTCTTTTTAAAGCCATCTCCATTCCTATGCTTCCGCTATATTCTTTACCAGAAAAATGTATGCACCATTGCGGATCACTCCAAAAACTAAACATAAGCGCTTCCAAAACTATACAAAAAGCAATTTCTCTTTCTACAGAATTATTCCCCGGAAGGATAAAATTTTCAAGCGCTAACTTAAATTTCAAATCGTCTTTTTTAGCAGTCTGACAGAACTGATGTATCGCCTCATGATTAATAGATACTTCTTTTGAAGAAAGTACCACTTTGGCAACAGAGTCGAGTATTTTGTGCATAACCAAATATCAAACAATTTCATTGAATGCATCAAACTTATTTTAAACTTTCACCGTATTTTTTAACTGTCCACAAGCTGCGGCAATATCCTGGCCTTGGGAATAAC
>CAYOFO010000086.1:0-2649 GCA_964403325.1 uncultured Gammaproteobacteria bacterium | reverse complement strand
CGAAAACGGTCCACAAAATTTTGCAAATGCTGAATTTCGCGCTCAACTTTTTTGTTATAACTGCGCTTCATTTCAATCTGCTCGGCTTTAAACACCAGGTATTCCTCGAGCGGTTGCGGAAAGAGGTAGAGCCCGCCATTTTCCACTTCGAGTGTTTGTTCACAGGTATTTTTAAGAAATTCACGATCGTGGGACACAATTAAAAATGCCCCACGATACGATTTTAAAACTTGCTCCAGGAGAATTTGCGTATTTACATCCAGGTAATTTGTTGGTTCATCGAGCAACAGGAGGTTTGGATCAAGGAGAAACATTTCTGAGAGCTTTACCCGCATCTGATAGCCACCCGACAGCGCAGTCACGTTTACGTGCAAGAGTTCATTTTTAATCTGGAATTTTCCGAGCATCTGCGCGCATTCCCACTCGGCCTTACCGGTTTTTCGTTCCAAAAAATGCAAGCTCGTTTCGCCATCGACAAATGTATCTTGCTGTTTTAGATAGCCCAGCCGTGCAATATCATAGATCAAGATTTGACCGCTATCCGGCGTTTCATCGCCTACGATCATTTTAAAAAGTGTTGATTTACCCGCACCGTTTCGACCAATTACGCCAATTTTTTTATGTTCGTGAATATCAAGACTGGCATCGGCAAAGATGATTTTTTGGTCGTAAGATTTATTGATATGTTGAAGACTGAGAAGTGTAGCCATAGATTAGTCACCGTCAGGGAAAATTTCCCATGCTCCGGTTATATCACTTAAAAATCGAATAATTGGGTATTTTCTACCGTTTTTTTCCAGAGTTTCTTCGTAGAAATATTCGTTCATCGTATCAGGAATTATCTGTTTGCCCTTAAAATGGCCCATTTCCAGGTGTGGTAATTGTCCGCGAAACTCGCCACATTGACGAAGTCCGCGCATAATGTCCTGGCATTTTCGGACCGTAGTACGCAGGTGCCCGGTGCCCGGGACAGCCATGGCGTGAGACAGGTAGTGGAGTCGCACCCCTTCTTTGCGCAGACACCGAAAGAGGGTTTGGAAAGTTTCAGTAGTATCGTTAATACCTTTTAAAACCACACTCTGATTATACACCTGAATATTATGTTTTTGCAGTGTGCGAATGGCTGTTAGAGCCTCAGGGGTAAGTTCTTTCGGGTGATTAAAATGCGTTCCCAGATGAATCTGGATGCCGCGAGGGCGACCAACTTGTTGCCAACTGTCTCTTTGCAAATGCTCGAGCATGCTGGCGAGCTCCTCGGTAATGCGAAACGGATTGTGGAGGTATACCCGGGTATTTATCCGGATAATGCTGAGGTGGGGGATGGCAATGAGTGATTCCAGTCGTTTTTTAAGAATCTCGTCTGGTAAAACCAGGGGGTCGCCACCACTAATGAGGATTTGCCGGACTTGGGTATTTTTGGCAATATGCGACACCGCTTCTTCAAATTGATTCGGAGTTACGGTGGTTGGCACGTCATGGCGCAGTGTGCGTTCTTTTTCAAAACAAAACCGGCAAAAGCTATGGCACGTGTTACTGATGCGCATTACCATAATATCCGAATATTTCTGCTGCAGAAAACGATTGGTTCCATCGCTAAACTCGTCGATTTGTTCCCATACTTTTTCAAACGAAAAATCGTCGCTCGTCAGTTCCTCTGGGTCCGGCAGATGTTGGCGGGCAATTGGGTCGTGTTCGTTGCTCAGATCCATCAGCGACACCAGATACGGTGTGAGACGCATCTCATCGAGTCCTGTTTGCTCGGATAAAGAAATATGCTTTTCTTTTTCAGGACGAATGGTGAAATAGCGTTTAAGTTCCTCAACGCTTCGGATCACATGCATCAGCTGCCAGCGCCAATTGGTCCAATCGGCGAGAGAAATGCCGGCTAAACTGTAGCTTTCAGGAATAGGGCTCTTAAGAGGTTGGTTCATAGTCGTGGCATTTTAGCAGGTATTAAAAAGATGGTAAATACACTGCTTTACAGATTGACTTTTTGTATTTGGTGCGCTATGATATTTCTACTTTTTTAGTAATGAAAAAGCGGTATAGCTTTGCCTCCTTGGTTCAGTGGCAGAACGGCGGTATCGTAAACCGCATGCGCCAGTTCGATTCTGGCAGGAGGCTCCAAATTTTTAAAGCGATCGGTTAAGCTGATCGTTTTTTTGTTTTTTTGAAATATGCTATAATAATTTTATTATGATACATCTGCAAAGCGTCAGCAAAGTATACTCACATTCCTCGGTTGGTTTGACCGAAGTCAATTTGCATATTAATTCCGGAGAGTTTGTTTCTATTGTCGGTCAAAGTGGCGCGGGCAAAACTACGCTTATCAAACTTATTATTGCCGAAGAGCATCCGACGCGTGGAAAAATAGAAATCGGCGGTTGGGATATTACCAATATTGCTCCGGGAGTGGTGCCGTATCTACGTCGCCAAATTGGCGTAATTTTTCAGGATTTTAAACTTTTGCCCAAAAAGACGGTTTTTGAAAATGTGGCTTTTGCGCTCGAAGTAGCCGGGGTTAAATCGTCGCGTATTACCAAAGTGGTGCCGGAAGTGTTGGATATTGTGGGTCTTTCTGGTAAAAAAAATCGCTTTCCTGCCCAGCTTTCGGGTGGTGAACAGCAGCGGGTGGCCATTGCGCGTGCG
>CAYOFO010000085.1:0-2681 GCA_964403325.1 uncultured Gammaproteobacteria bacterium | reverse complement strand
CTCATAAACTCAACAAAAGCCTCGTATGCTTCTATCAGAAGCTGCTTAATTTTTTCTATTTTGTCTAGCATATGTTTTAAAAGAATTGTATAAAATCATACTACCATAAATTAGCCATTTTTTCAATAGAGTAAAGGATTTTTTGAGTCAATCATGATTGTCAGAAAGTATAGTCAAGCAGCGGTTTTTATGGTAAGCTTGGCCCAATCGATTGTTTTGTCTATTATTAGCCTTTTTATAAGCATATGAGTCATTCTTTGTGGGTATCTTTGCTCTACCAGCCGCTGTTTAACCTGCTGATCTATATTTATAATACCGTAGCTTTTCAAAATTTAGGGTGGGCGGTTATATGTCTTACCCTTTTGCTTCGCCTCATTCTTTTACCGTTTACTTTGCTCGCAGAAAAAAACAAAGAAAGAAATGCCCGAGTTTTAAGCGAAGCCAATGCGGCGGTCAAGATGTATAAAAACGATCCGGTAGCCCAAAAGCAAGAATTGCGTAAAATAATGCAAAAAAAACGGGTTTCGCCCTGGGCCAGCTCACTCACACTGGTGGTGCAGGTGGTAGTTTTTATTGTGCTCTACCAAGTTTTTAATAGAGGTATTAGCAACGAAAAGATCGCTCCGTACCTCTACTCATCGGTACAATTTCCCGGCATCATCGATACTCATTTTTATGGTTTTGAAATTGGTGCGAGTCACACCGCCTTTTGGCCACTGATTATTGTGACGTATTTGGTGGTTTCGATTGTGATGCGTTTTGGACGCCGGGGATGGAAGCGTTCAGATTTGTTTTATTTGGTATTTTTCCCATTATTTGTCTTTATATTTTTGTGGAGTTTGCCCATGGTCAAATCCTTGTTTGTTTTGACAAGCTTGGTCTTTTCTGATACCGTGAGACTAGCCTTTTTCTTTATAAATCTTGGTAAAAATAGCTCAATAGAGGCTAAAATAGACACAAAACATTAAGTCTTTGCTGTTACAGAAAGGGTTAAATCTAATTACTTTTAGGTATGTCGGATGATTCTTTGGATAAACTTATGTATTCGTTCGTGGTAGACGATGTATTGAAGGGTCTGTTTATTCATGTGCCGCCCGGTTATGTGGCGTGTGTATACGATTTGGGGCGCGGTGTGCTGAAAAAAGTTTTAACTCCAGGGCTTCATCTCAAGATTCCGTTTTGGCAAAAAGCCAAACTTTTTAATACCCAAACTTTGGAATACAGCATTTCCCGTGGTTTTAGTATGCAGTACGAAACAGCTTTGGGGGATGTGCCAATAGCCGCCATCACCGAAGACGCTAAAAAAATTAATGTTGAAGGGACTATATTGCTGCGCCTCGACATCCAACAGATTCCTTCATTATGGCAAACTATCGGTGAAGATTTTGTAGTTAAGATTATTCGCCCGACTATTCGTAGTCGTATGCGCATGGTGTTCAGTCGTTATAATTATACTGATGCGGTCGGTTCTAAACGATCGAATATTGAAACTGATTTGAAAGCAGAGCTGGAAAATATTTTTTTCCCGCGCGGTATTCGGGTAGAAAATATTCTCTTAGGTGAAGTTGGAATGGCTGAATAAAGCCATTTTTGCTTGTGTATATCTTCTCTTGACGAAAGACATTGGGCAGTGTATTATCACTCATATCAATAGAGTGATAAATTATGAACCAACGCCAAGAACAATTGCTTTATCTGGTCATTCATAATTATATTTTACATGCCGAACCGGTCGGCTCTAAATTTTTGGTGTCCGACGCTGGGGTAGAGCTCAGCGAAGCAACGGTTCGTAACGAACTGCGGGATCTCGAAGAGCAAGGGTATCTCACTCATCCGCATACATCGGCCGGGAGAATTCCAACCGCGCTCGGCTATCGTTATTATGTGAACCGCTTAGGTGGCATGCCGACACCAAAATCCGGCTCACCAGCGGGACTTGATGAAAAATTGGCTGAGCTTAAACAAGACGCTCACCCGGCTAAAAAATTGGCGCGTTTTTTAAGCGAAGTTACCCTGGAGACTGTCTGTTTATCGGCTTCGGCCGACCAGTTGTACTTTACAGGTTTTACCTATTTGTTCCAGAAACCGGATTTTGCCAATTTGGGATCGATTAATAATATTTCATCGGTGTTCGATCATTTTGATGAATCGTTGCCCAAAATTTTTCCAAGACTCACTCAAGAACCGCAGTATTTTATCGGTGATGAACATCCGCTGGGGAGTGAACTTAGTATATTGGCCGCTCGGTTTGGGAAAGATCTGGGTTCAACACTCATTTTGTTTGGACCAATTCGGATGAATTATCAAAAAAATTATTTTTACATGAAAAAAATTCTTGAACTTATTTAACTTTATGTTTCGTAAACAACCACCACAAAACAGTGTAAATAGGAACGATGAAGAGGCATCCCAAGCTGTGGGAGAAGAAACAGTTTCAGATGCTCAGCCTGTTGTACAAGATCAATGCCAAAATTGTGCTGCTGCGCAGCAGCAAGCTGAGGAATATAAACTAAGCTGGCAGCGCGCTCTCGCCGATTATAAAAATTTACAGAAAGAAACGGCGGAGCGGCGGAGCGAATGGGCCCAAATGAGTAGCGAGCAAATTTTGCAGGAATTTATCCCGGTGTACGATAATTTTAAAAAAGCTTTTGCCTGCGTGCCAGCACTGTCTGAGGGTGAAA
>CAYOFO010000084.1:0-2728 GCA_964403325.1 uncultured Gammaproteobacteria bacterium | reverse complement strand
CCTGGCCTTGGGAATAACGAATGGTGGAAGTAAATCCGGCGTTCATGAGCGTTTCGTGCCAGTGTTCAATAAGTTCGCGCGGAGTGCGAGCGAAGATGGTTTTGTTGTCGACGTTATCGTTAGAGATATTATTGTAAGGAATAAGATTAATGCGAATGTGTGGCATGCGCCGAGCGAGTTTGATAAGCGCCTGGAGATGTTCTTCATCATCGTTTACGGTACTCAGCATGATATACTCAAGGCCGATAAAATGGCTCCGGCTTGGGAAACGCTCGGCGTAAGCATTGGTCCAGTTTACTAAGAATTCTAAAAATCCCGGCTTGTTGGATGGCATAATTTCTTTGCGCGATTCTTCAATAGCACTGTGGAGGGAAATCGCCCAGCGCACCGGCGGAAAATCATCTACCAGCACTTTTTCCATAACTGACGGCACGCCAGCGGTAGAAACCGTTATTTTGGTTTCACCCAGATCCGTATTACTCAAAAGAATTTTTAAGGCTTCTTTGACGTTTTCATAGTTTAAGAGCGGTTCCCCCTGGCCCATCATAACCATATTAGCAACGCGGGCACCTTCCGGAGCGAGCATTTTCTGTGCATAGCGATATTGGTCGACGATTTCTTGCACTGACAAATTACGTTTAAAACCTTGCTTGCCAGTCGCACAAAACACGCAGCGCATAGGGCAGCCAGCTTGGGATGAAACACAAATAGTATAACGATCAGCCGCATCTTCAGCCGCGTCTTTCTTAAGATTCTCCCGGCCCATGATAACGGTTTCGATATACTGGTTATCGTGGAGTTTTAAGAGGGCTTTACGAGTATTGTCTTCTTTGCTGGTGAGAAGTGTGTGGGCACTGACCGATAACCATGGAAAAGGCTTGAGCTTCTCACGCAGACCAATCGGTAACGTAGTAATTTGATCATAACTTTCAAGCGACAAATCAAACCAAGCCGTCTCGATCTGCTTTTGACGGTATTTTGGCTCGGCGGCTAAAATTTCTTTCAGTTGTTGGTAAGGAGAAGGCATAAATAATAAAACACTGGCATTTTACCAGTGTTTTAGGGAAAAATCAATGAGTTTCTTTTATATTTCTTAATTTTTACAAAATTTGTTGTTGATCCCGCATAACCTGCTCTTGATTTTGCTCAACCGTCCTTTGGTTTTCTATAATCCTTCTTTAAACTAACTACTACTTTCCTCGATTCGTTTTTTGGTCTAAATAAACTACTTAAACTTCAACTATTTTCCACCCTCCATTATTTTTCTCAACATTTGTGCGTTAGCTCTCAGAAGTATCCCCTGTTTAACAAGCTCTACAGCTTTTGCGTCAAGTATATTAACACCATTTTTTAACTCCATGGTGAAAGGTACACTCAACAAATCGTCCGCATCTTGTTTTTCCAAAAGCACACGCTGGAAACCGGAAATTTCTACAAACCGTTTTATTTGTTCGTAAGCAGCAACAGCATGTTCTGAAACAACCTGAACCCCAGCTTTTTCTTGTGCCCGTACCATGTTTTTCATTTGTTGTAATTTACTTTCAATAATTTCCCCTACAGTTAACATACCAACAACTAACTCATGCGATTCATGATCCATATTTTTATTTTAAATAAATAAATTCTTTAGAAGAATACTAAAAAACAAGCTACAAGTCAAAATTTTCTCATTTCCCCAACAGTCTTCCAACGAGGTTCAATACCCGCCATAGCCATAAGTTTTATTTTAGAACGAGTTATTTTAATCAACTATTTAGCAGATCTTCTTGCCTCGATGTGCCGTAAAATTTTTTGCTGAACCCAAGCAATAGTCCCATCATTTGTAGTAATTATCGCGAGGTCAATTCCTCTCCTTGTGTCAATTGTTATCACACTATCAAGGGAGTCGATTATATTTGCTTGGAGCGCAAGTGGCAAACGCTCTTCTTGAAGATTGTTTCGCTCTAAGAAACCCAACATCTCGGCAAAAACCATTCTTCTCGCGTGCTGATAATCTTGAATACGTCCATGGGTGCCATTACTCACTTCATAACTTGCTTGCTGCCGTAAAAAGGCATCATACAAACTTACTCCTGACAAAGGACCCTCATTTACCACGTCGTCTGGTACGAATTTTTGTTTTTCCATAAAATTATTTTAAAATTGAGCTAATTAAAATAAATTATTTCTTATTCCCCCATCGCCATTCGGGCTTTTCTCCTGTTTTATAACAGATCACCAAAAGCATAACCGTCAGAACAAAAACAACAGGAAAGTAGACAAAAATAAACTTTTCTTTTAGAAAGACAAGGGTGAGGATGTAGGTTAAAAAGAAAAGAAACAAATACCCACCTAACACCAACCAGCCTTCTTTTGAAGCAGGATACCAACCGTAACCATACGTTTTATTTTTAAACCAGAGTTTTTTGGGCATAAGCAATACTTTATACTAAATACAGTACATGCAAAGAAAAAACACTAACCACAACAACGAAAATTTGAAACTATTCTTCTTCCTCAAAACTCGCCACATTCCCGGTTACTTCATTTTCTTCATCTGGAATAAACCCACCGGCCTGGAGCTGCCACAAATGTTGGTAAAGACCATTTTTTCTTTGGATTAGCTCCTGGTGCGTGCCATCTTCCATAATCTTGCCTTTTTCAATCACAATAATTCGGTCCATCTTCATAATAGTTGATAAACGATGGGCAATTACCACCACTGTTTTATTTTTCATCAAGGTAGTGA
>CAYOFO010000083.1:0-2852 GCA_964403325.1 uncultured Gammaproteobacteria bacterium | reverse complement strand
TACCTGAGCTTGTCGCCAACGTTCTATAACTTCGTCCAGCGTGTAATGCCTGAGCAAAGAAACCAAATGGAATTCCATGCCTTGCCGCCGGACGCCCATTGATCGGGCATAGTCCAGATCCCGATCCCGTTCCGCCTTCGTTGGCTTGCGCTGCCGAGCGGCGTCCGGTTGCTCGGTTGCAGCGTCGATTACGTCCAGTTGATCAAGGGATAACGTCATGCCAACATGCCTTCCGCAATGCGTTGCATGAGCAACGGCGGCACCATATTACCGATTACCTTGGCCGCCAAGCCGCGCTTCTCAGGCAACCAATATTCATCGGGGACGGACTGAAACCGAGCAAGGGCGCGCGGCGTAATGGAAACCACTTTGTAACCGCCGGGAAGCGCCGCCTTGATATCCCGTTGGTTGATCTGAGTCGTAACGGTAAACGCCGGATTCGATCGCGATCGAATCGTTAGCTTTTCGCCGTTATCGTTCAATATCCCGCAAACCAAGAAGCCTTCGTTGGCTTGCTCAGTAACCAAAAGCCGTTGACGGCCAACGCCGTTTTCCTTGGCCGTAAATGCCGGTTGCTCGGCTTCCCGGTAGTTATCACCCCAACTGTCCGCGGATGAGTCCCCGGCAAATAGCAAAGCGTAATTGTGGCTTGGCCGGGAAGCGTTGGATCTGCTAACCGTTGCCGCCGGTTCGGTCATTGCCCTAACCGTTGCTTCCCGTTGCATGGAAGTTGATTCGACTAACACGGCGCGGGACCGTCCCGCCGTCTGTGAAGTAACACTCCAAGCCGGTTCTTCGGCGCTTGCCATACCGTGGCCGTATTCAGTCTTCGCATTGGAGATCAACACATTGGCGATCCCTTCAGGCAACCGCGCAAGCTGCCAAGGCGCCAACTGCGATTCCGGCAATGCCGGGATCAAGTCTTCGATCGCTTCATACCAACCTATCCAACGAACAGGCGCCGGCAGCGGCGGAAGAAGTCCCCGGCTTGCTCGGACTATAAGCCGCTTGCGCGTTTGCGGTACGCCGAAATCGGCGCAATTTACGTTGTCGGTTGTGAAGAAGTAACCAAGCCGCTCGAGCGTTGCCAGAATGTTTTTGAAGCTTTGAAAGTTGCGATACTGGACAACGTTTTCCATTGTGAAGAACGGCGGTTCCAAGGCTTCCAACGCTCGGGAAACGGCCGCCGCCGTGCTAATGTCGATTTCTGATTCTTCCCCGTTGACGTTGGCGATGCTTGCCCGCGTGCACACCGGGGAAGCATGAAACCAATCAACGCTCGGCAGCTCGGCCGGATTGATTGCCCGCACATCTGCAACGATCGGCGCATGCCCGAAATTGCGTTCATACACGGCGGCAATGTCGGCTTCGTATTCAACCGCCCAAACCGGCGTAAGTCCGGCGTTGCGAAGTCCCCAATCGACGCCGCCGCCGCCGCTGAAATATGTCCCGAGCTTCAAAGGCTTGCCCCTTCCCCCACAACCGGCCGCTTCCCCGCTGCCAACCATTGCAGCAACGCTGCAACGCCAATCCCCAAGGCCAAGCAACGCCAAATCATTGCTATTCCCCTTCCGCCGGACAAAGCGCCGCGCGCCAATTCGGTTGGACGCCCCGATCCCGGCAATCTTTGTTGTAGGCTTCGGCAGCGTCCAAGATCCGCTTCAAATGCGCCCAAATCCGATCCCTTGCATCGGGATTCTTGGCGTCCCTGACAAGCTCGAGTAGCGGCGGGAAATCGAAGCTATTCGGCGCCAAGGCGTCATAGACCATTGCCGTATAACAATCCCGGTAGAAATAGCCGGACTTGCGCGCCCGCTCAGCTTGGCATGTTTCACAATCGCAATCCGGCGGGTATATCGACGCCGGATCGACGGTAACGCCCGCCGCCGCTGCCATTGCCGCCCAATCCGCGTTATAAAGGTCTGTCAGCTTGCCGATCCCTTGCTCGAGCTTCTTGATCGCCGCCGCATCCCCGGCGCGGCGGGCAATGGCAAGCTTATCGTATCCCCGCGCAATCCGGCCGGTCATACAGATAAGCACAGTTTGACCGTCGATCGGCGTCGGCTTGGCCGTGTAGGCGTCCCGTAGCAGGTTGATCGCCCGCTGCCGAGCGTCTTCGATTGCCCTTGGTGTAACCGCTGCCTTCGTCCGTTGATCCATTACGTAAGTTGTTGCCATATTTCTTTTGCCCTTCGTAGGTCATCTACCTTCAGTACCGAAAACCGTCCGCCGTAACGCCCGCCAAGCTCGGCAATGCATGCCCAATGGTCAACATCGCCGCCGCATCCCGCATCAATGTAATCGCCCTTGCCGTACCAATGCCGTTCAATGCGGTCCGGGTGCGGCGGCCGGAATGGCGGCGATAAGGCGGCAACCAAGGCGGCGTTGTTGCTGAATAGAACCAGGTTGGCGGCTTCCAGCATTGCCGCCGCTTCCAACGCCGTATGCAGCGCCGGCCAAACCGGACCGGCAGCGGATAGGACTTCGGTCCGCAGTATCCCGGCCATTGTGCGGAAGCTGCCGGCAATGCCTGCCGTTGCCGCTATGCTGGACT
Organism: uncultured Gammaproteobacteria bacterium; assembly: GCA_964403325.1. Taxonomy (GTDB): domain Bacteria; phylum Patescibacteriota; class Patescibacteriia; order Magasanikbacterales; family GWA2-37-8; genus CAZQNF01. The sequence goes on along the minus strand of CAYOFO010000083.1, from coordinate 298 downwards.
CGGCCGAGTAGACGCCAAGAATTACCGTGTTAGGCGTTTCAATCGTTGGCTTAGGCGGCTTCGGCAGTTTAGGCGGCAGCATGGTTGATATTCCCAATCGAATAATCCTTGACGATTTGCCCGTTGGATATATCCCCGGCAACGTGCATATCCCACCAATAAAGCCCCTTCAGCTTGCCAAACAGACCGCCGCCGTTCCGATAATCCTTAAAATGCCCGCGCACGATATGCATGGCCCGCTTGGCGCTTTGCTCGGTAGAATTCCCCCTAAAAAAGGAGTTTTACCATGACTTCATCT
>CAYOFO010000082.1:0-2926 GCA_964403325.1 uncultured Gammaproteobacteria bacterium | reverse complement strand
TGCGAGGAATAATTCCATTGCTGTTGGAGCTGATTGCGCAGGTATTTGGATTTTAGCGCTTGGTTCATAAAGCGCGGGATGTACTCTATCCACGATGACTCCATTTGCTCTGAGAGCATCTATTTTTTTTGAGGTGATTCGAGTGTTAGAAAATGCTATACCGTAGTCTCCTTCTTCTTCCAAGTCTTCCTCTAATCCGATAAGTTTGGGTGGCAAAGCCGATGTAAGACGCTCGGCCAAACCTTGAATTGCGGTTGCATCCTTTGCTTCTGCATCTTCTTCTGACACATTCTCTAACATAGGAAGTTCGTCTGAAGGTGTAGGAGATGTAAGACTGTCTACCAAAGTTTGAACTTCCGAATCTGTAGGCGCATCTTTTCGGATGTTTGGGAGGGTTCTTAGGTCAGCGGTTGGTGCGTCATTAAAAAAAACGGCAGAGCGTTCTCGACGGGGGTTAAATAAACTTTCCTCCATAGAATTTATATTTGATGAGTTAATTTATTATGTGTATAGTGTAGCATACATTTCATTATTTGTCAATGATCTTTGACACATTTATAAATTTTGGTTGGTTGACAACTCGGCGGATTGCCTTTACTGTAGTATGAGTGCCCCGCACCAAGCTGGCAATAGTATTTATTCTTAGCCATAATTTTATGACCAATCGACCACTCACCCCGTTTTGGCAAGGGGTAATACAAGGCATAAAAGAGATTGAAAACGAAAAAGATGAGCCAAAACCTGAGGAAAAGCCACCAGAGAAGTAAAGAAATAAGCGTTTGGCGCAGCCAATACTGGCTTTTCGTCCACAGAGTTTATTGACAATAAATCCCAAAATTGTTAGTATTAGCCTTATTCTAAAAATCTTATACATCTAAATAGAAGTCGTATGCTGTCAGTTATCGCTACCGGTGGTAAACAATACGTAGTTAAAACCGGACAAGTCTTAAAAGTAGAAAAGCTTGCAGTGGAAGAGGGTGCAGTTTTTGTCTTCGATAAAGTGCTTTTAACTGCCAATGATGATGGTTCTGATGTTGAAATGGGCGCTCCTTTTTTGCAGGATACCACCATTAAGGCTAAGGTTCTCAAACAAGGCCGAGCGGAGCGTATTTTGGTAGAGAAGTTTAAAAATAAAACTCGCCAAAATAAAGCCTTGGGTCATCGCCAACGCTATACCGAAGTCGAGATCCAATAAACATTTTTCGATAAAATAAAAAATACCAGATGTATATCTGGTATTTTTGTTTTTGCCACGCATTCTCTTTAGTAATACCGTATAATTTTGTTGTACGATTAGATTTATGGGCTGTTACGAGTTATGGTTTGTGGAGGATGGTGGCAAAATTTGCTTAATGTTGCTTGAACGGTTGCGGCGCGAATGACTGGGTTTATTTTTCCCTGCGTCCTTGCAGAGCGCTGGCCAGCGTAATCTCGTCGGCATATTCAATGTCGCTGCCCATGGGAAGGCCGCGTGCCAAGCGCGTAACTTTAATAGGAAATTCTTGTTTTTTAATCTCTCGTTCTAGGTAAAGCATGGTGGTTTCGCCTTTTATATCTGGGTTTAAGGCGAGAATAATTTCTTTGATTTGCCCTTTTTTTACCCTATCCAGCAGTTCGGGGAGTTTGGTTTTTTCAAGCGGATTATCGTTGGTAGCGTCGAGCGCCCCGCGTACCACATGGTAAATTCCGTTATATTCGCCGGTGTTTTCCATCACCTGTAAATCCTGTGATTTGGCAATGACCATTACCGTGGTTTGGTCGCGTTTGGGGTTCGAGCAAATGGAGCAGGGCGAAGTATCGGTAAAATTCCAGCAAAGTTCACAGCTTTTTATATTATCCATCACGTTTTTAAGTGCCAGAATGAGTTCGCTGACTTCTTTTTTGCCAGATTTGAGCCAATGAAAAACAAACCGTTCGGCCGTATGCTCACCGACCGAGGGTAGTCGTTTTAAAACTTTAATAAGTTCTTCGATGGCAGGCGAGTACATGGTTGATTGAGAATAATGTATTACGAATTATGAATTAAGGTGTTAGGAACGAGCTACGAGTTGAGATGGATCGTTCTTGTGCTTTCACGGCACAAGCTTAATTCTTTATTCATTGTTCGTTATTCAAATTATTATTCTCCACCCATCAAGCTCGAGAGATCAAATCCACCGGTTTGCTGCATTTTGGTAGCAATGGTTTTTTGGATTTTCTGCATGGCTTCTTGGTGAGCTTCTTTGATGCCTTTTTCGAGCTTTTCTTTGCTTTCAGGTTTGAGTAGTTCGGGGGCAATGGCAAGGCCAATCATTTGTAAATTTCCATCCATGGTGAGCACAATTTGCCCGCTCAAGGTGTCTACGGTTACGCTTTCTTGCGCCAGCATTTGCTGGAGTTCTTTACCTTTGTCACGCAAGTCTTTAAATTGTTTGAGTTTAGAAAACATTGACATATGTATTATTAATTAATAATAAGTTTTGGAAATGCAATTTTTATAGCTTCTTCAAGTGTAATTGCTGTATGATCGGAGGTGTCGGTATAGACATCATATTCTTCGCCATATTCATAGTTTTTAAATCCGCTGTAAACTGCTGAATTACGTTGTACGGTTTCACTTCTAAGATTAGAAAGCGCTTCCCAAGTTTTTTGCCAATCATTAAAAATTTTTGGTTCACTATTTATTTTTTTGATAAAATTAGTATATTTTTCGTCTGTTAAGTTTATTTTAATTTCTATTACCCCGCAAGCCCCGTAATCAGTTTGTTTAATTCCATTCCGATTTCTGGCTTCATCCATACGAAAAGTTAAAGTATTATCATGATCGAGTCTTATTTCTATTCGTATTTTTTCGTCTGGAATTTCAAAATTTGCTGTTCGTTCACGATAAATCAAGACGGGAAGATCATCTGTAGTTACAAATGATCTAAATTTAGGATCATGATAC
>CAYOFO010000081.1:0-2950 GCA_964403325.1 uncultured Gammaproteobacteria bacterium | reverse complement strand
AGAACTTTTCACCGATCCGGACAAAAGTAATTTTAACCGCGTCCTCATTTATTCTCTTGAAAACCAAGCGGTTGGTTACTGCATTTACTACGAAACTAATCAAATTCTTCACTATTCTTATCCTTTCTACCAATTGAACAATAGTCTACAGCTCACAGCTCACAGCACACAGCTCCCACCCAGCCTCGGCCTCGGCATGATGCTCAAAGCCATTCTCTACGCCAAAGAACAGGGCAAAAAATACATCTACCTCGGCTCAGCTTCCCGCCCAACGGATACATACAAACTGCAATTTAGTGGCTTAGAATGGTTTGATGGAAAAGAATGGAAAATGGATTTGGAAGAGTTAAAAAGTATTTTACATTCTTTATGACCAAACCTCTTTTCACCCTAGGTGCTCAAATCCTAATTTTTAACGATCAAGACGAAATTTTGCTGTGTCATCGAGCAGACAGAGATTTGTGGAATTTGCCTGGCGGAGCGGTGGAAAAAAATGAAACGCTGGAAGAAGCAGCGATCCGTGAAACGAAAGAAGAAACTGGTCTAGAAGTAGAAATTACTAGTTTCTTAGGAGCCTACGTTAAACCTCACCAGAATGATATAATGTTTTCATTTATAGGTAAAATTACTGGCGGAAATCTCACAATTAATGCTGAAAGTAATGATTTTAAATATTTCCCGCCACACCAACTTCCCGCCAATATCTCTCCCCACCAAGTAGAACGAATTAAGCAAGCGATCAATAAACCAACAAAGGCAATATTTCAAAAACAAGGACCACATTCACCCAATGTATAAAATACCCTCTATAACCAACCGCTCTTCTCTAAAACGCTTATAAACAAAAAGGCTAAAAAAATATAAAGTAATTATGTTTCTAACAGCAAACTCCCAAGATTTCTTCTTCCTTCACGCCCTGAAAAAAAGTCTTTTAATACTACTTATCATTGTTGCGAGCGCAACACTCACTAAAACCATTCAACAAAGCTATCGACAACAATTTTCAAAAGACTTGGGGATGCAAGAATTAGAAAAAACACTTATTTGTAGCTATACGACCCTTGACGGCAATCAATTTACTTATTGTAGTTTAAACGAATTCATTTTATCTACAGCAAAAATATTCCTATTCACGCTCAGTATAGTCATAATAAGTACATTTTTCTTCCTACCATTTTGCATCGGAACATACTTATTTATTATTTTAGGAACATGGTATTTTTATAAACGATATAAAAACATGAACATTTCCTCTAAACCAAGCAAAACCATTACTCTGCAGATTCGCCCTGCTACACCCTTCGATATTCCAACAATCACCCAACTTTTTTACGACACCATCACTACCATAAATACGGAAGATTATACTCCTAACCAAATTGCTATTTGGTCTTCCGCCAGTAGCAACGTAGCGATGTGGCAGGAACGCATGCAAAACGAACAATTCTTCGTAGCTGAAATAGATAATATCATCGTAGGTTTTAGCTCACTAGGCAAAAATGGCTACCTTGATTTTATGTACGTACACAAAGACTACCAACACCAAGGCATAGCGTCCGCACTTCTCAATAAAATTATCGAAATTACTAAAACACAAAATGTAACCGCACTTACCACGGAAGCCAGCATCACCGCTAAACCATTTTTCGAGAAACGAGGTTTTGAAGCAGTAAAACAACAAACAAAAACGGTCAAGGAAACAGAGTTTGTAAATTACATAATGAGAAAAAAGATCTAATCGCCTTTTTATACTAACAGGGTACAGGGTTTGGGGGCAGCCGCTGTCTGAGGAGCAGTCGCGACGAGTTCGGCAGCCCCCAAAACTTTTTGTTTCTTTTTAGTTATAAAAAGAAAAAACTTACCTATTTCAAATATTATGGACATTAAAAAAATACAACATATCCACTTCATCGGCATCTGCGGCGTTGCCATGAGCGCCGTTGCCATCGCTTTCCAAAAACAAGGTTACAAGGTCACCGGGAGCGACGTTGGTTTTTATCCGCCAATTTCAACGTATCTTAAAGAAAGCGGTATTCAATTTTATCCCGGCTGGCATCCAGAAAAAATGGGCCATCCGGATTTAGTGGTCATTGGTGGCAGCGGCAGCGGCTCACAAAATCCAGAACTTCTTTATACGCTTGAACAAAATATTCCCTACAAATCCTATCCCGAAGTACTCGCTGAATACTTCATCAAACCAAATTCCATTGTCTGCGCCGGCACCTACGGCAAATCAACCTCCACCGCGCTTCTCACCTGGATTCTCAAAGAAGCCGGCATGGATCCAAGCTACATGTTTGGTGCTCTCAGTCAAAATAATATTCCAGCTGCGGAAATTACCAATTCCCACTGGAGCATCATGGAAGGCGATGAATACAAAACCGCCCGCTGGGACAATCGCGCTAAATTTTCTCACTACTCACCCACCCACCTTCTTCTCACTTCCGTAATTTGGGATCACGCCGATATTTACCCAACCGAAACAAAATATATTGAAGCTTTCCAAAGTTTAGTAGACGCGCTTCCACAAAATGGTTTACTCGTCGTATCCGAACAAGCAGCCGCACGCTTACAAATACGTAACGATATAAAAACTTGCACCTACAGCCAAAATGCTAAGCACGATTATTCCTATAATAACATTGAGCTTTCATCCAAAGGCCTGAGTTTTACTATTGAACACCAATCTAGCTCCTACCACATACAAACTCATACCCTCGGCACCTACATGGCCGACAACATCACCGCCTGTTTCGCACTCGCCCACCAAATCGGCCTCGCACCCGAAAAAATTATTACTGCTGTTCAAAGTTTTAAAGGTATGAAGCGCCGCCTTGAAAAACGTTTTCAACATAACATTACTATTTTTGATGATATTGCCCACTCTCCTGCCAAAGCCAGCTCTATTCTGGAAACTTTACACACTGTTTACACAGGCAAAATTATTGCT
>CAYOFO010000080.1:0-3051 GCA_964403325.1 uncultured Gammaproteobacteria bacterium | reverse complement strand
AAATGTTAATATCGTAATCCTATGAGAGAAAGTTTAGAGCGTGGTTTACGAGTAGCTGGCGTTTTGGCTACGTTATTGGAACATCCAGTAGTGTCAACCAATGAATCTTTTAGAGCTGGTGTGGATAGCCAAAAATCTTCAGTGTTGGGGGTGTCAAGATCAAAGCCGATGGCAGAAAAGCCTCGAGTACAACCCGAAACAACTGGATTACAAATTAAAAATGAAGCACGTGTTGCTTCGCCAACTAAAACAGATCAAAGAGATGCGGTGTTTAAGGAGTTAAATGATTATTTGGGTCGTGATTCGTATGTTGCCAATAATTTTACTCTTGAGGAGTTGTGCGGGCATGATGATAGGCCGGTAGCACTTACTGCGGAAATAAAAAATAGGAATTTTCGGGTAAGTTTTATTTCTATAATTCCCGGAGAGGTAGGGTACACTGTGGAATCAATCAGTGATTTTGACTCTGGGTATACAGAGTATAATTTACACGAACTGCCCAGGGTATTGCGGGCCAAAATTGAGCTAAGTGAAATGCTAGAAGGGATGAGAGTAGAAATAGATGATTATGTGGCAACTGCATTGATACGTAGCGGCAATGGCACAGATCTTTCTTCTGTTGACAGTGATCAGCTTCAAAAATATATAAATGAAGCTAAGCAGAGTCCTAATGTACAAAAATGGGTAAAAATGATTGAAGCTCACGTAGAAGAAAATTTATAAAAAAATTATGCCAACGAATAAAGAAGATCTTAAAGATTTAACAAAGCTTGGACAAAAATCTGATACTGAACGTAAGCTCGAAGTTTTTCCCAACCATGGTGGCGAGCAGATGGAAATAACGCTGCGTTGCACAGAATTTACCTGTCGGTGTCCACTCACGAACCAGCCGGATTATGCGACAATCGAGATAAAGTATGTGCCGGATAAATTCGTGGTTGAATCAAAATCTCTAAAATTATATCTGGAAACGTATCGCGACACAGGAGTCTTTCATGAGCATTTGGCGGTAGATATTGGACAAGATTTTGTAAAGTTTGTTCAGCCGAAAAATATTGAAGTAATGGTAAAGTTTAATACACGTGGTGGAATCGCGATTGATGCGAAGTGGAGAAATTAAATTAATTTTTAATTATATGCCAGAAACAAAAGGCGGAGATGCTGGTGAAGTATTCATAGTTACTCAAAAAATAATGGGAAATGGTTCTATTAATGCTGATGGTGGAAATGGTTCTGTTGGAGGAAAAGGCGGTAGAGTAACTATTATTTCAAACGATAACCAGTTTAGAGGGGCGATATCAGCTAAAGGAGGAAAATCAACTTTAAAACAAATAGAAAAATGGTATGTGAGGTGGTATATGATTTATATTATTTATCCTGCGATAGCAACTATAATTGCAACAATAATTTTTAAAAAATTTAATTTATAATCAATAAAATATATGAGTAAAGTACTTGGAATCGATCTTGGCACCACTAATTCATGCGTGGCCATTATTGAAGGCGGACAGCCAAAAGTTTTGGAAAACAAAGAGGGCGCACGCACCACGCCATCCGTGGTAGCCGCTACCAAAACCGGACGTGTCGTTGGGCAGCCAGCGAAGCGTCAGGGTGTAACTAACCCAAAAAATACCATTTTTTCCGCCAAGCGTCTCATTGGCCGCAAGTGGAGTGACGCCGAAGTGCAGCGCGACCGAAAACTCTTGCCGTACGAAATTGTGCAGGAAGGTGAAGGCGTGCGCATAGTAATGAACGGCGAAAAAATGGCACCAGAGCAAGTGTCGGCCGAAGTATTGCGCAAGCTTAAAGCTGATGCGGAAGAAAGATTGGGTGAAAAAGTCACCGAAGCCGTAATTACCGTACCGGCGTATTTCGATGACGCGCAACGCCAGGCTACCAAAGTAGCCGGTGAAATTGCCGGGTTAACCGTGTTGCGTATTATTAACGAACCAACGGCCGCGGCTCTCGCGTATGGATTTGATAAAAAGAAAGACCAAAAAATTATGGTCTACGATCTTGGTGGTGGAACATTTGACGTATCAGTGCTTGAGGTAAGCGAAGATTCCGTGCAGGTGCTTGCTACCAACGGTGATACCCATCTTGGCGGTGATGATTTTGACCAAAAAATTATTAGCTGGATTATTGCCGAATTCCAAAAACAAGAAGGAATTGATCTTGGCAAAGATGCGCTCGCTCTGCAGCGTATTAAAGAAGCCGCTGAAAAAGCTAAAATTGAACTTTCTACCGCTCAGGAAACCGAAATTAACCAGCCGTTTATTACCGCGGACGCCAATGGTCCAAAACACTTGGTAGTAAAACTCACTCGTTCTAAACTTGAAGAATTGGTTGGAAAATTGGTCGAAGATACTATGGAACCAGTGAAAAAAGCTTTGGCTGATGCAAAACTTTCCGTAAGTGAAATTCATGAGGTGGTAATGGTGGGTGGTATGACCCGCATGCCGCTCGTACTCCAAGCCGTAGAAAAATTCTTTGGCAAAAAACCAAATATCAGTGTTAACCCAGACGAAGTGGTCGCGGTTGGCGCGGCGGTTCAGGGTGGTGTACTGCGCGGTGATGTAAAAGATGTGCTCCTCCTCGATGTAACTCCGCTGTCACTTGGTATCGAAACCATGGGTGGCGTGATGACGAAACTCATTGATCGCAATACCACTATTCCAACCGCTAAAAGCCAGGTGTTCTCGACGGCTGCTGATAACCAGCCAAGTGTAGAAATTCATGTTTTACAAGGCGAGCGTCCAATGGCGGCTGATAACAAAACACTCGGACGTTTTATTTTGAGCGATATCCCACCAGCTCCACGCGGCGTGCCACAGGTAGAAGTAACCTTTGATATCGATGCCAATGGTATTTTGAATGTCAAAGCCAAAGACAAGGCTACCAGCAAAGAACAGTCCATTCGTATTGAAGCTTCAAGCGGTCTTAATAAAGATGAAATCGAGCGCATGAAAAAAGATGCCGAAGCTCATGCGGCCGATGACAAGAAAAAACAAGAACTTATCGAAGCTCGCAATATTGCCGATACCATTGTTT
>CAYOFO010000079.1:0-3119 GCA_964403325.1 uncultured Gammaproteobacteria bacterium | reverse complement strand
TTATTACCGTTACCTGGAATTCGAGCGAGCATATTGCTCGGCAAATTGCATCGGTGCAACAAGCGGCCAAGCACGTTGAGTTTGAGCATTTTGTAGTTGATAATAATTCGAGCGATGCTACCGCGCAGATTATTGAACGTCAATTTCCGCAAGTGAAGCTGATAAAAAATATGCATAATGCCGGTTTTGGTGCAGCGCATAATCAGGTAATTGGTGAAGCCAAAGGAAAATATTTTTTGTTTTTGAATCCGGATATGGAACTTGCCCCAGAAAGTTTGGATCAACTTTTGGTATGGGCTGAAAGTCAAGGCGATTTTGGTATTGCCGGCTGCAAACTCGTCTCACCGGAAGGAAAAATGCGTGATTTGCATCGTCCGGTAAAATTTCCGACACTGACACAGCTGATTCTGATAATTTTTAAGCTGGTGGCTGTTTTTCCAGCTTTGGCAAAATCGTGGAATTATTCTGATGAGGAGCTTGCGCAAGATACACCCGTGGATACAGTTCGCGGATCATTTATGTTGGTAAAAAAAGAACTAGTCCAGCGTTTAGGGTTTGTTTTTGATCCGCGATATTTTATTTGGTTTGAGGATGTGGATTTATGTCGTGAAGCTAAGCGTTTGGGGTATACGGTTATTTTTACGCCCATTATTACCTGTATAGATTTTGCCGGCCAGAGCTTTAAAAAAATCAATCAAGTACGTCGGCAAAAACAATTTTTACAAAGTGCGGTTATTTACTTTAAAAAATGGCATCCTAAGTATCAGGCGTTTATTCTGCAAATAGTAAGTCCGATTGGTATTAGTTTGGTTTGGCTCTATACCAAAGCGCAGAATTTTTTTTCACTCTCTGCCAAAGATGCGATTCATCGATAAATATGTCAAAAGTTTCCGTACAACTCGTAACATTTAACGGGGCCAAGTATTTGCCATATTTATTCGCGTCTTTAGAGAAACAAACCTACAAAAATTTTACGCTTCATATATTGGATAATGCTTCGAGCGATAATACGGTGGCGATTGTAGAAAATGAGCTCAAAAAAACTGATTTGTCGTATACTTTTAAAAAAAATTCAGAAAATTTGGGTTTTGGTGGTGGGCATAACTTGGTTTTTTTTGAGACGGACGAAGAATATGCGATTTGCCTTAATCAGGATATGTATCTTGAGCCGGATTGTATAGAAAAAATGGTAAACTTTTTGGAAAGTCGTCCAGAGGCAGCTTCGGTAGCGCCACGACTCATGCGCTGGGATTTTGCGAGCCTCGGTGCTAAAAAGTTAGAAGAAACTTTTACGGACAGGGTGGATTCCTTGGGTTTAAAAATATTTAAAAATCGTCGTGTTATTGATAGGTATAATCAATATAATTGGTCGAAGATCGTCAAAAATTTTTTTACCTCAGAATTAGAAGTTTTTGGTGTTTCAGGAGCTTTGCCGATCTACCGCCGGAGCGCAGTGGTGAGTGTTAGTGGATTGTTTGATCCGAATTTTCATTCGTACAAAGAAGATGTGGATTTGGCGTATCGTTTGCAAAATGCCGGGTATAAATCGTATATTATTCTCGATGCGGTTGCTTATCACGATCGATCGGCGGCTGGTGCTAAAGAGTTAGGGGATAAGGCTGCGGCTATAAATAAGGCGAAGCAATCGGATTATATCCGTTATTACAGTTATAAAAACCATCTGATCATGCTTTATAAAAACGAACGCTGGCAGAATCTGGCCCTTGATTTTCCGTGGATTTTGTGCTATGAAGTAAAGAAGTTTGTCTATTTGTTGCTGTTTTACCCAGCAGTGTTAAAAGGTTTGTACGCTCTTTGGGTTGAACGAAAGAGATTAAAGGAATTGCGCTGTAAAAATAACGGCTTCAGAAAAATAAGTTGGATGCAGTTTAGACATTGGTTTAGAGTTTAAATAAATTTATGAGCAGTGATAGAAGTAGTGCTGAAAGTCGACTGGAGCAAAGGGTGACTTACCATATTCCTGTGGATGAATTTAAAAGACAGGATTTTGTGTTTGTTCCATACAGATTAGGCGATCGAGTAAGTCGAGAAAATTTCAGTTCTTTTTTAATATTGAGTTTTGCTTTATCTAGGGGTAAGCCAAAGGCGCAAGTTTTATTTTTTTTGTTAGTGGATAAAGTTACAGGATTTGACTATAAAAATACTTTAACAAATTTTTTTACTGCCGGTGGCTGGTCAGCCCTGTTGCCAGCCGAAAGGCAAAAAATGGTAAATGTATTTTGTGGCGCTAAAGGAAAAGCTGGGCAGGAACATCGTGATGCTGCGGCTGATGAAGGTGGCGATCCGGTTTTTGTGGTGATGGCGGAAGTGAAAAGATTGCAAACTTTACCGAGTCTTGCGGGTGGTGTATTTGGTGAAAAAATTAATCTTGGTCAAGTAAATGATCTTAATGATATTATGCCCGTGCTCGATCAATACATTGATAGCTTAAAGATTTAGCATGAAAGATCTCAACATAGTTTTCGTTAATTATTTTTGTAAAGATGACATTTTGCAGGCCATAGATTCGGTGTGTAAAGATTTGGCTAGTTCAAAATTCCAGGTGCAAATTACTGTCGTCGATAATTCCAATAATGAAGATAGTATTGGTAAGGATTTGCATCATCGTTTTTCAAATGTAAAATATATAAATACGCAAGCGAATATTGGTTTTGGGGCGGCTAATACCCTTGGGTTTCAGGCCACTCCGACGCGGTATTATTTTGCTCTCAATCGAGATACGGTTATCCCAGAAAACATGCGCGTTATTGACCGTATGATCCAGTTTATGGATACGCACCCAAAAATCGGTGCGATTGGGCCCAAGCTCATCAATATGGATGGAAGTTTGCAATATTCTTGTTTTCGTTTTGATTTGCCAAGCATGCTCATTAAACCCTTTAAACAAATTCATTGGGATAAAAAATACCCACGTCTCCAGAAATATGCCAACCGCCAGGTTATGAAAGATTTCGCACACAATGAAACTCGGCCGGTTGACTGGGTGATCGGTGCGGCAATGATGGTGCGCAGTGAAGTGTTAACGAAAGTTGGTTCGTTTGATGAAAAATATTTTATGTACCTGGAGGACGCCGATTGGTGCAAGCGGATGTGGGAGC
>CAYOFO010000078.1:0-3157 GCA_964403325.1 uncultured Gammaproteobacteria bacterium | reverse complement strand
AAGTAAAACTTCTGGTACTTTATAATTTTTACTTTTTTTATTCTTAACATTACTAAATGGATATTTCAAAATCTCTGGCCTAGTATATACCTCGCTACTTGAGACCCTTTCTTCTTCCAAAGATTCAAACTTCCCAAGCACCCCATTTATCTGTCTTGAAATACAATCCACCACCACCATCGCTGGAATCTCTCCACCAGTCAATACATAATCTCCTATTGAAATCTTTTTAGTTTTTAGAATCTTATCCACCCTCGCATCAATACCTTCGTATCTGCCACAAATTAGAATAATATCTGTATATTTTTTTGTAGCTTTTTTGGCGAAATCTGTAGTGAATTTTTCTGCACTTGGAACAAAATTAATTATCAAAACCTTTTTCTTATCCTTGATTTTTGAAAGGGCTTTTTCTACGGCTTTTAGTATTGGCTCGGCTTTCATAACCATTCCTGGTCCCCCACCATAAGGCTTGTCATCTGTAGGTTTAAAACCATTACCGTTTTTATCTTTTACAAAATCACGTGGATTATAAAAATTTACTTTAATTAGCTTCTTTTCTATCGCCCGACCAATAATAGATTCATTTAAGTATGAATCAAAAATATTTGGAAAGATTGTAACAATGTGGAACTTCATTTTAAAAATTGCTTGCCCGTCCGATAAATACACATTAACACAAAAGTCCGCGCCTGGTAAGGCGCGGACTTTTTAAACACAATCAAATTTATATTCCTTTCAAATCTTCCATAGCTTGATCTACAGTCTTTAATGAAGGACTCATAGAATGACCTTCTGGACGTGTACCACCTTCTGGTTCATTTATCTTAAGATTAACTCGAGCATTGTTCTTCATACCAATGATACGAAGCAATGTACGAATAGCCTTTGCAGTATTACCCATTCTTCCTATGATTTTACCCATATCAGAAGGATTAACTGTTAGCGTAATAAGCACACCCATCTCATCCACAGTACGATCAATCTTTACATCGTTTGGATTATCTACCAAAGCCTTTACCACATACTCTAGAAACACCTTATCTGTATCTTGTTGCATATTTTCAAATAAATTTACTTTTTAATCTTGCAGTGTTACGACCAAAAAATGTATAAGCTATTAAATTCACTGCTTAACAATTATAACTTATTACTTTTTTGCTTTCAACTCCTTTCGAGACATTGTTGGTTTTTTCTTTGGTAACACATTTACCTTTTTCCCAGGTATTACTTTTTGGTGAACCAAAAAGTTGTACACAGTATCTGAAAGCTTAGCTCCATTACTCATCCAATGCTTTATGCGATCAGAATTAAAATTTGTGACTCCGGCTTTTGGATTATAAGTACCAACTATTTCTAAAAACTTTCCACTCTTGGTGGAGTTCTTTGAATCAGTTAGAACCACTCTGAAAGCTGGATCATTCTTCCTTCCTATTCTTTGTAACCTTATTTTTAACATATACAAGAGTCTACCATACTTTGCCAAAAAGGCAAATGTAATTCATATTTTAACCAGCTGCTTCAAAACCTCCACTAGCTTCAGCACCACCTTCTAAAACATACCCTGCTTGCGCCTCAATAGCACCAGAAGTTACATATCCAGCACTTGTATTAATTACACCAGAAGTTGTATAGTCTGCACTAGTATTGTAAGAAGCAGGTACAACATAACCAGCTGTAGTTATATACCCACCAGAAGTTACATATCCAGCAGTTGCTGTATAGCTCGGATTTGTATTTGTATAATCTCCAGTAGTTGTATAATCACCGGTAGTATTATAAGCAGCGTTAGCGGCATAAGAAGCATTAGCTGCGTAATCACCACTAGTTAGATAAGCTGCGTTTGCAAAATAATCTCCAACAGTAGTGTAGTCTCCCGCTGCTGCATAGTCTCCACTTGCAGTGTAATCTCCTTGTGTTGTGTAGTCTCCAGCTGCAGCATAATCACCTGTCGCGGTATAATCTCCAGAAGCAGTATAGTCACCCGCTGCTGCATAGTCTCCACTTGCAGTGTAATCTCCTTGTGTTGTGTAGTCTCCAGCTGCAGCATAATCACCTGTCGCGGTATAATCTCCAGAAGCAGTATAGTCACCCGCTGCTGCATAGTCTCCACTTGCAGTGTAATCTCCACTTGTTAAATATGCGGCATTAGCAAGGTAATCAGCAATAGCAGTATACGCAGCATTCGCAGCATAAGAAGCATTAGCTGTATAGTCACCTGTAGTAAAGTAAGCAGCATAAGCTGTATAGTCGCCAGTAGCAGCATAAGCCGCACTCGCTAGATAATCTCCATAAGTTAAGTATCCACCATTTGCAAGATATGCTGCATAAGCAGAATAGGAAGCATTAGCAAAGTAAGCAGCTTGTGCTGTATAAGCTGCACTTGCAAAATACGCAGCCGATGCTGTGTAGTCAGCATAAGTCAAGTATCCTCCATTTGCTAGGTAGTCTGCATATGCAGCGTAAGAAGCATTTGCAAAATAAGCGGCTTGTGCCCAGTAAGCAGCATTGGCTGCATAACTCGCTTCTGTCCAGTACGCGGCACTCGCCCAATAAGCTGCGTTTGCTGCGAAGTCTGCGTAAGTCAAATATCCACCAGAAGTCCAGTATGCAGCATAAGCAGTGTAATTTGCATTCGCATTGTAGTCACCAAACGTGTAATATGCACCATTTGCAAAATATGCCCCATAAGTATAGTAAGCTCCAGAAGACATATAAGCTGCATAAGAAAGGTGTCCTCCAGATGTTACATAATCTCCATAAGTCATATAACTTGCAGAATACAAATAGTCAGCATAAGTAGAAAAGCATCCGCAACTTATATAATCACCATATGTCATATATGAAGCACCATCAAAATAACCTCCATAACTAGGGTAGCCTCCGCCGGTGCCATATACAGTAAAAGTCTGATAACTCCCTGAAACAGAGAAATCAAAACAGAAAAAGCCACAAGCCTCCGCTTTCACAGGTGTCATAAAAAAGACAGAAAACAAAGCTATAGCAATTGTTGCGATCTTTAATTTCATACCCTAAATATAGCATACTTTATGCTACTTGTCAAGACAGATATGGTATGATATACTCAATATATGAAAAATATGAAAACAGGAGGGAAAACACTATCTGGTGTTATTTCTATTACTTCCAAAGCCACAGG
>CAYOFO010000077.1:0-3189 GCA_964403325.1 uncultured Gammaproteobacteria bacterium | reverse complement strand
TAGAGCACTGCCCTGTCACGGCAGAAGTTGCGGGTTCGAGTCCCGTCCGACCCGCTAAGGTTTTTTCTCTCAAAGATCGCTCACAAGAGCGATCTTTTGTTTTATCTTAGATATTTTTTTCCTTTACCAATTGTGAAATTTGCTGATCATGTGGAATTTTTCCTGCCTTGTGTCCACCCTGTGTCCAAAAAACGCCACGGTATTTTTGGAGCGAATTAACAGCAATCACTAATATTGCTTGAACCTGATGTGTATAGCGTAATGTACGAAATACGCAAGCAAAACCTGCCCTATGGACACCATAATGCCGCTATTGCAAAACTATGCCATTCTGAGCGACCGAGAACATTAACAGCACTCTAAAAAAGAAGTTGGTATTTAGAAAATAGTTCAGACTCC
This sequence comes from uncultured Gammaproteobacteria bacterium, assembly GCA_964403325.1. Classification (GTDB taxonomy): domain Bacteria; phylum Patescibacteriota; class Patescibacteriia; order Magasanikbacterales; family GWA2-37-8; genus CAZQNF01. The sequence continues at coordinate 2,790 of CAYOFO010000077.1, read as the reverse complement.
ACCTGAATTTTGCCCTGACACCAAGGCTGACTAAAACTCACAAATAAATCTTGATCGTTCCGAGTAATTTCCAGCCGTATCGACCCGATTGGAATCTCTCCCTCTTTTGTGATATATTTTCCCCCTATGACATTAAAAATTAAAACCCCCTACCTCCGCCTCCCCTCCACCGACAGTACACTAGCCTTACCGTTATATTCCAGTAAAATTTCAGCTGGTTTCCCCTCTCCGGCTGACGACTATGTCGACAGTAAAATAGACCTGCACCGTCTTCTCATTAAGAATAGACCCGCCACTTTTATTGTTAAAGTGGAGGGCGACTCCATGAAAAATATTGGACTGTTCAACAATGATTTACTCATCATAGATAATTCCCTTACTCCCACTCACAATAAAATTGTCATTGCCTGTATCAACGGCGAATTACTGGTTAAACGCTACTGTATTGAAAAAGGAGAAATACTCCTCAAAGCCGAGAACGAAGCATATAAACCGATTAAAATTGAACCAGAAGATGATTTTACTATCGTGGGAATAGTTACTGGCCTTGTAAGGACAGATATTAACTAATATGAGCAAGGTCTTTGCCCTGGTCGATTGCAACAGCTTCTACGTTTCCTGTGAACGGGTATTCCGGCCGGATTTGCAAAATAAACCAGTGGTGGTGCTGTCCAACAACGATGGCTGTGTCATTTCACGTTCCAAAGAAGCCAAAAACCTGGGTATTCCCATGGGAGCACCGTATTTTAAATATAAAGAAGAGATTCAAAAAAACAATATCCACGTTTTTTCTTCTAACTACGAACTTTACGGCGACATGTCGGGACGAGTTATGGAAACACTCCATGAATTTAGCAATGAAATAGAAGAGTATTCGATTGATGAAGCTTTTTTACACCTTTCAGGTGATGCAAAAAACCAAGAGTTTGGCCAAGAGATCAGGAAAAGAGTGTGGAAATGGACTAGGATACCTGTTTCTGTCGGTATTGCTCCTACCAAAGTTTTGGCGAAAATCGCCAATCATATCGCCAAAAAAGAATCCAAATGGAAAGGCGTCTTTGATATCACCAACAAAAATATCGATGATTATTTGAACGTTACCCCCATCGGTGAAGTCTGGGGTATTGGTTGGCAATACAGCCGATTTTTAACCAAGAATGGTATTGATACCGCTTTAGCGTTTAAAAACGCACCGGAATCCTGGGTTAAAAAGAACATGAAAATAATTGGGATTCGTCTACAGCAGGAACTCCGAGGAATTTCCTGTCTCCCGCTCGAAACCGTTCGTGAACCCAAAAAGGGCATTATCTGTTCTCGCTCCTTTGGACATGCCGTAACCTCCCTTAAAGATCTACGGGAAGCGGTGATTTACTACACTACCCGCGCAGCTGAAAAACTCAGACAGGAAAAACAAATTGCGTCCTATCTGTATGTTTCGATCCGAACCAATCGGTTTAATAGCGACCCAAAATACTCTGGCGGAATAGGAACCAAAATTTCCCTCTCCACATCGTCTACACCCTTACTTACTAAACAAGCTCTTTTGTTGCTGGAAAAAATCTACATTGAAGGATTCAAATACTGGAAAGCTGGGGTGAGCTTCAGTGGTCTTACCGCAAAAAGTAATGTGCAGCAAAATTTGTTTGAATCTGTCGACACCTCTAAGCACGAAAGGTTAATGCAGGCGGTAGATAAGATGAATACTAAAATGGGGAAAAATACCCTGATGTTTGGGTCTACCCCAAACAAACATAACTGGCAAATGAAGCGGGAACATGTTTCACCGGAATATACGACTAAGGTACAGGAGGTGCCGGTGGTGAGGTAATGAGAGTCTACTTTATAAAATACAAATACTGTAATTTGTATTTAACCGGACACTTTGAATAAAATAAAAATATGGCTCTTTTTTCGGATAAATTTGAAGTAGTTGAAACCTATGCAGAATTAGAAAAAGCATTTAATGTTTTTTCTAATTACGACAAAGTGTACGTTACACTCGCTGCCCTTAAATGGTACACCCAAGAAAAAAACTGGTTAGAAAATTTATGGCAGCAATATGAAGAGTTTTCTGATCATCATTTTCCAGGCGAATTTAAGCGGCAGTTTTCTAAACGTGCATGGGAACTTTATTTAGGATGTACTCTACTCAACCGAGGTTTTTATCTAGGCAAACATAAAGATAAAGGGCCTGACTTTGATGTGCAAAATTCAAATGGCCAACGATTGGCCTGGATTGAAGCTGTATCTCCTACTAAAGGAGATACAGCTGATAAAGTGCCGGATATAGCATACGGAATGGTTTCAACGATACCTGAAGAAGAATTAATGCTAAGGATTAGCCACTCCATCAACACAAAATTTAAGACATATACTAGCCATCTACTAAACAAAGTGGTGTCGGAAACAGAACCTTTTATCATTGCCCTTGATCGCTCGGAATTAAGACATGTTGATCCAGATGGCCCGTTAATTTTAAAAGTACTTTTCGGAATTGGTCACCTGACTCTTCATTTTCCTTTGTTCGCTAATGAAAGTCTTCTGGAAGAACCTCAGAGCTCTTGGTCAGCAAGGCCTAATTTACAAAAAAAGAATGGTGCCAGTATACCGATGTCGTTCTTTTTGGATAAAAAATTTAGCGGTATTAGTGCGATTATTTATTCACTACAGAGCATTCTCGATTTACCTCGCCTTCCAAATGAGATGGGGGAGAATTTTTTAATCATCCATAACCCGTTAGCAAAAAATCCACTCCCTTCTGGATTTTTTCCATTCGGCTCAGAATACTCT
>CAYOFO010000076.1:0-3287 GCA_964403325.1 uncultured Gammaproteobacteria bacterium | reverse complement strand
ATTTTTTTAAAACATTTGATAAAACGAATCTTTACGCAGTTGGGTACAGACTTGCTGTTATCATAGACCCAAAGAAACGAGGACAAAAAATGAACTTATTTTTAGAGCAATTCAAAAGAAAAAAATACTTTCACCCAAATAAAAAAATACACGAATAATCGTGTTTTTTTATTCCAACTTTAGGTATCTAAGCCGCGCCATCTGATTAGGCAAGTGAACTGACATCGATATCAAGTTTTATTGTGCAGTGTGTTAGGGTTAAACACATCACCGTTTCAATCAGGGATTTTTAGTTGACTGTCAAGACGCTAATTTGAAGGAATAAGCTGACACGATAGGCGGTATAAAATGAAGATGTAGAGCTGATCTCAAAACTTATGCTTAAGTTTGCGCTAGTTAATAACCATGCATTTGACATCTAAAACCCTATACCCTATACTATAGGGTATATGAAAAAACAACTATCAAACCATAATCTAAAACACAAACACGGCGAGCCAAATACCAAGGCGCGCAAAGTTATTAACATGGCGATAGGAAGTATCGCCAAAATCCCCCAAATGGTCGATGATGGAAGGTACTGTCCGGAAGTTATTCAGCAGATCGATAGCGTGATAGGACTTTTGCATAGTGCTCGCAAAGAACTTCTCAAAGGTCACTTAGAATCCTGCCTCATTGAAAGACTAAAAACTGACAAAGAAGGATCAATTAAAGAATTACTTAAAATCTACAACATGCAGTAGATTTTATTTTTATTATTAAATGCAGATAAAGTATATGTCTAAAATTTCAACCGCGCTTGCAATCTCACTTATGATTGTTGTCGGTATTCTAGGATGGCTCGCCGGATACGCCAGTACTCCTGACTACAAGGTCAGCATGTACGACAAAAGTACTATGGATTTAGGCCGCCCAGATCGGACGCTTGATCTGCGCTATATAAACGCCATGATTGCGCATCATCGGGGAGCCATGCTCTTAGCCAACCAGGCAAGCCTGCAAACGAAACACCAAGATATGAAAGATTTGTCTGCAAAAATTCTTCAGGATGAACCAAAAGCAATTGCTGAACTCTATGCCTGGAAAAAAGAATGGTATGGAGATACCAAGCAGGTTAAAGACCTGGTAGTAGCTCATTTAGGAACATATGACGAAAAATTCGACCTGCGCTTCCTCAACGCTCTTATCGCGCATCATGAGGCCGGCCTCTTGATGACTAAAGAAATAAAAACTAAATCAAGCCGGACTGAAATTTTAAATAACGCCGACGCAGTTGAAACTTTTCTTACCACCACACTAAAAATTTTTAAAGACTGGAGAACACAGTGGTATAAGATTTAATATAAAACTCTATGTTAAATAAAACCCTAAAAATTAAAGGGATGCACTGCGCGAGCTGCGCCACGATTATCACTAATAAAATTTCTAAGTTGCCAGGAATAGATTCAATTACCGTTAATTTTGGCACGGAAAAAGCTACTGTTTCATTTGACCCAAATACAGCTTCAGTGATTCAGATGAATAGCGAAATCGAAAAACTCGGGTATACATTTATTGATGAACCCACAAGCGCCAACAACAAAGACAACGGCGTGCGCACAGGAATTAACAAATCAAAAGAAGAAAAAATAAATGAATTAATGACCGTGAAGTCAAAAACCCAGTTTGTAGTGCCAATAGCACTCTTGGTATTTGTCCTAATGATGTGGGAAATTGGTGCAAAGTTGTTCTATTCGATCCCCAATCTTCCTTTGACAATGTCCGTCTTTAACACTATTTCTATGGTACTCGCGACCGTGGTGCTTTTTTGGATTGGACAGCCTTTTCTGCGGGGAGTAATTATGTTTTTTAAATACCGCACCGCTAACATGGACACACTTATCGGCATTGGGACTTTCGTCGCTTATTTCTACAGCGTTATCATCACCCTCTTCCCGCTCGTTCGAACAGCGTTGAAACTGCCTGAAACTACCTATTTTGATGTCACTATTGTGGTTATTGGTTTTGTGATGCTGGGTAAATATCTGGAAGCGCGCTCAAAACTCCGCACCGGAGAAGCGATGGAGAAACTTCTTAACCTCCAAGCAAAAACAGCTTTGATAGTACGCAATGGCTCCGAAGTAGAAGTTCCCCTCTTTGAAGTTACGATTGGCGACATTATTACGGTAAAACCAGGAGCAAAAATTCCGGTTGACGGAGTTATCGTCGAGGGACAATCCTCTATCGATGAATCAATGATCACCGGAGAGCCAGTTCCAGCTGACAAAAAAGTTGGTGATTTTGTGGTGGGCTCGACCATAAACAAACAAGGTAACTTTACATTTAAAACTACTAAAATTGGAGTCGATACCATGCTGGCCCAAATTATTAAAATGGTTGAAGATGCCCAAGGGTCAAAAGCACCTATACAAGCACTGGCCGATAAAATTTCGAGCGTCTTTGTGCCGGCAATACTTATTATTGCAGCAGCGACACTCGTGCTATGGCTCACTGTTGGCACGTCTGCCTTAGGTTTCTCAACCGCGCTTTCTTACGGCCTTCTTTCTTTTGTGGGAGTGTTGGTTATTGCCTGCCCATGTGCTCTAGGGCTCGCTACCCCGACCGCGATAATTGTGGGTGTGGGCAAAGGAGCAGAGCATGGGATTCTTGTCAGAAATGCCGAGGCCCTCGAAAAACTCAGCCGCGTGGATACGGTTGTGTTTGATAAGACGGGCACGATCACCAAAGGAAAACCGGAAGTGACTGATATTATTTCTCTTGATGCAGCTTGGAAAGAAACAGCTATTCTTCGCCTCAGTGCCAGCGTTGAAAAACTTTCTGAACACCCGCTGGCCGACGCAGTGGTAAATAAAGCGGCCGAACAAAAAATAACACTCGAAACTGTGCTGCAGTTTCAAGCTCTGGAAGGGGTTGGAGTTGAAGGAATGGTTGGTGCAAAGCATGTATCAATTCACAAACCATCACAAAATAATTCAGAACAGCCTAAAACCAAAGAGCTGCAAGAACAAGGAAAAACAGTTATTGTCATTGAAATTGATAAAAATCCGATCGGTCTGATTGCGCTTTCGGATACGTTAAAAGAAGCCTCAAAAGAAGCCGTGGCCAAACTTCACGCGAACAATATTAAAGTGCTCATGATCACAGGTGACAATTACGCAGCCGCACACCATATCGCCAAACAGGCCGGCATCGACGCGGTCATAGCAGAAGTCCTGCCTCAAGATAAGGCTCAAAAGATACAAGAACTGCAACGCGGCGGATCGGTTGTGGCCATGGTTGGCGACGGG
>CAYOFO010000075.1:0-3438 GCA_964403325.1 uncultured Gammaproteobacteria bacterium | reverse complement strand
CAACAAAACAATTTGATATTAACCAAAAATAAAAACAAAAAAAACGGCTCAATGAGCCGTTTTTTAATCCTTACAATTTATTTTAATTGTTCTGCGACTTCATCCGCAAAATTTTTGGCTTGCTTCTCAATACCCTCACCCAGTTCAAACCGGGCAAAGCGGCGGACACTGATCTTTTCGCCGATTTCAGCGGTCTTTTCGGTAAGAAGTTGAGCGATTTTTTTACTGTCGTCTTTGATGGAAAGTTGGTCTACCAAACAGTTATCTTCATAGAATTTTTCCATTTTGCCGTTTAAAATACCTTCGATAATATTTTGCGGCTTATTTTGGGCCTTAAGTTGTTCGGAATAAATTTCTTTTTCTTTACTGATAACATCAGCCGGTACTTCGGTCCGATCTAAGTATTTTGGGTTGGCGGCAGCAATGTGGAGGGCGATTTCGCGACCCAAATCTTGAAACCCGGTAGTGCGGGCCACAAAATCGGTTTCACAGTTGAGCTCCAGCAAAACACCGATTTTGCCAGCGCCGTGGATATAGCTCACTACCATACCTTCGGCCGCGATCTTGTCGGCCCGTTTGGCAGCTTTCACAATACCTTTTTTACGTAAAATATCTTGAGCTTTGTCCATATCACCCTGCGCTTCTTCAAGAGCCTTCTTGCAATCCATCATACCCACGCCACTCGCAGCGCGCAGTTTGGCAATATCTTGAGCAGTAATGGTCATAGAAATAAAAAATAATTAAGTTAAAATCCGTTTAAACCCTAGACAGACTGTTCTTTGGTAACCGAGCGGGTAACGCGGCGAGGGGCAGCAGCTTCTTCTTGGGCCAGAGTCATTTTTGCTCCAGCTTTTTTGGTTTCGTAGTCAGCTTTACCAGCCAATACTGCTTTAGCCATTACCATGGCCATCATATCAATGGAGCGAACAGCATCATCGTTGGCCGGAATAACCAAAGTAGCTTTCTCCGGGTTCACGTTGCTGTCGCAAATACCTACAATAGGTACATGCATTTTGTTGGCTTCGGTTACAGCGGTTTTTTCTACTCGCATGTCCGCAACATAGAGAGCATCTGGAACGCGATCCAAATTAACCAAACCGGACAGATAGCGACTCATTTTTTCGAGCTGCTTTTTAAAGGAAGCTTGTTCTTTTTTGGTATAACGCTCGATTTCGCCACTTTCTACCTGGGCTTGCATGGCTTTATATTTTTTGAGACGTTTGGTGAATTCGCTAAAATTGGTAATAAGACCACCCACCCAACGCTCTACCAAATACGGTGCTCCAGCCATTTCAGCGGCTTTTTTAACTGATTCACGGGATTGACGTTTGGTACCGACAAACAGAATAACTTTGCCTTCACTTGATAAATTTCGGACATATGTCACGGCTTTTTCCAATTCTTCAGCGGTTTTTTCGAGGTTTATAACATGGATGCCATTTTTGACACCAAAGAGGTAAGGCGCCATTTTCGGGTGCCAACGAGAACCTTGGTGACCAAAATGTACACCAGCTTCAAGCATTTCTAGAATGCTTGGTACAGTATTTGCCATATTTTTTTCCTTATTACTGCCTCTCAGACGAACCCCGTAAATGGTTACAGGGAGGAAAAGAGAAAAAACACACGTGTTTTTTCGGCCCGAAAGCCATATCTGATGAGTGATAAATATGCGCCCAATATACCTTTTTTATGCTCATCCGTCAAGTTTTCACCCCCACCCATTCCCTCTCACTCATACCAAAAACCAAACTCCAACCAGCCACCAGCCAACGCTCACATTGACAAAACCCCAAAAAAATGGTATATTTAGATGTTGTTTTGGAGCTAAAAAGATGAGCTGTGCAGGCAAAATTTGCCTATAAAACTGATCTTTTTTTCGCCGCTGGTGCGGCAAGGAGGCCATAATGGCCAGCGAGAGCGTAACCCTGAAAATCTCTGGCATCCCTAGCGGACGCCAGAGCGTGCAGATCTGGCACGGCGGCTCCACTTGGGGGAGAAGCCGAAGTACTGATGATCATGGCGTCGTGACCGTGGAGTATGACGGGAGCCGCTCAAGGGCAACCGTCAAGGTGAACGACCGGTACACTGGTCTGTTCACCGCCCAGGACGCGCAAGAAGCGCGTCGGAGAGGAAGACCTCTCCTCGTGACCTGTTCCTAAAAACAGGTCGGCGTAAAAACTTTATCCACCGCCGCTCCTGCTTATCTCCTGAGTCTTCGGAAGCTAAGCAGGCGGTGGATAAAAATAAACCGCCAACATAGTTCTTTTCAAAAAATCGGTGTCTAACACCGATTTTTTTGTTGCCCATTTTGTATACTTACAAAAAAGCACACTGCCAAACAGTATGCTTTTTGCAAATTTCCAATGAAGTTACACGGTCTCCGGCTTTATTATGAAAGTCGCAATACTTTGCAGAGCAAGACTGCCGGTTCAGGTATGTAGGAAAATCAACATCTGTCAGCAGAGTGACTCTCCTGATAAAAAACCGGGTACCCTACGGCCGTGGTGAGCAAAGTCCGATCCATCTTTCCCAAACCAGAATCAGACTTACTCCGCAAATGGGCCTCCAATAAATAAGTCTTGCAACTCACTGCCGGTAAGAGCGCTGTTTATAATTTTAAGTTGACTCCCCTCGCCTTCCATACCCCCAAACGGCACTCCGCCATATGACATCGCTCCCCATCGCACATAGCCATCTGCTCCGCTTCCAAACAAAGGTGCGCTAAGTGGCTTGCTCCCGACCAACTGACCATTAAGATATAACGACACACTCGACCCGTCATCAACCAGGGCTATTTGTATCCACTCGCCTTCGTTAATAGTCAGATCTAAATCCTGAATTGACCCACCCGGTACATCCGCTTGGATAAAATAGTGGTCGGTTTTATTCAAACTCACTCGCCAACGATCTGCCCGCCATGAGCCACCACTCACTACTACATTACCACCATTATGACCGGCGCCTGGCTTCACCCAGGTTACCAAGGTGGCGGGAGAAGGCAGTTGAACTTGGTCATGCCCGCGCATGATAATTTGTGCATCATCACCCGGGAAATAAAACACCTGATGACCATCTTCTGCAACCACACCTACCTTTTGACGCACAGCATTGTTAGCATGTCCGGAAGTATCGATAACGGTTTGCACCCCATCGTCAGCAGCGCCACTAGGATTGAGCGAAAGCCATACATTTGGATCAAGTGATCCAATGGTCGATAAGGATTTTATAGTATTATTGAGATGAGGTGTAACTGGATTTTGTGCAGTAATAGGACGAATAAGAAAATTATCAAACCAAGCCGTGCCTGACCCACTTAGGTGGAGAAAAAACGGCACTGGATTAAGCGTATCATCGGGACGAACCACAAACCCGATCTGCTGCCAACCCGTAGTCCCGGTAATACCCGGATAATAGGGATGACCGCTAAAAACTATGCCC
>CAYOFO010000074.1:0-3528 GCA_964403325.1 uncultured Gammaproteobacteria bacterium | reverse complement strand
TCTTGACCCCAGGGGGTCGCAATATTTTGTTGGTCGTCGGTAAAATTACGGATCGCTTCATTAAGGCCATTAACGCCGATAGTGGAAAAATGATTTTTTAGATAGCCAAGATAACGTTTGGTAAAGGGAAATAATCCGGCATCAATCCATTTTTGAATTTCTTTGCGTTTAATTTCAAGAGAAGTTTTGGCGAGTTGCATGAGATGTTCAAGACGCGCCAAAAACTCTTTTTCGTTGCCCTTGGCTAAATAACCGATCCGCGCGCTATTAATGGTAACTACGCCGATTGATCCGGTCATTTCAGCGGATCCAAAAAGCCCGCCCCCGCGTTTACGAAGTTCTTTCATGTCGAGCTGCAGTCGGCAGCACATTGAGCGGACATCACCGGGGTTTAGGGTAGAGTTTATAAAATTTTGAAAGTAGGGTGTACCGTATTTGGCGGTCATTTCAAACAACGGCAAATTTTTTGGGTCATCCCAGGCAAAATCTTTGGTAATATTGTAGGTGGGAATAGGGAAAGTAAATGTGCGACCCTTACTGTCACCCTGTGTCATCACTTCAATAAAAGCTCGATTGATGATGTTCATTTCTTTTTCGAGCTCTCCAAAAGTATAAGGGAATAGCTTGCCTCCCAGTAAAAGCTGTTTTGGTCTTAAGTCGTCGGGACAATCCCAGTCGAGCGTGATGTTGGTAAATGGCGTTTGTGTTCCCCAGCGCGAAGGAATGTTGAGATTAAAAACAAACGATTGCATGTTTTGGTAGACGTATTCGTAGGTTTTGCGATCGATATATTTTTCTTCCGCCTTGGTTGAAGGAAAAATCATCTGTTCATTTTTTATGTCGTCCGCAATTTCCAGAGCATATTTTTTTACAAATGGAGCAAGGTACGTATCAAAGCTCGAAAATGCTTGCGCCCCGGCCCATTCGTTTTGCAACGTGCCAAGAAAGTTAACCATTTGGGCCACGGCGGATGACAAGTGTTTGGGTGGTCCGGATTCAATTTTTTCCGGTACGCCGTTAAAACCTTCTTCCAGTAATACACGCAAACTCCACCCCGCGCAGTAGCCGGAAAACATATCGAGATCATGTATGTGTAGGTCGCCATTACGATGCGCGTCGCCGATTTGAGGCGGATAAATATGTGAAAGCCAATAGTTGGCGGTTACTTTGCCAGCCGTGTTTAAAATCATTCCGCCAAGCGAATACCCTTGGTTTGAATTGGCATTGACTCGCCAATCTTGTCTGTTTAGGTATTCACCAATGGTTTTTTCCACTTCAACCACCACATTTTTTTCCCTGCGCACTTCACTACGTTTCGCGCGATACAAAATATAGGCTTTGGCAACCGCCGACAAGTTCGCTTCAATCAGAATATTTTCTACGATATCTTGCACGGCTTCCACCGAAGGTATATTAGAAACAAATTGTTCTTCTAGCCTCATCTGTACATTGTTTGCCAGTGAAAGAGCTGATAGATCGGATGTTTGGTCTGTGGCTAACATCGCTTTTCCTATCGCCGCAACAATTTTTTCTGCGTTAAAATCAACAATAGCCCCGTTTCTTTTTTGTATTTTGTAGACTGGCATAAATGTTTATAGGTAAATAATGATTTAAGCTTCAGCTCCGATTGCTTCGGAAATATTTTTGAAACCGTCTTTTTTTAAAAGTTTGAGAAGTCCTGTGTTGATGGAGTGTATAGTTTCAGGGCCACCATAAATAAAACCGGTAATTACTTGCACTGCTGTTGCCCCGGCTTTAATTTTTTCATACGCATCTTCGGCGGTAAAAATTCCTCCCACACCCACTATACACAACTTTCCTTTTGCCAAGCGGTAGAGGGTGCGAATGGTTTGGGTGCTGGTTGCTTGCAGGTGTTTCCCGGAAATCCCGCCCGGGTGATTAAGGCTGGCTGAAGAACTGGCAAACGGCGTATTTTTGCGGTCTTTGAGCAGATTAGTCGCGATAATCCCGGTGATGCCTGCTTGCAAAGAATATTCCACGATTTTAGATAAGTCGTTTTCGTTCATTCCTGAACTGATTTTAATAAAAATATCTTTTGGTTTGCGATTTAACTTTTGTCTTTGCGACACGCTGATTAACAGATCTCTCATAAAAGACATTTGTGTAAAAATGCTTTCGCCTACGACATTGGGGCAACTGACGTTGAAAGTTATATAATCGGCTTCCCTTTCTGCCATCTGAAAAGTTTTAAGATAGTCGTTGATCATGGCTTCTCCCAAAAGTCCGTTGGTGGGAGCGATGCTTATGCCGTAGGGAATAGTGTGTGCACCGATTTTACTGAATCTTTTTAGGGTTTCTGTAGCGCCATCATTGGCTAGTCCGTAATGTACTATAAGACCTTTATCATTTGGAATACGCCACAGTCTTGGTTTTGGGTTGCCAGCTTGTGCGCTGTAAGTAATAGAGCCTAGCTCCGCCCAGCCAAACCCCAGCATGGGGTAAGCGAGCGGTGCACTGATATGTTTATCAAAACCGGCTGCAAGTCCAATCGGATTTTCAAGCTTTAAATTCCCAAGTAAAATATTGAGTTTTTTGTCCTGTACCTGAAAGATTTTTTTACAAGTTTGGTTAATAAAATAATTTTTACTTGCTTGGTCCAGCAACTGAATTGTTGTGCTATGAATTTTTTCCGGATCAGTAAAACGAAAAAGAAGGGGGCGGATAAGATGTTGGTAAAGCATAAAAAAATAAAAAACTCCCTTGGGGGGAGCTTCTAGAGCTTCTAAAAATTTGAAAACTAAATTATGTCTTAATGAGGCGTTTTATTAGCGGTTTCCTCAACGGTTAGGCGATGGGGACAAGGATATACGGCACACAGAAGTTCGTTGAACGCACTGCTTTCAATTATATTCGTGTAATGGCAATGTTTGCAGCGTAGTTCGATGACACTTTCCACAAGCGCGCCTTTAAAAAGCAACTTTTTGCATGCTTGGCAGCGATACTCTCTAAGACAAATTGTAGCCATATAAAATGCATTAATTACACTATATGTTGTGTTTCACGGGTTATACTGCCATAAGCGAAGTATAACAGATTTTAAAAATATTACAATCACGCGGTGGATAAATCAGTGTTTAATTTTTTTATTTTTGGAGAATGCTATTCGTCAGGATTTATTCGTCTTAAGTAACAATATTTTTAATTTTTTTTGCCATAAAGCTATGAATATTTTCCAGCGTAACGTCTACGATTTTTTGTAAAGCTTCAGCACTGTTAAATGCGTTGTGAGGAGTAACTATAGTATTGGGCTGGTTGATGAGCAATTGATTAACTCCAAGTATTTTTTTAGAATTTTCGGTCCAGTTTTCGTCTTCAAGTATATCAAGATCCGCCCCGCCGACGTGTCCGGAATCCAGAGCTTCAAGCAAAGCCTGTGAATCCACTAACCCGCCTCGCGCCGTATTAATAATCATTGTTCCGCGTTTTAAGAGTGTGATATTTTTTTTATTAATTAAATGATAGTTTTCTTTAAAAAGCGGAGCGTGCAAAGTGATTATGTCCGACGTT
>CAYOFO010000073.1:0-3673 GCA_964403325.1 uncultured Gammaproteobacteria bacterium | reverse complement strand
AGAATAAATGAGGACGCGGTTAAAATTACTTTTGTCCGGATCGGTGAAAAGTTCTTTTATTTTGTTGGCGCTGAATGTGCCGTCACCAAATTTGGTGGTATAAAAATCTTTCCCAAGTTTGCCGATGGTCCAGTTATAATTTTGGTAGGGAAGTGGGTGAGAAGTGCTGGTGACGGCTTCGTTTTTGCGCAGGATACGTTTATTTTCGCTGGAGAGTTCAAATTTTTCTAGGTTTATGCGCAGGCTACGAGTCTGTTGCATGGCGCCTTTGCTAGTTCGGATAAATACAAAACCGTTGTTATAAAAACTATTCACTGAGTCGTCAGAAAAATTCGTAATGGTTTGTTCTTGAAAGTGGAGATAATGTTTACTTGGCATAACACATAAAATTGCTGGTGCAAGGCATGTCAGGAACGCAGCGTATTTCTAGCACGGTACACCAACTGTCTTTGGCGCAAGCATCTTGATCGGTAAGGGCGGCACAGTGCTGAGTGATTTCAACAGGTGTTAAAAACTTTTTTTCAATATTTTTTTTGTTAAAAAAGAGAATAATAAATGCAATTCCTAGGATGATGGCTAAAATTATGAGGTAAGATTTTTTCATAGGTTTAAAATAAAATTAACACCCATTTAGACTGCCTTTTGAGCCACACCGACTGCCAAACTCTGGGCAAAATTTCCATTCGCATTGTCTCTGAGTTAAACATTTTGTTGGATCAATAAGTTTTTGACATTGAAAATTGGCGTTGCAAGCTTTATAATTTCCAAAAGCATTTTCCCCATTTTTACTTCGGCAAAAATAATAATTGTTAATTTCCCTTAAAATTCCTTTGGTGGGTTTAAAGAAAATTAATATGCTAAAAATTATAAAACCAATAAAGACTGTACGAATAAGTATTTTAGCTATTTTTTTAACATTCATAATTTTTTAATACAGCGCAATCCATAATCCTAAAAAGACTACAGCTGCATGCATAATCCAAAAGCGCATGACGGTTTTTTCTTCGCTCCAGCCAATCAGTTCGAAATGGTGGTGGAGTGGGGCCATTTTAAAAATACGCTTACCTAGGAGATAACGCCCGAAGAGTTGAATAAGGACGCTCGCCACTTCGATATAAAAAATAAAGGCAAAAAACGGCAAGAAGAGCATTTTGTTAATGACAATCGTATTGATGGCAAGAAGTGCACCCAGACCAAGTGAACCTACATCACCCATCTGGAAACGGGCTGGTTTGATATTAAAATAAGTATACGTTATGAGTGAACCGACCACCATGGCATTAAGAATAGTAATGGTGGTATAGCCACTCAGCCAGCTTAATAGGGTGAGGGTAGAGAAGGTAACGATAAGCGATCCGCCGGCCAGACCATCCATGCCATCGGCCACGTTCACGGCGTTGGCTGTGAGCATTACAAAAAAAATAATAAGTGGAATAATCCACCAGCCGAAGCTTATAAAGCCATAAAACGGAATATGTATTTCCCGCCAGCTCTCACCGAGTTTGGTATACACCCACCAAGCCGTAATGGCGCCAGCGGTAAACTGAAGCAGGAGTTTTTCATGGACGTGGATGCCTTTACCAGGGTGGGAGCCGAGCCAGAGCGAAGCGCGTTTAAATACAGTCCAAGGGAATGTGATAATAAGCCACAAGCGGGTTTTGATGCTTTTGTGAATTTTTATGAGGCGGATGGTATGGCTGAGGGTGCGACTTTTACGCTCTTTGCCCCAGATATTCAAAAGGTCGTCTACTCCACCGAGCGTAGCGGCCAGCATCATAACGCCAATCGGCATCCAGGTAAAACGTCGTTCCCAGTTAAAAAGAATGGTGAGTATAGCTACGGTTAAAATAACTAAAAGCCCACCCATAATTGGGGTGCCTTCTTTGCTAGATCGGTCTCCCATGTTAAGCGTGGAATCGTATGGATTACGCCGAACAATCTGGTATTTATATAGAAATTTGGTAAGAAATGGTGCCCAGAGAAATGCGACAATACAGGAAATAAGACCATACATGATGGCAGTGCGCAAATGTTCCAACATTTCAAAAGAGATGAGCATATTTATGTAAGAAAATGTAAATGCCGTAGTTCGTTAGTGTGGGCATTGGTAATATACAAGAGAGTGGCATTATCGGTATTGGTTTTATCTTTTTCCGTCCATTTTTGTTGAATGAGTGGTCGGGAAATATCGGTAATATGAATTTGTCCGGTGCGTGCGCCGTGCTCTTCGCCATCAGCTGGCAAGCGAATGGAATGGATATAATGAAGGGTGGTCGGCAGGTCGTTTTCGTAGTCAATTTGGTAAATAAGGATAATATGCTGGTAAGCATGGTCTGGCCCGGCGTCACTAATCGTAATAATGTCGCCGGGTTGAACATTTTTCAGCGGGATGATGGAGCTGTTGGCATCATTTTTAAAAATAACCACACTCGCGTTTTCGGCTGGACGTAGAAAAAAAGTAATTTTTTGTAAAAAGTTTTTGGGAAAAAAGGTAAGGCTTCGTCCGAGGGGAGATTTTTTTCTCCCCTTGAGTTCGGCATCAAGGATATGAAAAACTAAACCCGAACAATCCACGCCTAAATGATGGCTTGCCAGAAAATGGCGTAGTTGCTCTGCATTAAGTTCTTTAAGGTTGATTTTTTCTTTGAGTGAAAAAATTAGTGCTTCTTCTACGATATCTTCAGGAGTGCCTTTACCGATGAGTGATCTGAGAGCCCCGCGAATTTTATTTTTTTTGTTAATAAAATAGGGTGTGGGCAAGCTTAAGTTTTTGAAGGGTAGGCGCAAATATTGATTTAGGGTGGTAAGGGCTGTGGGAGTAAGGGTGGTGGTTTTCATACCGTAGTTATGGTTTGAGATTATTTTTGAGAATTTTTACTATCTTTTTTCCGCTGGTATTAAGAGTGCTGGGATTTTTGAGAAATGATTGGGTGGTTTGGATGCGAATAAAATCTTTTTCCGGTTCGGTATTGGTGTAGCGTAAAACGGTAAAATTATCGTTCGTCAGATCGTGTTCAGTTTGGGGGGTGTTTAATGTTGAAGGATTGATTTTTAGAGTGACTTTTTGAATGATTTGTGCGCCAGATTTTATAGAAATAAGTTGCTCGTTTGAATAAGGCTGGCGGAGCAGACTTAAAAGGTGGGCTTCAAAGGTGGTAAGTGAGGTGAAAGCTTTGAGTTTTGAGCTTTGAGAATTTGTGATAATACTAATCTCATTTTGCAGTTGGGACTCAAACGTAACATTGGCGCTTTGGCGAGCATTGATCTCGATAAGGTAGAGTTTGTTGGTTTTTTCTTGCAGCAGGACGTCGATTCCAAAAGCTCCTTGCCAGCCAGCTGTCGCCATTTTTTTGCCAACTGCTGTCGCTAAGCTGTGGTATTTTTTTTGTTGTTGAGTAGTAAGAAGTGTGCGTGGGAGTTGCCAGTCGTTGCCGATGGTCGCAAAAGCGCGATCGGTAAAAGGTTTAAGGCCGGTAATCTGTACGTTAATATTACCGGTTAAAATTGTTTTTCCCCATACAATGTTATTGCTGGTCAGCATGGTGCCCTGTAAAAATTTGGTAATCCGAACTGGACGGTTGGGAAATGCGTCTTTCAATTCCTGGAGTTTGGTTTTTGAGTCAATGAGGATAGTACCGCTCCCGGTATGGGCACGGTTAAACTGGAGGATAAA
>CAYOFO010000072.1:0-3787 GCA_964403325.1 uncultured Gammaproteobacteria bacterium | reverse complement strand
CAAGATATGCTAACGGTCTACAAGGATAGAGATTAACGTTTGCTCCACTGTGGTGATCCTTTGTATCGTTTGGGTCATTGTTTTGATTACTACTTTAACAATTTTCTAATTGTCAAAGTGCGTTCGTGTTATTAGTATATTCAATCCTCAACACCCTGTCAAACGAGCACCTGTGGATAAAGCCGTTTTTACCTTTTCATACTGAATTCTCTTGCGTTCAAGCTCTTTATTTAGCTGCAAAACTTGGGAATCAAATTTTTTCTTTGCAATTTCTAATTTTCTAGAAATATTTTCTGCAGCAATTTTTGTTCTTAAATTTTGCTTTTCAGCAATAATTGATGAGTAAACTTTTCTTTCATCCTCACTTAAATGATACAAATTTTGGTCACGCTGAAAAATTTCCCATGCAGCACGGACAGTTATTGAGTAAATCTTTCCAAGTTCTCTAAAGCTCCAACCGGCTTTATGCCGTTTAACAAGCTCTTCATTACGTTTTTCGTTTCGTTGTCTTGCCATAATTGTGTAACAATGGGGGTAGTATAATTTCTAACCTCAACACTGTCAATAATCGCACTGGGCATAACTGGGGCAACAAAGACATTCATGACCCTTTGATGCTCCAATTTAGCACTGGCAAAATTTACCGCCGCATAATAGCGCAGGGTTGTCCGTTCGCTTTTATGGCGCGACAGGTGCTGAACATCTTTTATGTTCACTTTTTCCCGGAGCAAGGTCGTGGTAAAAGTCTTTCTAAATAAGTGAGGTTTTATATGCTTCTTGAGATCAAGCCCCTTGGTGAATTCCTTTAAATTGCGCCGAGCTGCGCACGCGGTTAGCTTTCCGTAATTAGTGGTAAAAATATGCTCATAGATATCGGTGCGCCTATCAAGGAACTGCTTAAGCCAATAGAGACAGCGATCCGTTAAATAAACTATTTCCTGATCCTTTGTTTTTGCGTTTACGATGTGGATTTCCTTTTTTTCGAGATCAATGTCGCCGCGTTTTATATTTAGGGCCTCGGAAATGCGAAGTCCGGCCGTAAACATAAACTCGTACAGGACCCTCGTCCTCAGTCCGATAGTTGTCGTGGTATCAAAACTGTTCATCACCTCCTCTAGTTCATCTTTTTCAAGCGCTTCGGCAATCCTGCGCGGTACTTTGGGAAGTTGCAAATCTCGCCATGAGAATGGCACCGCTTCTCCCCTATCCTCTATGTAATTAAGCAGGCGGCGAAGAGTAACAATTGCACGCTGCGCACCGTACTCGCCATATCTGCGCCCAGCATTCTCAATCAAGGCACTATCAACCTTTCGGAGCTCCATTAAATCTTTGCCACCGACCGCTTCTGTAATTGGTCCTTCCAAAAATCGGCGATGTTCGTGTGCTGTTTTTTGTGTTCTACCCTTGGCGAGAATATACGCAAGGTATGGTTCGAAATAATAAGATAATTGCATAATAAAAAACCGTCTCTTGATCCCTCCTACTAAGCTACGAGCCTTCGGAAGGTAAGAGACGGTTTCTGCCGGTTTATTTATGTATCACAAAATAATAAACCAACGTGGTAAGTATACCAGTTTGCCGTTTTAACTTCCACCTATTTCGTAGCTCCTCGGGAGAGAGGGCGATCCGATTGGCGGATCATAAGTGAATAAATGAATTGTGGTTACTGATCGATCTGTAACGCCCGACCTTATCAAAATATATACTTAGACGTCAAGTGATTGCTGTGGATAAAATGGCTAGGTTGAGAGGAAATTTGTCAAATAAAATTTACATAAAATAAAAAGACCCCTTAACGGAGTCTTTATTTTTCAAAAAATTTACTTCATTATTTCTATTTTACATTCCGGTATTTTTGAAGCACACTTATAACCAACGCTTAAATTTACTATTTTCCCATAGCGCTGAGTAGATACAAGCGCGGCAATATAACGGCTATCTTTTAACTCGGGCAATAAATCGAGCGTATTAAAATTTCCATTATTTTTATCATCTAGATTTTTAGCCAAAGGAACATTCTTTAAATTGTATAATAGCGTAGTAAGTTCACCGGTCTGACCATATCGAGACTTAGACAAATCCAGCTGACCTCCATTAAACGATCCATTTCTAACGTAGAACCATACCCCGTCAAATGATTGCTTTAGGCTAGTAAATTTCCCTTTTTCATCGTTTGCTCCTGCTTCAATAAAAATATATCCGTCCTCGAGTTCTCCTGTGATTTTAATTTTTACCGCAGCGTTCTTTAAAGCGTTCTCCGCATTGGTAATATAATCAATAGGGGTTTCAAGACCGTCTTTTTTATATATGCTGATTTTTTTATATGATTGATATTTCTGAAAGTCAGTCAATTCCGGTGTAGAGCTGGCTGTTTGTTCCGGATCAATATTTTCTGGAATAATATTTTGTACAGGAATAGTATCAGTACTGCGCGCACTATCTTTCTGATTTTTTTCGCCAAAAATATTTGTTGCTCTATCTAAAATGATGAGCGAGATAACAATAATTGCAGCAAAAATAACCAGTTCCAGAACTCTTTCCTTAAGAGATTTTTTATCAGACATACTGTAAGATTAAATTTATTTATCAGCAAAGAGCGGTGGCGGTATGCTTGCAATCCTATATTTAGGATAACCAATATAAATAAAATTTCAACCAACTCTTTCTCTTTTAAATTACGGACTCCGTTTAAAATGGTTTCACCAAGATTCTCATCACAGATGATGTCTATGCCTTTTATTATTGCAAGACCAATTGTTGATACCACACCTAAAAAAACAATATTTTTTAGGATAATAAGGCAGACTACGATTAAAGCGGCCAAAATAATCCGTTTTATACGCTGCCAACTTCTCTTTTTACATTCCGCGAGTATGCCCCTGATAATCTCCTTCATAGGTAGACAACGCAATAAGTTAGGAGATTTTAATTGATTAAAGGCCTAAAGTCAAATAACTATAATGTGGTATACTATCTTAGTCAAACGTGGCTATGCAAGGTCGAACTATTAATTATTCATGGTAAACTGGGATATGCGCTCAATTAAAATAGAGCTTGATCGGTATTTATTTATCGAGATAGCGATTTAAAGACGCACCACCCATAAATTATAATGTATGATAGAATTTGAAAAAAAACCATCAAATGAAGTGGTAGAACACTATTGCTCAAAGCTTGAAGAATTTTTGCAAGCACATAACTTAAAAATAAAGGTCGATCTTAAAAGTACCTCCGTTGAATTTAGTACATGGGTCGACAACAATCCTCCAATCGTACACCGTTTATGGATCGATAACATTACAATTACTGACCCTGTACGCGGTACATTTCAAATAAGGATGATCCCCCGAATAGGAATCAAAGAAGATATAAGTGATAATGAAATTTGGAGGGACGCTTGGGAGATACAAAATGATCTATACAAAGAGTTTAAAATTCTTCCGGGGGCACCAGATGGGAACGATCCTTACTGGAAATTGTGGTGTCATCTATCTAAAAAATAAATAGTTATCAAAAAAGCCCCTTAAATGGGGCTTTTATTGCAAACAAACTATAACCATTTCTTCACTCCCCCATGGTGCGAGCATGTGCCGCGTCGGGTCTTGCTGAAACTATAGGTGTTGTCTTTGCACTGCGCGGTGGCTCCGACTGGGATGACCACGGCGGCAGTTGGTCTGCGTACTGTAACCTTAGAAGTATTGACGTAATACGTTGAGTTTGCAGCCATTGTCGCCGGGGCGAACATTCCAAAACTTGCCACTACGGTCAATAATAAACCGGCTAAAAA
>CAYOFO010000071.1:0-3967 GCA_964403325.1 uncultured Gammaproteobacteria bacterium | reverse complement strand
ATCGTACGTATTGGAGTTTGATGTGGCAAGTGGTAAAAAGAATATTTTTTACCGGGTTGTATTGTGGAGTTTTTGCAATTGGTCTGGTGCTTATCAGTTTAGCGATAGATTATTTATTTCATGTATTCTTTGCTGAAGAGTTTTTGGGTTATGTAAACATCATCCTATTTGGAGTGGTTGGAGTGATATATTTTTTGGCTGGTATTCCGTATGGCGAAGAGGTGGAAGAACTTTATCCGGCATTCTTGCGGAGAATTGCGCAGTATGTTTTCTTTCCGCTCGTAAGTATTGCGGCTATAGTTTTGTATGTGTATGGTACACATATTCTTTTTACCAAAACTTGGCCAGCGAATGGAGTGGTGCCCATTATTACGGTATTTTCGGTGGCGGCGATGATAACTTATTTGGTCGCGTATCCAATTTTTGTAGATAATGTGCAAACTAAAAAGCGATTATTTTTGGGTGGTATTTTATTTGTTGGCCTTATCCCGCTCATGGCTTTATATTTGGTGGCGATTTATGTTCGTGTTGCGGCATACGCGCTCACGATTGATCGTTACTATGTGGTTTTGTATGGAGTAGGGATTCTGATTTTAAGTTTGTATTGGCTCCTGAGTAAGTATAAACGTCTGCTGGCGTTACCGGCTATAGTGGTAGTTTTATCGAGTTTAAGTTTGTTTGGCCCGTGGAGCGCTAAAAATTTGTCGATCTGGAGTCAAGCTCAGCGTTTAGAAAATATTTTAGAGCAACATAATATTTTGCAAAACGGGCAAGTTGTTTCAAAAGGCAATAATTTGTCTCGAGAAACAACAAGTG
Organism: uncultured Gammaproteobacteria bacterium; assembly: GCA_964403325.1. Taxonomy (GTDB): domain Bacteria; phylum Patescibacteriota; class Patescibacteriia; order Magasanikbacterales; family GWA2-37-8; genus CAZQNF01. The sequence continues at coordinate 3,151 of CAYOFO010000071.1, read as the reverse complement.
ATATTGTTTCGACGCTCAAAATTTTACAGGCTTATAAAGCGTTACCACGTTTACAGCCGTGGTTTAAAGACGATATTATAAACGCTGCAACTAGCACTTCGAATTTTGGAGATGAAACGCAAATCGATGCAATTATTCATAAAATGGGAATTACGGGAAGTGCTTCGGATATGCAATATGGTTATAATAGATTGAGTTTTTATAGCTATAGCTCGCAAAAAGTAATAGATATTAAAGATTATGATTATTTTTTTTCGGTTCACCTTTCTAGTGAAGTAGGTAGCTTTGCATCAACTGATAAACTTTCTGTACCAAAAGAAAAAACCGATGCGGCGGAGCATTCGTTGGGTACTGAGTTGAAAAAAAATATTTTGTATATAACTTGGGATTCACAAGATTTGATATCAGTTTCACTCGAAAATACGATAAAAAATCTTTTAGATTTTAAAGGTAAGATTCAAGAAATTCCGATGGAACAGATGACGATCGTGCAAGAAAATGATCGGGCAAAAGTAAAAATTTTATTAGAAAATCTTAATCTTAACGATGATGGTAAAACCGTTCGTTATTTACTGGGGCAAATATTGCTGCAAAAGAAATAATGTATGAAGGATAAAGATGGGGTCGTTTATTCTGAAGTTGAGAAAGCTCAAAAATTAGCTCAATTTTACCGTGAAAAAATGGAAATTTTTGGTAAAAATAATGTTTACTTGCTTCCAGAGAAAGGGGTTTCTTTGTTAGGTGATTGTTTTCGATTTGTGGTAGTAAGCAGAAAATTTGTAAAAGAAGAAGTTATAAAAAGAATGACTCTGACGATAGAAAATGTGTTTGAATTCTCGATGGATGATCCCGAATCATGTTTTGGAGTAGAAGAAATTGAGCCTTTAACCACTGAAACATTTGAAGAATTTTTGAAAAGTCATTTTTACCAAGGGGAATTTGATTGTGTTAAAGAGTGTCTTAAGGACAAAATACAGGAGGATGTACAGAGTGTGTTAGGTACTTTGTTGACGACGTTTTATTCTCTTGAAAAATTTATACCAGCCGCTGCCCCATCCGTAATTAATTAAAATATATGCCGGAATTACCAGAAGTGGAAACCATCCGCCAAGATCTGCGTCGAAAAGTTTTGGGAAGTAAGATACAACACGTTGAGGTGATGCCGATTAAGACTTCGCCCAGGCAAAAGCTGGATCACTTTCAGATGCAGCTGGCTGGAAAATTTTTTACCGAAGTGGAGCGGGTTGGCAAATTGCTTATTTTTTGCCTGAATGACCTGGATAGCTTTCTTTTGGTACACCTGAAGATGACCGGGCAGCTTATTTATGTGCATCACAATGCCATCATAGCGGGTGGTCATAGTTTCAAGGTATTTGATAAAACTTTGCCCAGTTCGCACACCCGGGCGATTTTTACCTTGGACAATGGGGCTAAGCTTTTTTTTAATGATTCGCGCCGGTTTGGGTATCTTAAAATTGTTGATCGGGCGCAAAAAGAGGGGTTGGTAGGCAAATATGGGCTCGAGCCATTGCAACCGAGTTTTACGTTAGCCAATTTTGCTGCTGTTTGTGCTGGAAAAAAGACCAATGTCAAAGCTATTTTATTAAATCAAGAGCGCGTCGCTGGGATTGGCAATATTTATGCGGATGAGGCTTTGCATAGAGCGGGTATTTTGCCGGATCGCTCTACAGCAACACTGAGCGCAAGAGAAATAAAAAAATTGTTTGCGGCTATTCAATCCGTGATAGGTGAAGCGATTCGGTGGCGCGGCACGACGTTTAATAATTATGTCGATAGCGCCGGCAATACGGGCAATTTTAGTCAACATCTCAAAGTTTATGACCGCAGTGGAGAAAAATGTTTAAGCTGTAAAACCGGAATGATTGAAAAAACGCGAGTGGCTGGGCGTGGCACGCATTTTTGTAAGGTTTGTCAAAAATAATATGAACGAACGAAATAGAGTAATCGCAGCCAGAATGTCGCCGTGTTGTACCCAGTATGGGCGCAAGAGTGATGGCAGAGAAGAGAAAACGATAGTGGTAGATGAGATGCCAGAATCTGCTGAACGATCAGGAGGGCAATTAAGTTTGCTTCAAGTACGGGATGATGAAGAAGATCTGGTGGAGTAGCAACAAACCTTGCCCAAAAGAAAAATGAAGAAAATGCTGGCAACTTTTGGTATAGGTTATGTGTATGGGGTAAACGGTACCCAGGCATAGGTGAGTCAATTGTACACCTTGCCCGAGAGGTCTGTGTCTAAAAAAATTAGCTTTGTTTATTTGCTTTTTTGTTTGTATTTAGCTATTATTAGAAATATTATTTGTTTTTTTATGGAGCATACATCATTCGATCTGTCGTCGGCTCATGTCCCAAAACAAGAGGTTGCTATTACTGGAGATAAGCTTGATCGATTAGTTCTGTCGCCTAAACAAATGTTCTTTTTGAGAGGTTCTGGTCTTGCCACTTATGATGAAACTGGAAAATTAGTTGCCCTATCTCCTAACGCCGGGGATCCGAATTGTTTTGCAAATAAGGGGAACGGTATGTTAAACAGTGAAATAGTAAATTTAGCGAGGTCTTTGCGTGATCAGCTCGGTCTCCCTTCTGGGGAATACGAAATATAAAATAATTAAGGAATGCATATGTTAGACAAGTACGACCCAAAGAAAATTGAGCCGAAATGGCAGAAAAATTGGGAGAAAAATCAAACTTTTGCCGCTACGGAAGATCCGGATAAAGAAAAATTTTATGCGCTGGTGGAATTTCCGTACCCGTCTGCCGCTGGGCTGCACGTGGGACATCCGCGTCCATTTACGGCCATGGATGTGGTGGCGCGCAAAAAACGGATGGAAGGCAAAAATGTTTTGTACCCCATGGGTTTTGATGCGTTTGGTTTGCCGACGGAAAATTATGCTATTAAAACCGGTCGCGCTCCAGCGGATGTTACAAAGGAAAATATTGCCAATTTTACGCGTCAGCTGAAAAGCTTGGGATTTAGTTTTGACTGGTCGCGCTGTATTGATACGACTGATCCGAAATATTATAAATGGACGCAGTGGCTGTTTTTGCAATTTTTTAAGCATGGTTTGGCATACAAAAAGAACCAGCCGATTAACTGGTGCCCAAAAGATAAAATTGGGCTCGCCAATGA
>CAYOFO010000070.1:0-4386 GCA_964403325.1 uncultured Gammaproteobacteria bacterium | reverse complement strand
CATCGCTCGAAAGTCGAACAACTTCAATGACGATGTTGTCGCCGATAACTAGCTTCTCGTGTCGCTTCCTACTTAGAACAAGCATCTCAAATCCCTTTAGTTAAAAAACGTCGTCTTCGTATCGAATGCCATTGCTGTCGAGTATGTTCTTGAGTCGTCGAACATCACGTTCGAGTTCTTCGATCTCGTAATGCAAGTCGATGCGATAGTCTTTCATGCCATCTGGTGAGAAGATCTTGAGCCAGTGTTGAGCCCTGTCTTGAAACATCGAATTCGCCCAGTGATCTCGGGGAATCCAGTTCAAGGCATGGTCGAGATCGTGCGCACATCGACGAGCACTCTTTAAGAGTACCGAATACTCTTCTTCGAGCTGCTCGCGACTTCTATCACGAAACATCCACCAACGAATCAGTCTCGCCAACAACATTTCATTTTCGCTTCAAATAAGACGGGTTAGTTACAGTGAATCTCACACCGCATTTTTCGCAAATCCAAGTTGGTCCAACTGCATTCGCATACAACTTCTCATGTCCGCACGATGGACAACACTTTATTTGGTAGAGTGCTGTCCGAAGTTTTAGCTTGTCCCAATCAGCCTTCTTTGCGTTCTCAGCCATGGCTAACTTTGGCGATTCAACAAGTACGAGACCGCACTTGCTAGGTCATCTTCGTCGTAGAAATCTTTCAATGGATCGCCCGACTCTAAGACCGAAAGAAATTTCTCTTTCTCAAGAACGATCTTTGGAACATCCATATCTCGTTCATTCGAAACTCGCGTGTAGCCGCTCTCAAACGCATCGGCTGGCGACCACGATTTGTAACCGTCTTCGTACACAACGTAGTAGCCACCAGATTGTGGCTTGTGCTTGTCGTAGTAAGCCTTATCTACCTCAAACGCCGCATACTCTTTATCGTCGGGAACAATCCAAACGATGCCGTCTTCAATGACGACTCCCTTGATCTTCAGCGCGTGAACGATCTTGTGACTCTTGTATCGCGGCAACTCCCGCATTGGAACGCCAGCACTCATAACCATGTCCTTTTTTGTTGAAATGAAAAATGCAAGGCTCCGTCGCTTTCTTCGCAGGATCAAGCCTGCTCACCCGTTATGACAAGAGCCATCACCAATCACGACCACTAGGAAGTTCAATCGTGCTGGCTATTGCGAACCCTATGTTTCTGCCTCCATAGGTACGAGCTTGGTCCTTTAACGTCCCGTGACATCCTCACGTACCAATTGGGAGCCATCCAACGGATAGACCGCTCAGTACGACTATCGGATTTCGTTACTCGGGAGATTCCCGAAGTGCGACTAACGCCTTTTCAAGCAACTCGATGCACTGACCAACTGGACCGCGAACGACCAAGTAGTTCAGCGTCACCGGAAGATGTTCGCCGCCACCAGCGCTAATTCGCAGAATGCCCTGTTCATCGTCTGGGAGATGACGAACGTGCATTCCGTTGGATGCCTTCCACTGTGCCAGTGGCTTTTCGTCAGGAGCACCGGCTGTAATCACTGCCGCCCCTGCCTTCTCTGATCGGTCTGCCCGACTACGAAGTTCATCGAGGAATCGCTGTCGTAATCCGTGATTGTTGTCGTCATGCGTTTGCATCACTTGCCTTTCAATTAAACCTTGGTTGTCTTTGGCACTGGTAAGTCCGTTCGCAATGTGACCAGCTTAAGCGTGGTTTCGTACTTGCTCTCAAACTCAATCAATGCCTCACGCTTCTTTGCCGTGATTCGTGGATCGTCATCTTTAGCCGCTGCGATGATTGCCTCGATCGTCCCGAACTCCTTGACGAGATCCGCAGCAATCTTGGCACCGATTCCGGCAGCTCCGGAAATGGTGTCGGAGGAGTCGCCTGCAAGAGCCTGAAACGTGGTCCATTGCTCTGGGGATACGCCTTCGACAACTGTGCCGTTGTACGTGCATCCTTTCATGTGATCCTTAACGCTCACCCACTTGTAATCGGGAAGCATTTCACCGCTCGTTGGATCTTCTACCCATTCGACTGCTACGAGCATGTTGCACTTCGAAGATAGGCACTGCCTCATGTCCTTATCGACAGTCAGCAGTGTTACCTTGCCATCGAACTGCTTGGCAAAGCTCGCCATTAAGTCATCTGCCTCGAATGTATCCATCTTGGCGCTACAGAACTCGGAAAGCATTTCCTCCGCCAACCTTAGCTGCTGACCGAGCTCAGGATCTTTGGTTGCACGATTCTTGTATTTATCTTCCCAATCCTTAGTCAGTTCTTTACGGAAACTGTTTCCAGAATCGAAGCAGCACACAACATCGGTCAAGCCTTTTTCCTTAAGCCTTTCGACCGTTCGCTTGATCCACTCCGAAACCTGCTTTGCCGCTTCTGTTTCAGCACCAGACGCCCACATGCGAGTAACGTGATAGTTAACATCGATGCATAAAATCCACCGCTGCCGCTTGTCGCCTTGGTTAGTCTGCGTAGCGTGCTTTCTCTCTTCGTCGCTCGTCCGCCCAGCATCAACCGAAGCGGCGACCAGTTCGATTCTATTCGGCTTGTTCGCGTGAGTCATGTGGACAGTCCACGACGCCAACGGATTGCGATCTTTAGGAGGGTAGGCGCGAGCCACCGCTTCACATCGCTGAATCAGACCTGGCGAAACGTCAGGCGGAAATACCTGTGAATAATTTTCGTCTCCCAGTTTATCCTTAGCCGCGATAGCCAATTGTCCGATGTACCAATTGATTTGCCTTTGCCACCAAGCCAAATCACGCCCCCAGGCTTCAAGTCCAGCTACATCCAATCCAGATGTGTCTAAAAACAGTTCTTGCATCCGACTCATTGCGAAGCCCTCCGTGCCCTAAGAGGAAGCGTTAGAGCCTCCTCGACAGTGAAGCCATGACAGTTAAGTCGCTTTTCTAAAGTCTTGCGTGGCAAACCGACTCGTTCTGCCCATTCGGAAATGCACATCGTTTCCCCGCGAAACGACAATAAAACGTTTGATCGGCGATTGCGATTTTGCTGAACCGGAGTTGCCCACCGACAATTTCCAGGTTCATAGTTCCCGTCTTTATCAGGATATCGGTCGATACTATGAAGCAGCGACGGTCTTTCGCCCATGTCGGCTAAAAATGCCTCAAATGAGTCACGCCAACGTTCACAGACTTGAATGTTGCGCCCTCCATAATCGACAAACGCAACGTCGTTTTTGTTGTAGCACCTTTGCTTCATCATCGACCATGATGAATATGTTGGACTGTGCGTATCTCCGTGAGTCCGATTTGCATGCCCAGCCTTAGCAGCCGATTCTCGCTGCAAGCATCCGCACGATTGACTTGGTGCCGTAGCTCTGCAAATCGACTCCAGCGTTAACTCTCGGGCTGTTCCGCAATCGCAGCAACACTCTACCATTCGGTATCTCTTGCCACTTTTAGGCGACCGCCAAGCGGACAGTTCTCGTAAAACTGTCCATCGTCCGTACTGGTCCCCAGGCTTTACTTCAATTCGCTTGCTCACTTTAATCGTCTCCAAACGGAACGTCACCGCTAACACCATTTGGGTCTTTGGTGACGTTGAACAGATTGCAGCACTTATCAAGTGCATCGCGAGTCCAGCACTTGTAATCGTCGATTGGAAATTCTCCGCAACCACTGTTGTGGACGAATCGAATGAACCCATCTCGCAATTCGCTAGGATTTCTTTCGCCCGGAGCAAACTTCTTTTTCCAGCTACGCTTGAGCTCATTAAGTTCAGCTTCCGTAATCTCGTACTCGGGACCTTTTGGCATCGCCCAAGCTGGCAACTTCGGAGGCTTCCAGTAATACGCTCCACCACCTTGCTTTTCTGGAAGCTTAGCCCAAATCCAACCCTTATCCGATCCTGGGTTTTCAGTGACTTCAGCAAACGTTTCATCCAGAAGATACAGGTAGCGACCGATGCCCCACTGCGCACCGGCTCGCTTCATCGCTCCACTGAAACCACCCTTGGCAGGTTCAATCTGCGTTGGTTCCGAAACGTCCCATTTCGTAATCCACTCACCGTTGATGCGAATGGAAATTCCGACCTGCAATGCGATTATCCCAGGTCGCAACTCATTGACGATCATGGCTTCATTTCGCCAGTTCTCAGGACCACACACTTCGTCAAGGCGTTTCTGAATCGCTCTTGCTGTGCAGTAAGCCAAGCAAAGACAGAACATTCCGCCTTTCTTGGTTCCTGCTCTTGAAACACGCCATTCGATGTCTGATTCTTCGAACGGTTCCGCTAAACGAGATAGGTCAATAGACCTAGAAGAATTGCCGACAGCACTCGACATAACTACATTCCTTTGGTTCAGTTCTTAGGCATTAACTGACACTGTTTTCCAGTGGCGGAAACAATGATACAAACGTGCAAATTGGGAAG
>CAYOFO010000069.1:0-4436 GCA_964403325.1 uncultured Gammaproteobacteria bacterium | reverse complement strand
GTTTTGAGCGGTCTGACCATGAGCTGTCAAAACTTTAAGAATGGCAGCGGTGGTGGTTGTCTTACCGTGGTCAACGTGACCAATGGTACCGATATTTACGTGTGGCTTACTTCGTATAAAATCTGGCATATGGTTGCCAATTTGGATAAGCGGCACTGCTCTCGAGTGGTCGGAGCGAGTTTTATATCCAGCCGCAGAAAATAGAATTAAATTATTCTTACTAAAAGTAGTTGCAATTATAAACGAGATTTTATATTTTGACAAGGGCTGAGCGTGTGGACAATCAAAAACCACTACACATCCTGAAAATTTTCTTCCTGATGTGGCACGTCGCGTAAATCATCTTCTTTCAGCACTCGATCTTGGGACGGAATCCAATCTTCACGAAACTGCAACATTTTTTCACTGGGGACCGGAGTGGCTATCTGCGCTGACATCTTATTTTTTTGGGCTTCTTCCCATCGAGCGATAGTCATATTAATCTGGCTAAACATCTCTTCTTCGGTCAGATCTTCCACTGCTTTTACCCCATCTGACACCATCGTCTCTGAGGCACTTGGCGCTGCTTTTGCAAGAGGAGTTGTTTGACTAGGAAACGCCGATACTGTTGGGGGAACAGAGGCAAGCAACGAGATTGAACCGGCTACTGAATCAGATGAAGCTGAAAACGGGACTATATTCAACATCTTTTCATAATCGTTAAGACTGACGAGCACCAGCCCTTCAGGAACTTCCTCAGGAAAAAGAATCATTCGCTCCTGACTGCGCGCAAAAATTTTTAGAATACGATCAAACGGCAGAGGCATAAAATAATATAATGAAATGCCATTATAACCTGATTTTTTAACTGATGTCAACCGTACCACGAACAAAATTCTAACTGTAACTCTACCCAATTCTGAGCCATGTCCTTATTTACCTATTCCCGTGAAACAGAGAGTTAAAATTGAAACAAATGACTAATTATTTTATTACGAACACTTACTGTTATTACCCCCTTCCGTGTGCAGAAACTTTATCGGAAAAATTATGAGAATTTTAATTTTTTCAAAAACATTTTTTCCAGCACGATATTTTATCGTAATAAAAAATCCTCCCGTTGAATAGGAGGATTTTTTGATCTAATTTTATTTCTGTTTGCCAGCGATGATAGTTGCAGCGACATTCTGTGGCACTTCGGCGTATTCACCGAATTCCATACTTGGTGTCGCGCGACCCTGGGTCATACTGCGCAGAGCACCGACGTAGCCAAACATGTTGGCAAGTGGTACAAGAGCGCGAACAACTTTGAGTTTACCGCGGTCAGTCATTTCCTGAATCTGTCCGCGTTTACTGTTTAAGTCACCAATAACTTCACCCATGTATTGTTCTGGGGTAAGCACCTCAATTTTCATGATCGGCTCAAGAATTACAGGATGCGCTTTGAGACAAGCGGCTTTAAAGGCCATGGCACCAGCCATTTTGAAAGCGATTTCACTGGAGTCTACTTCGTGGTAAGAACCGTCGTAACAGGTAACCTTAATATCTACTACCGGATAGCCAGCTTGGATACCGCGTGTTAAAGATTCTTTAACACCTTTTTCGATAGCCGGAATAAACTCACGTGGGATAGCACCACCTTTTACCTCGTCAACAAACTCAAAACCTTTACCGACTTCTTGCGGCTCTACTCGCAACCAACAATGTCCGTATTGTCCACGACCACCGGATTGTTTAATATATTTACCTTCAGCTTCTGCAGAAGCTTTAATTGCTTCTTTAAAAGCTACCTGAGGAGCCCCTACGTTGGCTTCCACTTTAAATTCCCGTTTCATGCGATCAACAATAATATCGAGATGCAATTCACCCATACCGGAAATAATGGTCTGCAAGGTTTCGGGATTGGTGGAAACTTTAAATGTTGGATCTTCTTCGGCAAGTTTTTGCATAGCCAGACCAATTTTTTCTTGGTCAGCCTTGGTTTTTGGTTCAATGGCCATGGAAATAACCGGTTCGGCAAAAGTTGGACGCTCCAGGACGATAGGTTTATTTTCGTCGCAAAGGGTGTCTCCAGTACCAACATCCTTAAGGCCGATAGCCGCAGCAATTTCACCGGCAAATACTTCATCAACATCTTCACGGCTATTGGCGTGCATGCGAACAATGCGGCCTAACCGTTCTTTTTTACCGGTAGATGAATTGTAAATATAACTTCCAGCACCAATAGTACCCGAATAAACACGGAAAAAGATTAATTTTCCAACAAAGGGATCGGTAGCAACTTTGAAAGCAAGAGCACAGAATGGTTCGGTGTCCGATACTTTACGAATTTCTTCGGCTTCCGTCTCCGGATGAGTACCACGAATATCTGGAACGTCAAGCGGCGAAGGCAAATAGGCAGTAACCCCGTCTAACATAAACTGGACACCGATATTTGCCAAAGCTGAACCGCAAAGTACTGGGTACATTTGACCTTTGATAACGAGAACTCGGATGGCTTGACGAATTTCTTCCACAGAAAAAGATTGACCGTTTAAATAACGGTTCATCATATCATCACTGGCTTCGGCAACTTTTTCGACAAGCTTAGCACGGTGTTCGGCGATAAGATCGCGCATGTCTTCCGGTACTGGAATTTCGGTAATGGTTTGTCCTTTTTCCCCTTCGAATTTATAAGCTTTTTCTTCGATAATATCGATCAAGCCACTAAAGGCACTTTCCTGGCCAATTGGTAACTGAATGGCATACGCCTGAGTGGTAAGACGTTCATGAATGGAACTAAGTGTCATGTAAAAATCAGCGCCAATTTTATCCATTTTATTTACAAAAGCAATGCGTGGTACGTTATATTTGTCAGCCTGGTGCCAAACGGTCTCGGATTGTGGTTCTACACCCTGCGAAGAATCAAATACAGCGACTGCACCATCGAGAACGCGGAGTGAGCGCTCTACTTCTACGGTAAAGTCGACGTGGCCAGGCGTATCGATAATATTGATACGATGTCCTTTCCAGAAACAAGTAGTAGCGGCGGAAGTAATGGTAATGCCGCGTTCTTTTTCTTGTTCCATCCAGTCCATGGTGGCTTCACCTTCATGCACTTCACCGATTTTGTGTTTTTTTCCGGTATAGAACAGAACACGCTCGGTTGTAGTGGTTTTACCGGCATCGATGTGGGCCATGATACCGATATTGCGCGTCTGAGCAAGAGTATATTGACGTGGCATAAAAAATTTTAGAATAATGAATTAAGAATTATGTATTAGGCAAGTTTTGTAGCCATAATTTATAACTCGTAATTCTTAAATCTTGCTGTTTGCAAACAAGATTTCGCTTTATAAAAACAAAGCTGGAAAAAGAATTAACTGGTGAAACGAGCAAAGTGAGCGAAGGCTTTGTTAGCTTCGGCCATACGGTGCATATCATCACGCTTGCGGATAGCATCACCCAGTCCCTGTTGACTATCGATAAGGATGGTAGCCAATTTGAGGTGCATAGGCTGGCCCTTTTTGGCACGGGCAGCGCCGATAATCCAGCGGAAAGATAAAGCACATTGGCGTTCACCGCGAACTGGCATTGGTACTTGGTAGTTGGCCCCACCCACGCGGCGAGAGCGAACTTCAAGCTGGGGTTGAACATTTTTAATAGCTTCTTCAAAAACTTTTACTGGATCTTGTTTGGTAGATTCAGCAACTTTCTCAAGAGCCTGATAAGCAACAGCTTGAGCGACCGTCTTTTTGCCATGCATCATGATGTGATTGATAAATTTGGCCAAAAGCACGTTACCGTACTTTGGGTCAGCCGCTATATCTCTCTTTTTAGCTTTTTTTCCTCTCATATATTTGATGGGGAATTAAGAATGAGGAATTAAGAATCAAAGCGTATAATTCAGCATGATTCATAACCCATTATTCGTTATTCAAAAATTTATAAATAAATTGATTTAAAACTATTTTTTAGCGGCTTTTGGTCGTTTGCTGCCGTAAATACTGCGTCCACGTCGGCGAGTAGCAATGCCCTGTGTATCATAAATACCGCGCACGATGTGGTAACGTACACCTGGCAAGTCTTTTACACGGCCACCGCGCAAAAGAACGATGGAGTGCTCCTGGAGGTTGTGGCCTTCACCAGGAATATAGGCGATAACTTCGGTACCATTGGAAAGACGAACTTTGGCTACTTTACGTAAAGCTGAGTTTGGTTTTTTTGGAGTGGTGGTATACACCTTGGTGCAAACACCACGTTTGAATGGACAACCTTTGGCAAACCAGGTGGTCTTGCGGTGCAAGTTGTCGATAGTAAACTGTAAAGCCGGGGTCTTGGTTTTGCGAACCTGTTTGACGCGGCCTTTTTTAATCAATTGATTGACGGTAGGCATAATGACTTAAAAAATATAACTTTTTTTACAAATAAAAAGCTGACGTTTATTACATCAGCCACGATTTTTCTAGACGTTCTGG
>CAYOFO010000068.1:0-4719 GCA_964403325.1 uncultured Gammaproteobacteria bacterium | reverse complement strand
AAGGCCAAGTGGTGCAAAATCAGCGTACCATTTTGGGCAATATGCAAAGTGTCGCAACGTGTCCAACTTGCCAGGGTCGCGGCGAGCATGCCAGTAAAAAATGTAAGCATTGTAGCGGCAGTGGTGTAATGGCCAAAAGCTCAACCCTAAAAGTAAAAATTCCAGCTGGAATTGATGAAGGACAATCCATCCGTGTTACCGGTAAAGGCGAAGCGGCTCCGCACGGCGGACAGGCCGGGGATTTGTATGTCATGGTGCATATAAAAGCCAGCAAGGAATTTCATCGTGAGGGGTTTGATGTTTTTACGGATAAAGAAATTAGTTTTCCGCAAGCTGTACTGGGCGATACGGTCGAAGTGCTTACCCTCGATGGAACGGTTAAAATGGTAATACCCGAAGGTACAGAATCGGGCCAACTTATTCGCCTCAAAGGCAAAGGTATTACGCATTTACAAAAATCTTCTCGCGGCGATCAGTTTGTGCGGGTAAAAATTCATGTACCCAAAAAGCTCAATCGTGAAACAAAAAAGGCGCTTGAAGATTTAAAAAATATATTATAATTTTTGGCATGAAAGAAACGCCCTCAATTTTCATTGAATTACCAGAGTTTGGTGTTGGGGTGGTTGAAAAAGCAAATAATGAAGTGGGTGGACAAAAAGAACGTGGCCGTGACCAGTTTGATAGACGTAAACTCCTAGAAGGTGAAACCAACGGTTGGCTTCGTCTGGTAGCCATGATTGAGCGTCCATCTCCTCGCTCACTTGGTATGGTTGCGTTTGCGTGTGCCGAAGCCTGTGACCTGGTTCTTCCCAATAATCCTCCCGAAGGAGGGTCGCCTCACTTTAAAACAATTGGCCCGGATACGACGGTTACTATCTATGGCTATGCCAAGGGGGTTGATGTGCGAACCGGACTGCATTTTATGAGGTCTATTTTTGATACGCATCAAAGTATTGCAGAGCAGTATCCATCATCGTTATATCCTTTGGAACATCATAATATTATAATGCCTCAAGCAGTTGCTGCCTCTGGTGATATTGTGCTGGGGTGGATTGGCGAAAAATTTGTTTTGCAGGTTGAAGAAACTGAAGGAGCTCCACCTTTGCCTCCACCGCCTTGTTTAGGTGATAATTCAATTTTTCATCTCTCAGACAGACAGGGTCGTATCTGGATTGGTACAAAAAAAGACGTGTACGGTTTTTTAGAAAATTGGGTGAAAGAAGCTTTTAAGTCAATTCTTAAATTCAATCTGGATGATGATCTTAACGATCGGCAAAAAGGCTATAAAATTGCTCGTCTTATGGCTTGGTGTCTGCCAGACGATATCCGCACTCGTGCAGCGCTTTATTTTACCAGTGATACTATGGAAAAAGCTGCAAGAGAGCTTAAATGGGCGGCTCGATGCCAAGAATCCAGGGTAACTAACATTCCCGGAGAATCATTGCAAGAGAAAGTAAACCGTGTTTCTGATGAATTATTAGTTCAGTTTTTGGAGGTTAGGAGAATCATTCTCTCTGAAATAGCATCGGAAACAAATTTATAAAAATAATTTTATCCACAAAGATTAAGTAAATTTCTTTTAAATTAGCTTAAAAGTTGGTAGTGAATTTATGGAAGCACCCTGTAGCGATATTAAAAATTTTAATGAAACGAGAGATGTTCGTGTTTTTCGAGATTCTTTGGATGTAAAATCAGTGTTAGAACAAACTCGAGAACGCGGGTATGCTTTTGTGGCGGATGCGCTGGAATCTGATGTGTTGTGTGAATTACAAAACGAAATAGATCGTCTTGGGCTTGAAGTAGGAGATCATGTTACACACCCTATTAATGCTGGCACCTCAACTGAGGTAAAACAGTTGCATGCTCGAGCTTATACCATGTTGGGTGATACCAATGCTCCGGTGTATGCGAGCGAGCTGTGTAGAGCGATGTCCGGTATAATAAAAAAGACAGGTATTTATCCCGACGAGCTTTCGTCTTGGTTGCTCAATGAAATAGGGTATCAGCGTTATCGTAGTTCGTCGGACTGGATTGGCCCTCACCGTGATCGCAGAACCGATGAGCTGTTAAGTTTTACCTTTACTATTTCTGGTTCAGCCTGGATTCACGTATATGAATCTGAAGTTGATCCGCCAGATTATAGAAGATTAAGAAAAATAGATTCATTTCTTACTCAGCCTGGAACGGTGATGGTTTTGCGGGCTCCAGGTTTTGGGTCAGGAATACAGAAGATTCATGAAGTTATGCCGCCAGAGAATGGAAAAAGGGATATTCTTAACTTGCGTATGCGACCGAGAGTTTTGCCGCGTCCCCAATATGGGCGCGAACTTATAACTTAGTATTTAGTCGTTTGTTTCCTTAGGCCTATGCCTGAGCGAAAAAAACACAGATTTTATCCCCGAGAGGGAAGCGCTTGACAATTTAGCTCAAGTATTGTAAGGTCAATCGTTCATTCAATACAAGTTTATGGAAAATTTAAAAGAGCGTGAGATTTCTTCTCTGGATACAAGGTATCGTGTTCTTTGTGAACGAATTGCGTTAGAAATTAATTTGCTAATTTCTGATCTTAAACGTGAGCAAGTCCGTCTAGGTAATAAAGAAAATGCCAGGCTTATTCTTAATAGCCCTGATTTTATTTTGTTTATAAACAGGATTACTAATCTGTTCAGTAGAGATTTTACAGATAAAAAGTTAGGATGCATGACGTCCGAGGAGTTGGGTGAGATTTTTGAAAGTATTTTACTTTTATATAAAGAAGAAATTCGATCTTTTTTCTTAAAAGAGTTAAAAATAATAAATGCTCTTAAAAATGAGATTGTCGAGGATGCTCAACAAGTAGGTTCGGCAAAATTTTCTCAAGTTCCATCGGTAGGTTCAGAAGTAAAAGACCTGGCTAAAACAGAAATAGGTGAAAATAAAGAAACTGTGCAGTTAGAAATTATTTTACCGTCTGGAAGGCAAGTTGTTTTGACGGAACAAGAGAGTGTTGTATGGGAATACATTTCTCACTGTTATTCATCGGATGCCATCCTCTGGAAAATCGCAAAAGTATTTGGCGCAACCATTCCAGCTGTACATTCAATGATAGATAGAATGAGGCGAAAAATTAATACAAAGGATGAAGAAGTTCTTGTTTGTCTACATGATTCTTTTCGTATTAAAAACTATGAAGAAATAAAATATGGCCCACTTAGTTTATCTCACTCACAAAGAATGGAGCGATTATTGGCAGAACTTAAAACTATCTAAAATTAAATAAAAACAACTTGTTTTAACAAGTTGTTTTTTGTTATACTTAAGCCACTATGGCTTTTTCTCAGCGGGATTTTGAAAAGTTTTATAATGAGCACGTTGATAAAGTTTATCGCTTTGTCCTGTTTCGGGTTGGCGTAAATAAAGAAATTGCCGAAGATTTAGTATCGGAAATTTTTATAAAAGCGCTCAAAAATTTTTCCAGTTATGATGTTTCTTTAAGCCAAAGTGCCTGGATTATGACTATTGCTCGTAACCATGTTATAAACTATTACCGCGATAATAAAATGCACCAATCTTTGCCCGAGGACGAAGAAAATGCTGAAAATTATAGTTTTTGGCTCAAGGAAGCAAAAAATGCCTTTAGCAAAGATGCCGCTCAGCAAGAACTCTACGAACTTCTTAAAAAATTAAGCGTCGATGAGCAGGAAATTGTAACTTTTCACTATATAATGGGGTATAGTTATGGAGAAATAGCCCAAATGAAAGGTTTGAGCGAAGGGGCGGTTAAGGTAGCAGCGCATCGGGCGCTCAAAAAAATGAAGCAACCTTTATGAAATTTCTGAATTACCAATTTTGGAAAATGAAGCGATCTTTGTCGCCATCTTCGGCTTTTAAAAAAGAGCTGTTGCAACATTTGGGTAAAAGTTTTGAGAATGTTGCTCTGCCGGTAGTTTTTTGGTACCAAACAACATTTTGGCGATACTCGGTGGCCGGGTTTTTGGGAGTAGTAATAATGGGTTCAACTGGGGTGTACGCGTATGCCAGTCCGAATGTTTCTGAAGGAACGGTGTTGTATCCATTGAAGGAACAAATAGAAAATATTGAAGAAAAATTACAGACAACTCCAGAAAAAAAAGCGAAGTTTTACCTCAAGAAAGTGGAGCGTCGTGAAGCAGAATTAAAAGTGTTAAGCGCTAAAAAAACAGCCAATTACAATACGATAAAAAAAATAGAAGAAACCAAAACAAAATTGCAAAATATAAAGGTTGAATTAAAGGGGAAAAAATTAAAGGACAAAAATTTACCGGAAAAAATGAATCGACAACTGGAAGATGTGCCGGAGTTCAAGTTACCGCGGACTGAAAAAAGAGTGCAGAAATTTGATAGAGAAATGCCGGTTCAAAATTCAACTACTACGAAATCCTTTAATATAAAATTGCGACACGAATTTAACATAGAGAAAAGAAGTCACTGATTTTGCTAAAATTAAAAACCCTTAAAATAAAGGTTTTTTTAATTTTTTTGCTGTAAAAAGATTTAGAAATGTGTGGTTTTTAAATCAGACGTTTTTGCTGAAGAATTTTTGTAGCACTGCTTACGGTATACTTATCAGGGTTGTCTAAAATGCGGTTGACTTCTGCGTCAGCCGCTTTATTGCCGCTGCGGAGTGTGTGATGAAATTCAATATGAGCAAACTGGCGAGCTAAACGTTTTGCTTCCAGGCAGAGTTGTTGAAGGGTGGGG
>CAYOFO010000067.1:0-4893 GCA_964403325.1 uncultured Gammaproteobacteria bacterium | reverse complement strand
GACTCGACCAGAGCAGAACTTCTTTCCAGGTAGTGGAAATCATGGCTCGATAATACTCTTCTGAATTGCCTTTTTTCATAAATAAAGCGGCCTCGTAACCTCCGATATTTTCTTGGTTGTTATAATCGGCCGCATTCCATGCTTGCTCCACCGGCAAAGACAGGGTAGCCGGCTCACTAACGACCACGTCATACTCAAACATAAAATCACTTGCCGGGGCACGTCGACTTGGACCATAATTCCACGAATTGCCAATCGTTGGCTCAGTGGTTGAGGAGGGAAGAAGTTGGGGATAAATAGGCTGAAAAACACCGACATTACTTCCGTTTTTAGCAGGATTCAACAAATCTACTGCCGAAATAATACTTGGACTAACGCTCAGAGCCAAAGCAAATCTTTGCACCCCAAATAATCCGACCATACTTATCAGCACGGCTGCTGAAAAAAATACTTTTTTCATAAGCAAACTATATATAATAAATGTGTAAATATAGATTTACAATTTTTGATTGTACCATTTTTTTATCTTTATGTCAAAGACAAGACATCAACACTCACCCATACAAAAACGACCAACGACCTCATACTAATGGTTTGATCTTAAAAAAACGATAAAATCAAACCCTGGCCCAGTGGAAAAAACTTGGTTTTTAAGCTACACTGAAAAGACCTATGAAAAAAATTATTTTTTCTTTTTTAATCACCGGTCTATTTGGCAGCCTCTGCCTGATTTCTGTGCCTACTTTGGCTCAAAATGAAGGCCAAGCTGCTCTCGAAAATGAGCTGAGCGCTATTGAAACACAAATCAGCGCCTTACAGCGAGAGCTTACCACTACCAAAAGCCAAAAAAATACACTTAACCGCCGCATCAACCAACTACGCCTGGAGCAGCGCACGCTTGAGCTGCGCATTCGAACCAACACTCTTACCCTCCAAAAACTCGCCACCCAAATTGACGAGAACCAAAACAACATTCATCTGTTAGAAGCGAAACGAGAGCGTTTTCATATTCGCCTGGGATTGTTACTGCGGCTCCTCAATCAAAGTGAGCGGTCCAATTTTCTTTTACAGCTCTTTCATCGTAACGGTCTGAGTGCCGGCTTTAATGAAGCGAAAAATTTTCTGAATCTGAGTATGCAAATTCAATCTCTGGCCAACGATCTCAAAAACACTCAACAAAAACTGCACACCGATCAAACTGCTCTGAGCGAAAAACAAGACAACCTAGACGAACTCTTGCACCTCAGTGCCCTAGAATCATCGGCTCTCAAAGAAAAACTGAATGAACAAAAAACTTTACTCCAAACTACCCAAGGTAAAGAAATCGCTTATCAATCAGAAATTACCAACAAAAAACAACAGGCGCAAACCATTCGGACTCGGCTGTATGAACTGGTGGGCGGCGGGCAACAAATCACGTTTGGTGCGGCCGTAAATATTGCTCAAGTAGCCAGCCAAGCAACCGGTGTCCCAACTCCTTTTTTATTAGCCATCCTTACCCAAGAATCCAATCTTGGTAAAAATGTCGGCACCTGCAACCGCCCAACTGATCCACCGGAAAAAAGTTGGAAAGTGATTATGAAGCCAGACCGGGACCAAGAACCTTTTAAAACTATCACCCAAGCTCTGGGCAGAGATATTGACGCAACACCGGTCTCTTGCCCAATGCGCGATAAAACCGGCCAACAAATTGGCTGGGGCGGAGCTATGGGACCAGCCCAATTTATTCCCTCTACCTGGATCAAGTACCAAGATAAAGTAAGTGCCCTAACCGGGAAAACCCCGGCTAATCCTTGGGATATTCGCGACGCTTTTATGGCAGCCGCTCTTCTGCTTAAAGCTAACGGAGCGCAGACCAGCAGCGACAGCCAATGGGCAGCGGCCATGCGTTATTTTTCCGGATCAACCAACCCACGATTTCGTTTTTACGGCGACAACGTGATGACACTCGTCGCCAAATACACTGAAGATATACAAAATTTACAACCGTAAAATTACTCTCTACGACACGGGTTTTACGGCAAATCGGTCTTTGATCGATTGCGATTCTGATTGCTAACCGGGTTAGGATAGTTATTTTTCGTCCCTTTCTTTGCCGGCGAGCGAGCCACATACCCACGCGAACCTTTGGGCGATTGCTTTCCCAAACTTGCCGCAACATCTGACGTTGACGTTTTTTTTAAAATTTCTGCCAATTGTTTTTTGTACCAAGCCATATATAAATAAACAATGTGAATGAACCTAAATTTACTCTTCATGCATTATTGTAGCACACTTGTCGCCCATCCTTAACTAAAAAATTCTCCCGATTGATGACTCCAGAGTTTGGCATACAAGCCATTTTGTCGTATCAATTCGCCATGTGACCCAGCCTGAACTATCCGGCCTCGATCCAGCACAATAATCCGGTCTAAATTTTTAATAGTTGATAAACGATGAGCAATCACCAAGGCTGTTTTATTTTCCATCAATTGTTTTAAGCCATCCTGAATATACTTTTCCGATTCCGAATCTAAAGAACTGGTTGCTTCATCCAACACCAAAATCGGAGAATTTTTTATGAGGGCTCGCGCAATTACCACCCGCTGGCGCTGCCCGCCACTCAATTTCACTCCCCGTTCCCCCACCAAAGTGTCGTATTGATGCGGCAGCTTCACAATAAACTCATGCGCATGAGCTAATTTAGCAGCACGCACCACATCATTTTTAGTAGCCCTCTCATCGCCATAGGCAATATTTTCAAATAAGGTCCGATGAAACAAAAATGGTTCTTGCGGTACATAAGCAATGGCTTCGCGCAAAGAACTTTGCTTAGCCGAGCGGACATCCTGACCATCCACCATGATGGACCCACTATTTACATCCATAAATCGCAGCAACAAACGAGTAATGGTGGTTTTACCACTGCCGCTCGGTCCTACCAACCCCACTTTTTCATTACCCTTAATATGCAAAGAAAAATCTTCCAAAAATGATTCATCACTCTCTTTGCTACCATAAGTAAAACAAACATTATTAAATGTAATCTCACCGGCTGTTATCACCAATTTTTTCGGCTGCCCGATATCTTGAATAATGGGTGGCAAAAGCAATAGCTCAGTAAACTCCGCAGCCTCACCAAGCGAAGATTCAATATTGCGATAAATGCGGTTCAGATCCCAAAAAATCCGCGTCACCTGTGCATAATACGAAAAAATAACGAACATGGCTCCGGGTGGTAAATGGAAACGCTGAGTAAAAAAAACCGTAATCACCAAACCTATCACATTGGTCGCCACATAGAGAGGGGAGATAACGGTTTCAAAACGCAAATTTTGAAAATTGGCGGCCTTTTTAAAACGTAGTGCATACTCATCAACACACGTACTATAAACTCGCTCTTCTTGATGCTCTTTGGCAAAAGATTTGATAGCAAACATGTTGGTAAGCGCGTCAGCAAGCCGTCCCACCATCTTACTGCCGGCTTCATGCCGCTCCGCGACCAACCGTGACCGACAACGGATAATCGGTAACGCTACCACCACTACCAAACCTAAACAAGCAATAAGAATGAGAGGAATCCAAGGAGAATAACGCCACAACACAATACTCACAAATACAATCGGGATAACATTAGTAAAAATATTAAAAATAAGCGTTTCGTTAAAAATTTCAAAACTACGCGAAAACGCGGCTGCTTTTTTAGTCAGTGAGCCAACAAAATTATTGGTATAAAAATCATAATCGCGCTCGGCCAAACGATGAAAAGCGAGTTTGTTTAAGTTGCCGACCGCTTGCGCTTCGAGCTTAATCAGGTAATGCAAGCTAAAACGCCACAACACTTCACCAAAAAGCCAAGAAGCAGCAAACAAGGCGATTAATCCGCCAACCGCACCTACAGAAACGAGGGAGGTGGCAATATACGTATTCATTAATTTGGCCACAATCAATGGTGGCACAAGAAAAATAAAAATATTGCCAAAAGCCGGGGCAATAAAAGCACAAAAAGTCCACCATTTATTTTGCTGATACTGAGCAGAGTAATCCTGCAGCACTTGCCGAACCCCGGCCGAAAGAATCGTTTGTTTCATACACAATAAACTACTGCTTATGCAAAAAATAAACCCTTCAATTTTACTGAAGCACAAACTTCTCAACCGGCATTTTAGATAACGCATGTTGAGTACGGTAATAGAAAGAAGGTCTGGATAGACCTTCGTGTAGCAGGCGCGGTAGGAATCGGACCTACGCTTACGGTTTTGGAGACCGCAGTACTACCATTATACTACGCGCCCATTCAAAAAGACGAGTAGAAACCTCGTCTTTTATTTACCCCTATTTTGTTTGTTTGTGATCTTCGTGCTTGGCGCAGCTTTTACAAAATTTACTCAACATTAAACGGTTCTTAATCCGGGGATTAAGCGTTGTGTTGTAATTGATGCGACGGCAAGCAGTACACTGCAAAGGGGCGCGATTTTCCTGAGACATAACAAAATAAATAAATGAATAAATTAGGACAAGCAACTGAGCCGTTGTCGGGATTTGAACCCGAGACCCCCACCTTACCATGGTGGTGCTCTACCAACTGAGCTACAACGGCAGTATAAACCTAAAATATAAAAATCGAAATGAAAAATGTTTGTTTTTTTTCTAACTCCAAATTTTACTCTCACCACCAAAATAATTTGAATTTTTGATTTTATATTTTTAGAGCCGCCTGTCGGATTTGAACCGACGACCCACAGTTTACAAAACTGTTGCTCTACCAGCTGAGCTAAGGCGGCACCCAAGTCTTTTAAAGGCAAAAGTCTCGGCCAGCATGTGCCGAAAGAGAACTTAACAGACTTTATAAACTTATCGTGGGCAGACTAGGATTCGAACCTAGGAAGGCGTAGCCAGCTGATTTACAGTCAG
>CAYOFO010000066.1:1476-5863 GCA_964403325.1 uncultured Gammaproteobacteria bacterium | reverse complement strand
CAACTATATGCGGAGGATTTAGTCATGGGTATAATTTTGTGATACTTAAAGATCTCATTGAAACAACGGATGTAATGATTCGGCAGGAACTTTGTAAATATCTTATAAATTACACTTTTCCCATTATGTACGGGAAGACTATGACTTCCAAAGAATTTTTAAATTCTTGGGGAAGAGAATAATGAAATTTTGCAAATTATGGGGATTGATTCAAAAATGAAAACCACCGCGATGAACCGATGGTTTTCATTACGAACTTTAATTTCTAAAAATCTTACTTTAAAATTCCAACCATTCATCTTTTAGAGGTTTACTTACCGTACGATAGACGTTTTACGGGGTTGGAAAGAAAATTTAAAGCTTCCGTCAATAGGGTAAGATTCGCAGCCGCTTCCAAATTACCACGATTTTCTGGAAGGTCAGAATGATAAATACGCAAGTAAAAATTGTTCTGTCTTTTCAGCATATCTTGAATAGTTTTTTCATCCAATCCATCAAACGCGTGGGGATGTAAACCCAGAATTCTAAAATAACCTTGCGGATCTTCTTTTTTAACAAACATTTCGCCTTTGGCTCCTTGCATCTCCCAATACATTTTAGCTTGTCCGGCAGTTGTACGAGCCAATTGCTCTTCCAACAAAACAATCGTTTGTTGTTGACGCCTGATAATTTGTCGCAAATCTTCCGCATCTTTTTCCTCTATCTCGGCTTCGATTTCAGCCCCGGGTACAGCTTTAACACCAATTCCCTGGGCCACCTGTTCTTCTAAAGTTCTGGTTAATTTAAGTTCAATAAGTAAAGACGATTTTCGGCCCAACATGATTGCTTTTGTTTTTGTTTCGAGGCGTGGAATAGCCGCTAGATACGCTAGAGCGCCTTCGACAGCCACCGGGTCGCGTAATAATAGCAAACATATTTGTATAGCTTCGGCTGGAGAGCGCTGTGTTAACTGAACGGCAGTTGCTTGCCAATCAATCCGCTTTTGGTTATCGCGCACTATGAGTGCTTGGAGTTTTTGGTTATTTTGCCACAACTTCCCGTGATCCGGCTCCAACCGCTCTTCTCGACTACAAAAACTTTGTGGCAAGCGGGCGGGCAAGAAACGCTCGTACCCCAAATCTTTCTTTTTATTATAACCATCTAAATACTCCTGATCTTTTTGACCCTGAAAACTTACTGCCAATTCTTTAGGCGGAAAATAAGATAATAATTCCAAAGCCCGTAAACGTCCGAGCGCTGTTATGCCTGGTGAAGGAGAATTGACTATCGAAAGCACGGCATAAACCAACCATTTATGCGCATCTTCTTTGGAAGTGGTTTTGGGACGATCTTGGGTTTGGAAAACAACTTTTTCTTTTGAAAAAAATTCGCTTAATTTCTCCCCTACCATCGTTATCCTCTGCGTAGAGTCAGCTTGATTTAAGCTGGCCAATACCGTAATTGCTAAATCTTCAAAATTTTTAACTTGTTGCTCATACGCACCAGCTAAAGATGATGGCGGTGACCATAAGTCTGGCCGCTCTGTTGGCCAACCTCCGGGTTGCCACAACAATTTTTCCGCTATATCTTTTTGGCCTTGGTCTGCATACCAATCTTTGACCGACCAGATATTTTCCGGGCGGATGAGTTGTAGGGGGTTATTTTCACCATTCTCTTTTACCCTTTCATTTCCACCCCGCCATTGTTCACCTGCCAAAAATTGGTGTGCGTCGCGCACAAAAGGAAACTCCTTAAAATTATACCTGCCGCCTTCATCCCATTCGTAATTTCTCAATCTGTTATTTGCTACCTGCCAGCGCGCAATTTCTGCAGCCGAAACCCCTTCCCCGCTTTCGTCAAATGTTTCATCTGCAAACTGGGCATCAAAAACCTGGTGATCTAACGCTGTCTCCTGAGCAGAAGGTACTATCGCCGAATTTCTTAGCTGGATTTCAGTTGGCATATTTTACAAATAGAGCTATTTTTTATCTTAAATTAATTTTAATTTATCATATTTTTGGTTTTTTTCAAATTCAAAAACCGCTATTTTACAAAAGATTTTAACTTTTATGAAGCCTGTTTAAAAACACCAACTGACTTTTAATATTTTTTCTTTCCAAGCACATTTTTGGCGAGCCAATAGCCAGTTAGCCAACTTCGCGTCTTGCCAAATCCCATTTTTTTCGCTAAAATTTGCCTCAACATACTGATTCTACTTACCCAGATAAGCCAAAAACCGTACTTTCAACTATTTTTAGTGTCAAAATACATTGACACAAAGTCAATTTTGGTGTATAAAGAGATACTCTTTACCTTTTTAATTATGCCCGAAAAACGTTCCCACTCACTAACCCTTGAACTCTTTAGCGCCCAACCTACCACACCTGATACCGGGGATAGTATTAATTATGCTTTCCACTCAAAACCCGCCACCTCCGAGGAACAAAGGGCTGAACAAAAACGAGAGAGAGATGAAAAAATTGCTCAAATGCTTGGAGTATCCAAAGATGCAAAAGCGGACCTCCCCATCAACACAAAACAAAAACCAACTCCCATGCCCGATGAATTTTCTCGAACCGATCTAGCCAAACCTCTCCCTCCTCTTAAACCTCATCCAGTGGCAATAGATGGACCTGTTTCTTACGCCAGATACTCAACTCTAAGAAGGCTAAAGGACCTTACAACACCTCCACTTAGGTCTAGCCGACTTGGCAGAATTGATCTAACTCAAACTATCTCTCGTCTAGCCCACCCCGGCGAAATTGTTCTTTCCGCACCACCCCTTGTTAAACCCTTTGCCAAAGTCACAGTGGATACCAAAGACCAAGACAGGAGAGAAGAGATTATTGCATCTGCCACAACCTTACGCCCTGAAGATTTAAAATTTAAATCTTCCGAACCACTTCCACCACAAAACCCTCGCTCCGAACCAGAAGATTACGAACCATTTGCAGTAATAGAGCCCGAAGCCACCCCCTCAATCGATACTCCTTTGGTAACAATATCCGAACCCGCTCCTCAACCATCCGAAACTACCCCACCAACCACGCCCAACTTACCACCTTCTCCACCGCTTGCTGTTGAACACAAGCCCAAGGTTCCGGTAAAAATCCCTCAATTCTTGAATCGAATTTTGCCTTTCGTTAAAAACCCTCGTTTACAAGGAATACTCTTGGGTTTAGGTATCGGGATTTTGGGTGACAGAGCTTTCAAAAACGAAACTCCTGTGCCACCTAAGCCGCCGACTGTTTTCAGCTTTGCCGAAAAAAACACACCTCGCCATCAAGCGCCACATACCTGGGAAGTTGCCCCTATTGCACCACTGGAAACTGTGCCAAAAAATGAATCCCTTGATTTAAAAAAACGTGCATTTAAAACTCCAGAAAAGATTGCTCGATTTTTAATGAACCAATGGATCAAAGAATGGTATAATGAATATGATGTAACCTGGGAAAACAACACGTCGCCTCAGCCGCACATCAAATGGACGAATAATCGAAAAAAGTATTCTCAACAAAATAAACAAATGCAAGCCTTTCTGCAAGGAAAACTTTTTAAAGCATTGTCTTCCAGAGATTCAACGCTTTTAACACCCTACAACATAGAATTTTCCCTCTCCAAAGAAAATCCAAATAAACTCCAATTTCACTACAACCGAGTTCTTTTGCACCAAACTCTTACTGAACAAGCCCATGATTTCCTTCATCCGGTACGCGAAAAAAGACCGCCACCGCCAATTGGAGATCGGCGCGCGCCAAAACCAGATGATCCACCAAAACAACCTTAATTTTTAATCTAACTAAAAATTATATGGGATTATTTGAAAGATTCATAGGCAAATCACAGAAAACACCCTCTCATGAAAAAAAACCATCTAACATTGTTACCGATGATGACAAACCACCTCGAGGCGTGCTTGTTTTTCGTGATGAAGTTCAGAGGGTTTTAGATCAAACTTCTGGTGCCAGCGAACGTTCTGGTGTCGGACCTTTTAGAGAATCTCGAGATCTAGTTCCAACCGGTCCAGAATTAAGTCAAGAAATTAATAAGTTAAGAGAGAACAGAGCAGAATTAACAGCTCAACTAAAATTTACTGACCCAAATATTAAACCTTTCGACCATCTACAAATCCGTAAAAAAATAGAAAGCATAGAAAAAAGATTAAAATTTATCACCGACTCCGATTCTCTTAAAAATTAAGATATTAAAAAACGAGGCTCAAACCTCGTTTTTTAATTTTACCATATACGTATTCCGCCTATATTGCCATCGTTCCCAATTACTACTCCCCGATCACTTTCTTCGGATGGTAAACCTGGTTTTCTTTTTCTTGGCAGCGGGATTTCTTTATCCGGTTCCTGGTACCCCGGATCAATTTCTTCACCATCTTCCGGAGCTTCATTTGGGT
>CAYOFO010000066.1:0-1466 GCA_964403325.1 uncultured Gammaproteobacteria bacterium | reverse complement strand
GAAATTGGCAGATCAAGCATCGGCCTTTCTTCCTTTCGTTTTCGCTCCTCCTCTCGCCGCCTAATTTCATCAATTATCCATGGATCAAGCATACTTAAAATTATTAAATTTTTATACATTTACAATTTAATTATGCAGCGCAATACCGTGCGCACTCTACCGCAGAATCGGGTTTATTTTTTCAGTAGTGTTCCCAGCACCCACTCTTGATGAGCGCTTATTCGTACCCAACCATTTTTTTCTTCATACGCTGTAAGTGAAGCTCCCCGTGTAAGTTGGCGTACGGTCGAATTTTTGGTACTGGGGCCACTACGAACATTTAAAAGCGCTGCATTAACCGTAGCTTTGTACAAAAACCCAAATGCGCCCATCAGATGCGGCAATGTACGACCCGGCTCCACAAAATATTGACCCGGCAAATTATACCCGCAAGCTGAGCTGCCCCCACCATCCAATTGAATCTGTTCAGACAGTTGCACGCCAGCTACAGCAAGCTCATTACTCACTTCTTCAGCATTCGCCGAACGACTGCAATAAATCACTAACTCTTTCCCCGCCGCACGCACCCCGGCATACACACGGGCAGTTGTACCCCCATCGGATTTCACCACCAGTGGCCCAAAACCCTCTACCGCCTGATCGCCATTACGTACAAAATCCGCTTCGTTAAAATCCGAAACCACTGCCGTATTTGTTTTATTATCTACAATGAGCATTCGTCTGGGTTGAGCCATATCTATAGCAGGGCGACTGCCACTGGTGATATACGTACTGCTCCCATCTACCGACTTAAGCCCCAGGCTCAAATCTGTTACGGGCAAAGTGACATTAAAATAAGGCGCATTCCAGACAAACTGAGCTTCCGGATTGGCTATTTTGGCTTGCTCGGCTGGCACGCGGTTAAACGCCCAATTGCGGATGGAGGGGTCGCTGAGGGGCGCTGTCCCTGCACCAAATTCTACTCGCGCCGTACTGGAAGTAAATAATTTTATTTCATTGTACGGCAAATATATAAACGTAAGATAGTCCGAATAGCCATTGCCCGCTGGCGACTTTACAAAACTCTGCACACCACGCGCACTCACCCAGTGAATAGGTGTATAGCCTGTGGGTGCGACCGGCTTCCAAACCGGCACTGTTGCCGCCTGAACCGCCTGAAAATACCCGGTGCAGCACATCGATAAAATAATAAAAGCCAATATTTTTCTATTTTTCATAAATACATATTAAGGACCGACTTCAAATTGAACCCCTCGATTACTAAACAGGTTTCGAATTTTTTCCTGTTCTTCTTCATTGAGATATAAACCATCGCCTGATCCCGTTATCCGCGGAAGTTGTCCCCATGATTTCATTGTGGAATTTGGGTTGTTTGTGTGTTTTTGAAACCACTCCACACTCTTTTTTATTACCCGAGGCGCGTATATTTTTATTCGGTAAGCTGTATCGTCACTAAAATATCCTCG
>CAYOFO010000065.1:0-5870 GCA_964403325.1 uncultured Gammaproteobacteria bacterium | reverse complement strand
ACCCAATCAAGAATTTCGGCGGTCGCTTGCATATTATATCCAATCGATTCGCCACCAATCGCGATCCCATCAAAATTCAGGGACGAAATAAATTTAGCCGAAGCTTCGCGGAATTCTTTGTGTTTCGCTCCTTGGATAATACCAAATAAAAATTGTTGATACCCGTGCAGGTAATTATTTTTTTGATGCTGGGCTAATGAACGCTGTGCCCAGCGGTGGGTGCGTTCCATGGCAGTTTTGGTATAGGTATAGTCTGCGTCGTCAGGCGTGCACTCATCAAACGCCATAATAATATCGGCACCGATTTTTTGCTCACAGAGAATGGCAGATTCCGGGGTAAAACGATGGAGTGAACCATCCAAATGGCTGCGAAATGATACGCCATCATCATCGATCTTGACCAGCTTTTCATTGTTTTTCATTACTTTTTTGTCTTTTTGCAAACCCAGCGAAAACACCTGGAAACCGCCGCTATCGGTCAAAATTGGCTTTGGCCAATTCATAAATTTATGCAGCCCGCCAGCTTCCGCGATCAAATCTTCGCCGGGGCGCAAATGTAGATGGTAGTTATTGCCAAGAATAATCTGTGCATTCATGTCGTTTACATCCCGACTGTCGAGTGTTTTTACGGTGGCTTGTGTACCAACCGGCATAAAAATCGGGGTTTCAATGGTACCGTGCTCCGTTGTCATTATTCCGGTGCGAGCGTGGGAATGAGCGTCTTGGTGAGTAACAGAGAAAAATGGTTGTGTCATAGTAGAGATAGTATATAGATTTTTTAATAATTGGCAATCAATTGCTGTGTTTATAGGGTATAAAAATAGCGTTTAAGAATAGTTATTTGAGAGTTATACATTGATTTTTTAGGTGTAGTAGCGTTTTCATATCCACAGTTACTCATTGCTGGTGTGTACAGATAAAAATACCTCGCCCAAACTTCCTAAAAACAATCAATTTTTGTTGCTTCGGCTATGCTCACTTCTGTCACAGAAGTAGTGTGGTCTCTTTGTACAAGATATGGTAGTATGTGAAAAATTATTTATTAAAGTATTTTGTATGGAAGATGAGAGAGGTGGCGGAGATTATAATGAAGGACAATGGGATGGTTTTTCTGGAGATCCGGGTGGTCAAAATTCTTTAGATAAGGGGGCAATCGTAGAAGTAAAAGCTCAGCCACCAAGAAGGTTTGCCTTTAAAAGAAGTGAAGTTACAGTTGATGGAGTGACCAAACAACTATTTAACGATTTTTTAAATCCTGATGGCACCATTTTTGATTTTGCGGCTCTTGAAAATGCTGTATATAATGGTTTGGTGGAAGTAGAGAAGATTTCTGACGGATCCAGACAAATATTTCTCACCGAAAAAGGGTGTGATAAGTTTTTTCGTACCGAGATTTCGGTGGATACTTCAACAGTGGAGCTCAGTCCAACGGTAGTTCTTGAGCAAATAGAAGAAAGGTATGGCGGGGTGCTTAAAAGTCATGGGTTGGTATTAAAAATTTTAAAAAACGGAAATAATGATGACGCTCGGTATTGCTTGTTTGTTTTAGAACAAAGAAGCGAGGCTCGACCTCACCGTCGTAAGAAAGAAAGAGAAACAGAAATCGTTCCCACCAATCCCGCAGCGACTTTTAATATTGATTTAAACAATCTAAAAAGAGATATGGAGAAAGTATGGTTCTGGTTTGACGCAAGAGCATAAATATATGATCAACTACGCCGCTGAACTTAACCCCGAGCAGCTCCAAGTTGTCCAAAATGGTGATGGACCGTGTTTAGTGCTCGCGGGCGCGGGCAGCGGTAAAACTCGCGTTATTACGTACCGCGTTACGTATCTCCTGGAAAAAGGCATTAACCCCAATAATATTTTGTTGGTTACTTTTACCAACAAAGCTGCCGCCGAAATAAACAAGCGTATCGCCACGCTCACCGGCCTGCCGCATTTGCCTTGGTCCGGGACATTCCATCATGTGGCGTATCGCGTTCTCAAAATCTACGCGCCACTTTTAGGGTATAAAAATAATTTTAGTGTGCTCGACACCGATGATAGCGAATCAATCATCAAAATGTCGCTCAAAAATATCAAAACCGCCGAGAAAAAATTTCCCTCAGCCAAAGTTCTCCTTTCCATTATCAGTTTTTCCAAAAACGCCGAGATCCTTATCGATGATGTGCTCGAGACCAAATATCCGTCGTGGTGGAATATGGCCGATGATATAAAAAAAGTTGCGAGCGAATACGAAGTTCGCAAAAAACAAGCCAATGCCATGGATTTTGACGATCTGCTCATTAATTTTTCCGTACTTCTGAATAACCCGGACGCGCGCCAAAAATATGCCGAGCAGTTTCATTATATTTTGGTCGATGAGTACCAGGATACCAACAAAATTCAGGCTTCCATCCTCAAAAAACTATCTTTTATCCACAAAAATATTTTAGCCGTTGGTGATGATGCGCAGAGTATTTATTCATTCCGTGCTGCGGAAATTAAGAATATTTTGCACTTTGACGAAAGCTACTCAAATGCCAAAATTTTTAAACTTGAAACCAATTACCGCTCCGTTGACCCCATTCTTGAACTCGCGAACGACGTGATTGCCAATAACAAAAAACAATACCACAAAAAACTCCATTCGTTTTTAGGCAAAGGCGAACTCCCGGTCATCCATCCACATTTCGACCAAACCAGCGAAGCGCAATACGTTGTACAAAAAATCCAAGAGGCCTTAGCGGCCGGCACCCCGGCGAGCGAGATTGCGGTATTGTTTCGTGCTTCCCACCATTCGCAGATGCTCGAACTTGAGCTTACCAAAGCCGGAATCAACTATGATTACCGCGGCGGTGTCCGGTTTTTTGAACGCGCGCATATTAAAGACGTCTTGAGTTACCTGCGCATTATCAATAACAAAGACGATGCGGCCGCCTGGCTGCGCGTACTTTTGCACGAAGAGGGGATAGGTCCGGCGGCCGCGCAAAAAATTATTACGGCGGTTCGTGATGTCGATTCCATCCAAAATATTGCAGCCCTCGGTGGACAGATCTTGGGCGGCAAAGCATTGCAAGGCTGGAAAAATTTTACCGAAATTTTCCATAAAATTTCTGGCGAAAAAACTGCGGCGAGTATTATTCAAGCACTTTTAAATTCAGTATACCGAGATTATCTCGAGAGTGAACATGTGGACAGTAAAGATCGGATTGAAGATATTAAACAACTTGCCATCTTTGCTGAGCGTTTTACCGATCTTGCCACCTTCCTCGCCGAATCCAGTTTGCAGGAATCTTTTGCCCTCAAAAATACCGTTAGCGAACCTAAAACTCCGCACACTGACCGTGTTGTGCTCTCGACTATTCATCAGGCCAAAGGTTTGGAGTGGAAAATTGTTTTTCTTATTAATCTTTGTAGTGGCGCTTTCCCCAGTGAGCGCGCCCTCAAGGAACCCCAGGGAATCGAGGAAGAACGTCGGTTGTTTTATGTGGCTATTACCCGCGCCAAGCAGCAACTCTATTTAACCTACCCCATGGCGGGCGGCAATTTTGGCGATATGCTCTGCGTACCCAGTGTCTTTCTCGATCAGATAAAACCTGGATTATGTACCGATAATTCGCTTCTTTCTTTCAATTCCACCATTTTCAACGATCCCGACAGTGACATTACCTACGTTCCGGAAGACAAACCCCTCAAAATCAAACCCGGAAGTTTTTTGCGCAGTTTGGATGATTTGTAATTTTTTAATTAAACCTTATGGAATCAAAAAAACCAAGAGGTGAGTTAACAGCACGAGAATGCATTCCTGATCAAAATAAAATTTATAAGTTAGAAGATGTGTTAGATATGGTATACGTTGATTGCAGTGTGCGTAACATGGTATCTAACTATGATTTGGATGAGCTTGGCAACAGTCTCGTAAAACTAAACGAAAATGAATCAATAAGACTTTTTAATGATGAAAGATTAAGGATGGTAATTACAAAAATAGGCGATAATTTTAAAGTCTATGCTTTGGCCGCAATTTCTACAAACGACAGACAGAATGGTGGCGCGCAAATAAGCGCCGAAGATGAGAATTTTGGCAGACAGTTTATGGGACTTGGGGGTAATAGCAAGCCGCCTGGACGATACTAGTGTTTTACCTTTTAAGTTCGGATCTTTTGAAAATTTTTATTTTCTAAAATAGTATGAGTTCTTTTAAAGAATCCATTCGCCGGTTGGGAGAA
Organism: uncultured Gammaproteobacteria bacterium; assembly: GCA_964403325.1. Taxonomy (GTDB): domain Bacteria; phylum Patescibacteriota; class Patescibacteriia; order Magasanikbacterales; family GWA2-37-8; genus CAZQNF01. The sequence continues at coordinate 1,656 of CAYOFO010000065.1, read as the reverse complement.
AAATTATTTCCCAAAATTGAAACGCCGGCAGCCCTCGCGGCAGAGCTGGCCAAAAAGGTGAAAGCAATCAGCGTGTTAATTGAAGGTTTGGATGAAGCGGCCTTGCAACAGAAGTGTATCGATTCAGAAACAGGTGTTAATGCTGCTACCTTCTTTGCCTTAAACAAGTTTTTTATAATCACTCGAGAGTATGCGGTCAATCCTGAATGTCGCCAATCAGTCCAAGTGCGGGCTATTTTGGAAGTATTTATTCTTAAATACCGAGCGGCTATCCTCAAGGATTTACCGGTTCTCCTTGAAGCTTTCTGCCAACAACTAGCCGAAATCGAACAGTTGGATCAAAAATCCAAAAGGAATAGTTCTTAACGGATGTTTGCGGTCTGTCATTTGTTTTTTTAAAAACAATTTGTTAAGATGACTTAGTTTTTAAAATTAATTTATTCATCCTGAGGTCTATGCCGCAGGGAAAGAGAAAAAAATATGAATTCATTACGTGGTACTGATTCTAGACCAACTACTCCAGCTACTGAGCAAGGATCTCGCAGCCAAGAGCGTGCCGCAGAAAATAAAGCAGATGTCGTTGCAGCAGAAGGAAGTTTGTCACGCGAGGTCCAAGACTTGCAGCGTGAACACGCCGAATGCGCTCAACGGCAAGCAGACCTTATTACTGTCGCCCATTTAATGCGTGACGGGGCGCAAACTTTGCTTGATCAGTATGGGGTAGACAAATTTTTTGCAGGAGCGAAAGCCTTGGGTGCACAGCGTAAAGAAGGTCAGGTATTAACTATCTACGATTTAATTAAGCAGCTTGAACCAGATCGGACAAAGCGCGCCGAGCTTTATCAAAAAATGAATACTGACGCGGTGCGAGAAAATGAGGAGTATGTTAAATGGGAACACGGAGAAATAAAGGACGAGGAAGTGGTTGCGCCAGGTAAAGATGCTGATCCGAAAAAATATCACTATCACGGTGAACCAAATGCCAATGTTGTTCAGGCGATAGATTTTCAAACGCAAATATATAAAGCATTTGACGGGTTTCTCGGAAAACTCCTTAACCCAGCAGCTAGAGCAGCGTTGGAACTGAAAGTGCGTCGTTTGCAGGATTTAGTTGATTTGCCTCCTGAAAAACTGACTTCGTTAAAAGACAAACTTTTGGCCAATTATACCCTTTCGGCTGTGGTGGCTGAAATGGGACATGCTCTGGATGAACAAAATCAACATAGAAAGGAGAAAGTCGTTGCTTTGCAAAGCCAAATTGAAGAAAGAATGGACCAAATTAAAGCAGAATCCGATAAATCTTTGGCTGTGTATATAAATGATAGGATGAAAGATTTTGTGAGTTTAGAGGGTACGGTTGTGCAGGATGTGCAAGGATCTGCAATGCAAAAATTACGAGAAGATTTGAATGGTTTTATTGCTTTACACCAAAAAAATTTACAGGGTAACTTAGAGCCACTTCAAGCCTCGTTAGCAAAGTTGAAAAGTATTTCTTAGACTTGGTACAATTACAAAAAACCGCCTAAAATAATGAGGCGGTTTTTTTATTCTATTTTCCTGGGTTCGCCTTGACAAAAACAAGGAAGTACAGTATTCTCGTTCCAGAACGTCTAGAAAAATCGTGGCTGATGTAATAAACGTCAGCTTTTTATTTGT
>CAYOFO010000064.1:0-5930 GCA_964403325.1 uncultured Gammaproteobacteria bacterium | reverse complement strand
TTCTCGTTTCGAGTCGCGCCACCTTCCTCACCTTTGCCCATTGCCTTGCGACCGGCTTCCAGTGCGGTTTTGTCAAATAGTCGAAATGCCCGATCCAACTCCTCGCGGCTGGTGAAATCGGCTAGTTCCGATTCATCGATCCCATACGCGGCTGCCTCGGCTTTAACATCATCGGTAAGCCAATCTGGGCTTTCCTCTGTGCTGCCGGTATCCTCGCCATCATCAGTGGCGGTAGTGCTGCCGGAATTTTTCTCGGCAGTTGTTTCTTTTGGCTTGTCTTCAGGCTGACGAATGCCAGCCTGTTCATTCACAATTTGCGCATCAGACTTACCGCTGGATTCGCCTTTGCGATCCTGCTCGATTTCCTGAATCATGCTCTCAGCGTATGCCTTGATTTCATCAGAACTTGTGTCGGGCGTTGCTTCAGTAATGTCTGCCAATGGCATTGTGCTTTTCTCCGTGAATTGTGTTGTGAGTCTCGAACTAGTCCGAGTACCCTCCGTCGTTGTCATGTAAGCCACGACGTTTTAGGAACTCGCTTCTGCCCCTACGACTCGTGAATCGAACCTGTCCGTTTTCGAGAACTTGAGCGCCGACAATGTTGTGTCGGCGAATCATTTCTCTTGCCTCGCCGACTTGTGTGCGATGCACTCCAGCACCCTCGGAAATCAGCGGGTCGGTTTCCGTGTAGGTGTTAGCCGTCATTGCTGGACCTTCAAGCCAATCGGGCTTGGGAGGCATCAGCTTGTCGAGTTCTTCCTTGGAAACGACCTTGCCGTTGTGTTTTGTTACGACTTTGTTCATGCTGGTGTCCTTTGCATCGCGGCTTTTTGTTGCCCGTTGAGCTGCGATCCCGAGCCCATCAGACTTTGAATAAGCGAGTTAGCGCGATTCTCCGCGGTGCCTCCGGTCGGAACGTTACGACGAATCGTTTCCCGCGTTGTATGCGCTGGTGACTGAACAGTGTTTTGGTCGCCTCCGAGCATTTCGGTCGGAATAGCGAACGTGATCAACTGCTCGATTTCCGGCTTGTTCAACAGTCGAGCCATTTCCTTCACGAGCACTTGAGCATTGAGCGTAGCGCCCGATGCTTGGAACATCGGCCACAATGGAGCGATCTGCTGTAGCACCTGGAAATACTCTTGAAGGTGCTGCTGTGGAGTCTTGAACACCATCGAGTACGGTTCAACACGAAACTCGTAATCTTCGAACTCGCCAATGCGGTAATCGGGAGTCCAGCTTGAATCGACCTGAATTCCGCTGTTACCAACAGGCATCGACGTCTGAAGCTCGAGAGTCTGATCCTCCCACATCAACCGACCAAGATCCAAAATGCAGGTTGCTGCGAAGTTGACAACGGACGTTCGCATGTCCGCAACGTTCTTGGACAACTGACCATGAATCAATTCTTCCTGCCCGACTGTTCCGGCCTGAGCTCCAAGTCCGCCCATTGCCTGAAGGTTGCCAGCCATGCGGTCAAATGTCGTTTGCAGATATGTCGCTAGCGCCATGTCGCGCTGATCGACTCCACCCATCTCGAACTGCTTGATCTGATCTGGGCTGGTACCTTTTACCCAATCGTTCCTTCCAGCATTGCGCAGCGCGTTTGCGTCGTTTTCGGCACCTGGAGGATATACCTGGACGATTCGGTGAGCGTCGGAATCAGCTTCCATCCTGCGATGCAGTCTATTTTGGAGATCGTGCATTCCCTTCAAGTTGATCGCAGGCGATGTAGGAATAATGTTGTCGGGGGTATCGCCAAGCGACAAAAACTTGTACGGTCCTGCTTGGGAACCAGTCCAATCACGTTCGATGAGTGGTTCGATGTCTTGATCGCAAGCCATGGTGACAATTGAATTGTTTTCCGCAATCCAGATGTCCATTAGCCAAACCATGTCTTTTAGATCATCATCCTCGGCACTTCCGGATTCCGAAGCAATGTCGCGAGCTGCCCCTGTTGAGTCGTGGTGAGATCTTTGGGTAGGTCGTAGCAAAGCCTTGGCTTTTTTCGAATATCCAGGCTCGTTCATCACCTTTTCGTAATCTGCGCGGTAGCGATGTCCGCAGTACCGCATCTTGCTCAGTTCCTTTGCTGGCATATCAAGAATCAAGTCATCGATCGAAACGCGATTGAACCATGGTTGCCCTGGATCAATCCAAACATCTTCTTCTCCTTCGAGCATTCCATGAAAGCGAGTGTCGGTGTCTCGCATCATCACGACACCACACCCAAGGCAGAAGAACGCATCCAGAACAATTGAGCGGAAAGTCTGATCTAGCGCCATGTCGCTAATCAGCTTATTCAAGTTGATCTCGAACCGGCGAGCAAACGCGATTGACTCAGATCGCGGAGTAGAAACCAACACCTGGGGATTGTTGGCAGCAAGCGAGATTGTGTAGATGCGAGCTGTCTGGTTAATGAGATTGACGAGCGTTGGGTTTTCCGCACCAGATTCGGAATACCATGAACCAACGTAGTCCTTGATCAACTCTTTTCGAACACGACGAAACGGTTCCATCGCACTTCGCGATGAAGCGATGGCCTTTAACAGCCTATCTCGTTTCGTCTTGTTCGATAGATCAATCATTTTGCAGCCTAGAAAAAACGAAGGGCCGGAACGTTTTTTTCACGTCACGGCCCCGTTAAGGCTGCGAATGTTAACGGCATTCTAAGCGATAGCTACTCCGCCTTATGCCTTCATGTTGCCGGACGTGTTACGTTCCGGCCCCTTGTTTCGTCGTTTTTGGCTTTTCCTCTTTTAGTTGTGCTTCGGCCTGCGCCGCTGCTATCTTGGAGTGTTCGAGCTGTGTTTTTGCATGCACCATGTTCAACACTGCCTGAGTCTGTTGAAGCTGATCAACTGGCTTGAGGTTCGAGCGGATTTGATCTACCAGAATTCCCAATGCCTTGTCGAACTTATCTTCAAGCGTCTCTACCTTCGGTTCAGTCTTACTTTCGCTCATCGGGTTTTACCTCCGAAAAAGATGTTATTAGTTACGCAAAATATCTCGAATCCCGTAGCCTACGCTCCCAGGTTTTTTTCCACGCTGCTCCTGTTGCTCTCGCCACAAGAAGCTGCCGTACTCTGGAGTTTGACCAGTTTCTTCGCTCGTGTCAATCTTATCGGAAGCAATATCGGTGTTAAATACCAGCCAACAGCCAGCCGCAGAAATTGCTCTGTCGGCGTGATTCTTCTCTGTCGCTCCCTTGTTTTTTGTTGGAACGTGAACGATTTTTCCACCGTCCCACTCATATTCTCCGCACTCTACGATCATCTCTTCCGATCGAGGAACACACTTTCCGTCTTCCATTGCCAGTGCGAATTGTTCGAACATATCAGCCTTGTCCGCGTCCTGGCATGGCCATCCTGGTTTACGGCTTTTCTTCTGTGAACCGAGCTGCGTCACGTTTCGAAAGAACACATTGCCGTAGTAAATGACTTCCATAACTTCCTTGCCGAAACCTCCAGACGCTCCTGAATCTTCCCATCCGAGAAGCGCGTTCCATAGCCACATGCACAGTCCAACACAGCGTCTTGCGAACGGACGAGGTTCAAGACCTTTGATCGCATACTCGACTACTTGCTCGCCTGTTCGGTTGTCCAATGCTGTCAGAACGGAATTCGTCGCCCACTGGCTAACGCCACCCGAAGCGATATCGCAACCAGCGGTAAACGGTCCCATCGGCGGAGAGTTGTCGATTCCAGGTTTGAACCACAGCTTTAGCGCTCCATCTTCTCTTGGAATCAATCCGGTCAGTTTCAACGTCTCGGAATCGAACACAGGATTTCCGACCCAGATTGGTCGCTTGCAGTGATCTCGTTTCACGCGATCGAGTAGGTCCGTTGAAAATACTTTGCCGACTGCACCACGGCAATCTTCATCTAGCTCTCTTGCGATGAATCGAGGTGTAGCACCAGGGAGTAGGCGGTGAGCGTTGTACCATGGCGATTGAATGTGATCTTCAATCTTGTGACCTCGGCGCTCGATCGCTTTGATTTCGCGTTGATGCGTAGCAACATACTCAGTGACTGCTTCTTGCTCTTCCGGACGCAGAGCTACAGCCACACCTTTCTTCACCGTGTAGATGTTCTTCGAGTGATCTGGATTGTCCTTCCAGCTCAAACTGTAGACTCGAGGATTGTCCTTGTCCGTCGCCGCTTCATAGAACACACCGGAATCGACACCAAACGTAGAAATTAGCAGTATGCAGTTTGACACGTGACTGACCGAGGACAAAATTTTATAGTCTTTGTTACCAGCTACGAACTCTTCACTTCCAGGCTCGTCGAAACAGAAAACGGATGTTCTACCGCCCCGAGCTACGTCGCCTGTCGCAGCGTAACCGCTCCACCCTGAATCGTTCGGAAGTCTTATGACGTGGTCGGTCATGCTGCGCGAATAGCCATCGGGCAACATCCACGCCGGAAGTCGATCAAGCATCCAAGCGACCTTGAACATTACCGCCGAGTCATCGACCTTTGAATCTACCAGGGCTTCGTTTCTCGTAACGAGACCGATGGTAAACCCTGACTCCCTCATTGCTCTGTGCATCGTCACAGCGAGATAGACATACGTTCCACCTTGCGCACGAGACTTCTTGAGCGTCAATGAAACGGGATGCTCCGTATCCATTGCCTCGGAAATCGTTTCGTCCATGGCGAGAATCACCGGCTCTTGGTGAGACCATGGCACCATCGGTTTTTGCTTCACCTTAGATCGCGGTTCGTAAACCCAAAGAGCAAAAGCACAGAAGAAAAGAACGTCATCCATGCACGCTTGAAACAGAGCATCGCGAAAACGCTTGTCCGTCAAGGCACGTTCGCGGCAACGAATTCGCCACTGAAGATTTTCAACGGGGTCACTAGGCGCGAGATCGTAATAGAGAGATTTCATTCAAGCAGTATCGGGTAACGACTACCTAGCGTCAATCTGCTTGCAGAATTCTTTCTCTTGACTCTTCCGCTAGTTTCCTAGCTCTAACACCTCTAAGTACGGCAGCGCATACTGCGAGAGGCGGATTATCCTCTGATGCTAAAATAATTTCGTGGCAGGTAAACGGCTCACTGCCTACGTAAACGTCAACTATCTCCCATTTTTCACCAGTGATATCTCTTCTGAACACTACTCTGTTTTCAGTTAGGATATCCGACTGATCTAAAGCCATAAACGCATCGTTCATGTCGGTGCTTGGGGAAAATTCTTTGAGTCTTGGAAGCGGGTCAGGGTCGCGCGGGTCGAAAAAAACTTGCATATCACCGCAAAGAACACGATGGGTGCAAACTAGACCTATCGCTTCTGCCACTGCACGATCTAACTCTGGTCCGGGTTTTATCTCGGTCATGATGTTTTCAGTGCCTCGCCAATGTCCATCGTCTTTAGTCGAGCCCTGAGAGTCGATTCCTTCAGCCCATACAGCGAAGCCCATTCGGAAAGAGTCCTTCGCTGTCCTTGGAACTCGATGCCGCATCGACCACACGTTGTCGAATGTCCGGAACGGAGATGCCCCAAGCGTATCGTAGCCTCGTTTCCGCAGGAACACTTGCACAAAACGTGACGCTTCCCTTTGGATTCGACTTCACGAATAACCGTGAGATCTCCATACTTGTCGTTCTCTTTTACTTCAATGCGTTTCACTTATGAAATCCAACTGAGTATTAAAACTGCGCGAAAGCAGTTAATAAGTTGTTACATGGACGAAAAATCGCGGCACTTGATCTTCGTGATAATCCGATGACCACCACGACTGACCAACTCCGTCGCCGGTCTCGCTACGATACCTTCCGCCTGAAACTTGCCCCATGTTGACTCCATGCCACCGCGAACGCGGTCAATGCACTCATGCAGCGTCCCGCTGCCGATGATCGGCACAATATCCAGCGACAACTTGCGGGCCACGTCCTCAACGTCGGTACGCTGTAGCCACCAAT
>CAYOFO010000063.1:0-5975 GCA_964403325.1 uncultured Gammaproteobacteria bacterium | reverse complement strand
ATCGTCATGCGTTTGATGGTGAAAATGGTGCCACTGCTGTTAAGGGTTTGTTTAAGGCTCTGGCCAATTCTACCGGTAGAACATTTTTATCCATGCATGCTCACGGGGATAGAAATGTAGGGTGGTATTCGGAGGTGGGGCAAAAAGGTGTAAAAAAAAGAACGGAGCCTGACCATTTAGACTTTCGTATAGCTGGATTAGCCGAATCTTTGGTAAGTCGTGTCCTCAAAAATTTTAAAAATAAAAATTGTGATTTTGCCCAAATTCAAAATGATTTAGCTTTGGTCACTATCGATTTAACCAGTTGTTATGGGCATAATGCAGGGGCTGAAGAATTGATAAAAAAGTTGAATGGTTATTTGGGTAGCGTGAGTAATTTAAAGAAATTGGCTCGAAAACTTGGGTTTAATAAAGAAGAGGTAAAAGCCTTGCAGACGAATCACCATCGTTGGAAAGGTATTCTTAAACCTCGTATAATTACCAATTCATCAAGAGATGAAGTGACGATTGCGGGCACTTCGATGGTCGAAATTTTAGCCAAAAACAAACGGACAAATATTTTTGACCCAAACCATCCCTTACGTATGAAAGATCTGTACGAATTTTGGGAGCCGGCAATATATGGTAAATCTGGTGATCCAACCTTTAGTATTTCTACCCCTGAACATCCCAATTCGCTGCCTATCGGTTCGCGGGCGGCTGTTTCACCCGATCGGTACGTATAAAAAAACTTAAGGTTTGCATGCGTGGTCTTTTTTTAGTATTATAAGCCAATATTTGCCTATTTAAAAAGTTATGCCCGAACTTGCTAAATCATACGAACCAACTCTTTTTGAAGAAAACATGCTGGAGCGCTGGGAAAAAAGTGGTCTCAGCCAGCCGGATGCTCTATCTGGCGAACCATATTCCATCATGATGCCGCCACCGAATGTGACCGGTATTTTGCATGCCGGACATGCGCTCGAGAACGCGATTATGGACACCATGGCGCGTTTTCAGCGGATGCGCGGCAAGAAAGTGCTCCTGCTGCCCGGCACTGACCATGCTGCACTCCCAACCCAAGCCAAAGTGGAAAAATTGTTGATGGCTCAGGGTATGAAAAATCCACGCGCTGAGCTTGGGCGAGACCGATTGCTCACAGCTATCCGCGCATTTGCCGAAGATTCCAAAGCGACTATTTTAAGTCAGATTAAGCGCTTAGGTACCAGTTGTGACTGGTCGCGCCTTGCCTATACCTTCGATGAGCCGCGCAGCCGGGCAGTCAACGAAATGTTTGGGCGCATGCAGGGTGATGGGCTCATTTATCGCGGCTACCGCGTGGTCAATTGGTCGGTAAAAGGGCAGTCTACCATGAGTGATGATGAGCTCGTCTATATAGAGCGAACAGCTATGCTGTATACATTTAGCTATACCAAAAAATGGAAAGATCTGGCTACTGGCGAGTTACACGAAAATGAAGATTTTCCCCTTATTATTTCTTCCACTCGTCCCGAAACGAAACTGGGGGATACGGCAGTAGCGATTCACCCCGGTGACGAGCGTTTTCAAAAATTTATTGGCAAAACCTACGAGCTTTATGATGTTGGTCAAGCTGGGCATACTTTGCGTATTAAAGTAATTGCGAGTGAGAGTGTTGACCCGAATTTTGGTACCGGTGCTCTGGGAGTTACCCCGGCGCATAGTCAGATCGACTTTGAAATGTACTTGAAACAAAAAGCCGATAGTAATCCAATCGAGCTGATTCAGGTGGTTGGTACTGACGGAAATATGGCGCTCGCGGCCGGAGAAAATTATACCGGATTAAGCGTTGAAGAAGCGCGAGAAAGGTTTGTTGAATATTTGCGTGGGCAAAATCTGCTGCAAAAAGAAGAAGAAACGGTGCAAAATGTTGGTACTTCCGACCGTTTTGGTGATGTCGCGGAAGCCTTGCCCATGACACAGTGGTTTGTAGATGTAAACAAAATAATTCCAGGCCGTGGAAAAAGCTTGAAAGATCTGATGCGTGAAGCCGTAACAACTGGGCACAATGGTGACGAGAAGCAAAAAGTTGCTATTACACCCGAGCGGTTTGAAAAAATTTATCTCAACTGGATCGATAATCTGCGCGACTGGTGTATTTCGCGCCAGATTTGGTGGGGCCACCGGATTCCAGTGTGGTACCACGATGCCTGCCAAGCATTCGATGAATATGGTAAAAGTAGTTATTGTAAACCTGCTTTTGTTAAGGAAATAAAAAGAGGTGACAAAGATTTATATTGGTGTCCAAATTGTCGCAACGGGTACGATTCGATTAATCATTTTTCTCAAGACCCTGATACCCTTGATACCTGGTTTTCTTCCGGGCTTTGGACATTCTCGACGCTAGGCTGGCCGCTCACCACCGTGCATTTTGTGCGCCATGGTGAAGCCGAAAATAACGTGCTCAATAAAATGAACGATGAAACCGATGGTATGCACTACTCGCTCACTGCCCATGGCCGGGAGCAGGTGGCTAAACTGGCTGCGTCTTTGTCTCAAACGCCTGTCGACTTCATTGTAGCTTCACCTCTGCAGCGCACGCGCGAAACAGCCGGTATTCTCGCCGAACATTTGGGAGTGAGCGTCCAGTATGATGAACGTTTGCGTGAAGCGGGTATGGGTCAAATGAACGGACACACCGGCGAAGAGATAGAACAGACGCGTGTACTGCCGTCTGAAATGGAAAAATACGGTGTCGAAACATTTGCTGAGGTGTGTGAGCGCACAAGTAGCTTTGTTCATGATCTGCTGGGGAAATATCGTGGTAAAAATATTATCGTGGTCTCACATGGCGATCCGCTTATGGCTCTCTTGCAATTTGGTGTGCAAAATCAAGTTCGTGATGCCGTCCCCATGCCTGAGCGCGCAACTCTCACTACCAGGTATATCGATAATGCCAATACATTTTGCACTGATTTGCCTGTTTTTCATCCCACGAGCTTCATGCAAATGGGGCATGAGATACTTTTTTTCTGGATGGCGCGCATGATCCTCATGTCCACCTATGCGCTCAATCAGATCCCGTTTAAAGATGTCTACATCCATGGTATTTTGCGCGATGAACATGGCAAAAAGTTTTCCAAATCTTCCGGTAATGCGCTCAATCCGCTTGAGGTTATTGCTGAGTATGGAACAGATGCTTTACGTTACGGATTATTATCGGGCATTACGCCCGGCAATGATGCACGGTTTTATAATGAGAAGATCGAGGGCGCGCGCAATTTGGTGAATAAACTATGGAATATTGCGCGCTTTATGCTGCTCAATATTACTGAGCCCAAGAGTGGTGATATAAACATAGAACCAAAAACTTTGGCTGATGCCTGGATCTTAGGCAAGCTCAATGTCGTGGTGGCAGCGGTAAGTGAAAATATGGAGAAGTATGCTTTTTCCTTGGCTGCCGAAGCGCTGCGTGAATTTACCTGGACCGACCTGGCTGACTGGTATTTGGAAATAGCCAAGATCGAAGGCGAAAAATCGCTCTTTTTAAACCACATCCTTAATACTATACTCAAATTGTGGCATCCGTTTGTGCCATTTGTAACCGAGGCGATTTGGCAGGAAGTGTATGGCATAAACGAGCCGCCGCTTATGGGATCTGCTTGGCCGTCAATTATAAACCACGGCACTGTTCAGGGAAATGATTTTTTTATTATAAAAAATATTATTTCGAGCCTGCGTTCATTGCGCGCTGATTATAAAATTGAACCGGCCAAAAAGGTAAATGTTTCCCTTTTTGCAGGGGTTAATTATGTTTTGGTGGAGCAAAACAGAGAAAACATTGTTAAATTAGGTAGGGTTGAGGAGTTAAATGTTGCTCCCGCAGGGTCTAAACCGGAGCAATCAGTAGGGAGCGTCATCGACGGCATAGAGGTTTATATCCACCTGGCTGGAGTGATTGATGTCGACAAAGAAAAAATTCGCTTGTCCAAAGAAATGAGCGAAGCGCAAAAATATGTGGCGACGCTCGAGAAAAAATTGAGTAATGAAGAATTTGTCAAAAACGCGCCAGAAGCGGTGGTGGCGGTAGAAAAGAAAAAATTATCCGACCAACAGGAAAAAATTATTGCCCTGCATAAGCAGCTGGCAGTTTTGGGGTAAGAAGATTTTTTGATATGCCTAAAAAACGAGCTTTGGAGTCAAGTCCGGAATTGCCTACCATGGACGCCAAAGCGGAGAAGAAAAAAACCCTATCTCTCACCCCAGAACAGCTAAGACAAAGAGAAGAAAGTAGGTTGTGGGCTGCCTTATCGCTGATGAAAACTGATCTGGTTCAGCTGGATGGTATTTTGAGCCAGTATCGGTTGCCGGAGCAGAGGACAGAAATTTTGCTCCAATTACAATCTGCTTTGCGAGATTTTAGGCTATATGGACATGAGGCTTGGAATAAAGTGGAGAGAATGGGTTTTACCTTTGAACCAAGAGGTTCCGAAGAGGAGGAAAGTGCTTTTTTGAAAAGATACGATCAAGAGATAGAAAAAAGAGAGTGTTTCGTCAGGGTCCGTAGTTTTTTGGAGTGTTTACTACTCTATCCTGATCGAGAAATGCCGAATATTTCTATTCCGCACCTTACTCGATTTATTGAAGCCTGGCCGTTGTTTGTAGCTGCTTTGCGCAGTCATATCGAGGATGGGTTGGCAAAGCTAAACCCAAAATACAAAAAGCAGCCAATTCCAATATCGACCGTTAAAATTCCGGTTGCAGACGTGAGGGCAAAACAGGGAATTGGCGGTGTACTTATTTTGTAAAGACTTTTATTTTATGTCTATAGATGTCAACTCTCAAAAAATTGACGAACTTTTAACGCGCGGGGTAGGAGAAGTTATTGAAATAGATAGTCTGAGAAAAAAACTTCTATCTGGCAAGCAGCTCAGAATTAAATTTGGTATAGATCCAACTGGTTCTTATTTGCACCTTGGACATACCGTACCTTTAAGAAAGCTTAGACAGTTTCAAGATTTAGGTCACCAGGTAATTCTTTTGATCGGTGATTACACTGCTATTATTGGTGATCCGACAGGTCGCGATGTAACTCGACCTTTGCTTACAACCGAGCAGATAAAAGAAAATATGAAAACATATGTTGGGCAAGCCGGTAAAATTTTAGATATTGAAAAAACCGAAGTTCGCTATAACAGCGAGTGGTATGCTCAACCAAATTTTACGGGGCTGTTAATGGATTTAACATCTAAAATTACCGTGGCAAGAATTTTGGAGCGAGATGACTTTCAAAAACGCCTCAAGGAAGGTTCGGATATCCAAATGCAAGAAATAATGTATCCGCTTTTGCAGGGGTATGATTCGGTAGCTCTTAAGGCTGATGTAGAATTAGGTGGTACGGATCAAAAATTTAATCTTTTAATGGGGAGAAAATTACAGAAGAGGTATGCTCAATCAGAGCAAGATATAATGACTGTGCCACTTTTAGAAGGAACTGATGGCGTGAAAAAGATGAGTAAATCATATGGTAATTTTATTGCTCTAGATGATCATCCGGATGAAATATTTGGTAAAACCATGTCTGTTCCGGATAATTTGATCATAAAATATTGTGAACTTGTAACCGATGCTCCGTGGGAGGAAATAGAAGAGTATAAGGAAAAAATTCTAAACCATTCGATTAACCCTATAATAATTAAAAAATATTTAGCCACTCGTTTGGTCCAAATGTTTTGTGGAAAAGAAGCGGCGCTTAAAGCTCAACAAACTTTTGAAGCGACGTTTGCACAAAAACAAAAACCGCAAGAAATTCCCGAGCTCACGCCAAGCGCATACGATATAGTGACGGTTTTGGTGGAAGCCAAATTTGTAAAAAGTAAAACCGAAGCTCGGCAAGTGATACATCAGGGTGGTGTAAAAGTAGACGATGAAAAAGTGAGCACCTTTGAAATGCTTGTAAAGTCGGGTAGTGTCGTGCAAAAAGGCAGTCGGTTTTTTGTAAAAATTATTTAGTATGC
>CAYOFO010000062.1:0-5982 GCA_964403325.1 uncultured Gammaproteobacteria bacterium | reverse complement strand
AAAATTCTCTGGCTTCACCGATGGTTAAATTGGTTACTTCCCAAATATTTTTCTTACCGACTTTTACACTGAGCGCATTGTCATTTAAGCGTTTACCTTCACATTTCGGACAAATTTCTTCACTAAAAAGTTCTTTGGTACCCAGCCCGGTACACACCGCACAGTAGCCATAGGGACTATTAAAACTAAAGAGGCGCGGTTCAATTTCCGGAAAACTGTACCCGTCATTTGGGCAAGAATACTCGGTGCTATATAAATGTTCAGAACTATCCGGGTAAATCACCGTACACAGACCATTTGATAGATCCACTGCTTTATTCACGGCTTCGCTCAGGCGCTGCTCATCATCTTTGTTCCAAGCTTGGACCATGGGAATTTTATCGACAATCACTTCGATGGTATGTTTGTTGTTTTTACTGAGCACAATCCGTTCGCGCAGACTTTTGATTTTGCCATCCACGCGTACTTCTAAAAATCCGGAATTATAAAGATCGTAAAGCATTTGGTAATTCCCCTTTCCGACCGCGCACGACCGGGGAAATGATGGTCAAAATTTTGTCTTCAGTTTTGGTTTTACCAATATCGACCTCGGTGATGGTTTTTTTAATCCGGTCGATCATTTGGTCGCTGGTGAGACGCGCAATCTCGGTGCTACAAACCGGGCAAAAAGGATGGCCGACACGCGCAAAGAGCACCCGCAAATAATCGTAAATTTCGGTAATGGTGGCCACCGTGGAGCGCGGATTAGCGCTATGAGCTTTTTGATCTATAGAAATAGCGGGTGAAAGTCCGGTAATTTCGTCAACGTCCGGCTTTTGCATGCCGCCCAAAAATTGGCGGGCATACGCCGAAAGACTTTCGATGTAGCGCCGCTGCCCTTCGGCAAAAATGGTATCAAAAGCCAGGCTCGACTTGCCCGAACCGGATAAACCGGTAAATACCACCATTTTATTGCGCGGCAACTCCAGGCTGATATTTTTGAGATTATGTTCGCGCGCGCCTTTAATAATAATTTTATCCTGCATAGAAAACGATAAAAAACCTGCAAACAGGCTTAATTCAAACGTAATACTACTCTAACGAGAGAGAGCCTGTTTGTCAACGGAAGTGACTTCTTTAAAAGAAGGTGCTAGTATGAAAGTAACTACATACACTATGCCCTCAACCGAACACTCGCCTTCTTATGGTTTTGAGCTGACGCGCTCCACACCTGAAGCCATTACCATCCACCATTTTTCCAAACGACTCACTGCCTTGCGAAATGAGAATCTTCATGAATTCGCCCCCGATCCCAACCAAAACTACACAGAAGCATTTTTTGCAACGCCAGCTCGTTTTTTGCAACTTTTAACAAACCCGAGCCAGCAACAACTTCGCTATGGCCAGGCCATGCTCGATGATGTAGCAAACAGTTTTATATTCTACAAAAAGAATATTCGCCCTACCACTCCAAGACAAAACCGCATTGATACTATTTCCAAACTCGTCATTGATTGTTGGACCAAACAACTTTCTTACCTGCTCATTCTTGTTACCGATATTCAAGACCCTGGTATACGCCGAAGATTGCGTGAAAAAATAAAAAAACTGGCCAGTGAAACAGAAAAAAAATCCACACCAAATATCATCAAAGATTTCCCCTACCCCAATGATAGCCTCCCCGCTCAATCAAAAACCGCCCAATTTTCCCACCAACTCGCAGCGCTCGCCTACGAAATTACCGAACAAATCGCTGTGGACGACAGCATAGAAACCGCTCGTGCTTTGAGAACACCTCCAAACACTGCTTTTCAACACCCAAAACCAGAACCAATGAGTTCTAAAGAACAAGTAGAACCTACCCCAGCCATACCACCTCTCGATATTGCTTTCACCGACACCGTCGCTCCCCCACCGCCTGATTTTGAAGTAGATCTTACCGATCTGTCTCACCCCGAACCAGTGCCCGAAGAAGTTTCTTCTCACTCTACTACCAGTCAAACTCAAACCGCCAGCGCGCAGGGTTTTAAACGCGAAATGCCTCAAAGTTGGTTTAAACGCACCGCCCGGCGAGCCGTTTTTTTTCTCGGGCTGGCTGGCGCAGCAACATTAATTTACAAAGCCAACGAATCACCCGGTGTGCAAACTCTGACCAAAGATACTCCTCCCAAACAAAACAAAGAAATTAAAGAAGGTCAAAAAGAAAAAACTACACAAGAATCCTTGGATAAAGCAAAAACCCCACTTACAGAAAATTCAGAAAAAAAAGAACCTCAGATTTACCGTTGGGGAGCGCGCGCAGAATCACGCTACATTGAACACGCGTTAGACCAAGCTCTTTATGATGTGCTTGGCGCACAAGTAAAACCCCATTCTTCTAACATTATAGAAAATATAAAACTGCTCATGGAGCCAAGACATACTATTGCCGTGGCTCAAAAAATTCATCTTAGCGACGCTGAAATAACCGCCATTCCAACTCTTGATACAGTGAACCATACCATTACCGCGCCACCCAATTTTTCAATATTGGCCAAAAAACTTCTAGAGCACGCCCAACAAAAACACCTCTTTAGCCGTCGCCATAAATAATTTTTACTACTTCTTAAGTACAAAACCTATGCCCAAAAAACGCGACCTTGCTCTTACCGCTCTCCTCTTCGCTGCCGATGCGCCCCTAACCACCACTACGCCGCAGCCGGAAAATCCTCCTTATGTTTTAACAGAAATTCCATCTTCTCGTCCTCAAGCCCTCACCAGTGACCAAATGGAAATTAGCAGCTCTGGTCTTTGTTGTGTTGGAGAAGTCGATCCAGGTAGCTGTAATGCCATACCTCCTTGCAGCGACACTCGCTAGTGAACAAAATAAAAGCAGGCTTTACCATCCAGTATTTTAAAATTTAAAAATTCTTGGCGAACTATAAATAAAAAGTGGTTTGAAATAAATTTCCAATAATTCTCTTGGAAATTTTTTATTTTCCAACACACCAAACTACCAACCACCGGGTTTATAACTAAATTTTATAATGAACCCGACCCTGCGACAGAGGCCACCGGGTATCCGGGCGGGTTTTTTATGAACAGAATCGCTCTGCTGAGAAATATTTTATAGCCCTACCTACTAGCCTATTACGGCTTTATAATAAAAAAACAGGCCCAAAGTCCTGTACTCTTTTCTCTTTACAACCAGAAGGAAACCAGGGCCGGAGAAGGAAAAATTCCAACTTCTCCGGCCCATCGTTAAAAAACAAGTGCCCTGACCCAGGCAACGCCGACGGAGCGTGGGTCAAGGCATGGCGCCCAGCTAGGGCTTGGGCGGGGGCGGCGCGATA
Source organism: uncultured Gammaproteobacteria bacterium (assembly GCA_964403325.1). Taxonomy (GTDB): domain Bacteria; phylum Patescibacteriota; class Patescibacteriia; order Magasanikbacterales; family GWA2-37-8; genus CAZQNF01. The sequence continues at coordinate 2,671 of CAYOFO010000062.1, read as the reverse complement.
ATCCCCTCCACCGCCTTAACGGCGATGGGGTGGTAGCGCGGGCCGAACCGGCGCGCCCACAAGAGGGCGTAGAAGCGGGTCGTCAAGTTCTTGTAAACCGCCTTGTACAGCGGCTTCAAGAACTTCATACGACCCACCTCCCCTACCACCCGCTCGGCGCGTGCCAACACGGCCTGGGTGGTGTACCCGGCCAGGATCGCCACCTCGAGCCAAGAGGTGGCAATCTCGAGGTTCGGCCGTGCCGTAAGGCCGAACCGCGCCTCGAGCTGGTGGCACAGCTCGCGAGTGGTGGGCGTGGCCGGGTAGGCATGTGGCAAGCTCTCGAGATAGAGCTTCCACTCCGTTGGGCTCCAGCGACCGGCTAGCTCGTTGTTGGGCAGTCCTCCCTTCAGGGCCTCGATGGCCTCGAGCCGCGTGGAGCGTGGCATCAAGGAGACAGTGGGCATGCCCGGCTCGTAAACCCACTTCTGCAAATCTACCTTCCCCACCACCTCTGGTAACTCCTGGCGTACAAACGCCAGAAACTGCTCGGTGGTGATATTGCGGAAGGCGAACCGCCCGAAGTAGGCCCGCAGGAAGCGGTCGAACCGCTCCCTGCCCACGAGCCGCTCCAACTCGCGGAAGAAGTACGCCCCCTTCTCGTAGGGGACGTCGCTGTAGGCATCGTCGGGGTCGACCTCGGCCCCGACCTGGGCCGCCAGAGCCGTCCACTCCGGGTGGCCATCCCGGATTTGGTCCTGGACGGCCTTTTGCAGATCCTTCCAGGCGAGCGCCCAGCTGAGGGCGGCTGCCTCCTGCCCGAGATGCGCTTCCGAGAAGCGCCGCTCCAGGTAGGATGTCAGCCCCTCGTTGAGCCAGAAATCGCGAGCAGAGGAGGCTCCACCCGTGAGATTCCCGGCCCACGAGTGCGCCAGCTCGTGGACAATGACGTCCACAGCGCTTCGGTCGCCCACCAGGAGGGTGGGCGACACAAAGGTGAGCATGGGATTTTCCATGCCGCCGTGGGCAAAGCTCGGCGGCATGACAAGGATGTCGTACCGGCCCCAGGGGTAGGGCCCGACAATACGCTCGGCGATCTTGAGATACTTCTCAATCTCACCGAATTCGTATCTGGCCTTCTCCACCACGCTCGGCTCAGCCCAGACGCGCGAGCGAGGTCCGATCTCTCGCGAGACCAAATCCCCGACCGCGATGGCAAGGAGGTAACTGGGAATAGGCTTCGTCATCCGCCAACGCTCGGTGGCCGTGGTGCCATGGACCTGGCGGCTAACAAACTCGCCAGCCATGAGCCCACGAAGCTCCTTGGGGACCGTGAGCTCAGCATCGAAAGTAAACCGAACTGCCGGCGTGTCCGGCAGTGGCACGAAGCTCCGGGCGTGAATAGCCTGCGCCTGAGAGAATAGATACGGAAACTTCTTGCCCGCGGTCTGCTCCGGCGTGAGCCATTGCAGACCACTGGCGTTCGGGCTGGTCTCGTAATCGATCTTCACTCCAGCCGTGCCCGGTGGCAGGGCGATCTGGAGCCGACTACCCAGCACCGGGTGGGCCTTGTGCAGTCGGAACGGGATCTTCCGGCCGAGCAGGTCGGTGACCCGCTCAACCTTGAGGTCGCGGGTGTCGAGATCGAGCTGGCCACCCGCCGGGCGGACGAAGTGCCAGATCGCCGTGCCGCAAAGAGCTTTCCGGGCAGAGTCAACCCGCTCCTGCCAGACCAGGTGCTCCATCTGCGCCTGGTCAGGCCTCCACACCGAGTGTGGGTCGTTAGCAAAAGCCGTCGACCCAATTACGGCTGGCGCTAGCGCGGTCACGATGACCGAACGCTGGTTAAGGCATCCAACAAAAACCAAGATTCCCAGGATAATGATCCTCGCAGCAGTCCGCATGACCATCCTTTCTTCAATTTGTCAAAGTTCGCTTACACACTCCGACCCTAGCACATTTTCCCCCATAAATCAAGGCTAAAAACCCCTCCATAACAGGGAGGGGTTTGACCATTCAATTTTATAAAACCATTACACCAATTTATCAATAGTATAATGCGTCAAAGCGATAATTAAGATTCCTCCTACCGCTGACAAAGCGTAGCTAACAGCCAAATTTCCGGGAAAAAAATACATGTCAAGCAGTCCCCACACTCCGCGCCATACCCCTACCATTCCCGACATCACAATAAGAGTAAAAACCAACTGATGATGTTTTTTGAGGCTACCTATTTTTCCGAGCATACAAAATAGTAATAATATACCAAATAACACATTTTATTCCGGTTTCTTTTTGCGACCGACTTTCTTTTTTGTTTCCTCCCCCGATGTTTTCATCCGCGCATGCAACTCACGCACTTCGTCACGCAAAATTGCCGCCAGCTCAAACTCCAATTTTTGCGCCGCTTCTCTCATTTGCATTTCTTTATCTTTTATAATTTCTTTCAGCGGTCGCGTGTCGCCGATCAGATCCAGATCCGTGGTAGAGAGTTTATCGCGTCCGCGTTTGCCACGCTTGGTTTTTTCTTGCGTCTCACTAATACCAAATTCTTCCAAAATATTACGGATATTTTTCTCAATGGTTTTGGGTGTAATGCCATGCGCCTCGTTATAGGCCAGCTGAATTTTTCGACGGCGATCGGTTTCTTTTATAGCACGTTCAATTGAGCCGGTTTCACGGTCGGCGTAGA
>CAYOFO010000061.1:0-6147 GCA_964403325.1 uncultured Gammaproteobacteria bacterium | reverse complement strand
GATTATAATCCATCTGTGGTGGCAAAATACTGTTTTGACTTGGCGCAAGCCTTTAACGATTTTTATGCCAAACACAATGTACTCCAAGCCGAAGTAGCAGGAGTTAAACAAGTGCGCCTGGCGCTATGCCAAGCCGTCAAGCAGGTTTTAACCGATGCTTTACACATGCTGACGATTGAGACCGTGGAAGAAATGTAATTGGTTTATTTTTAATTTTTTCTATGGATAACCCTCCCGTTGATAAAACCAGGCAAGTCGGTGTTTTTTTACAAAAAATAGAAGATTTGTCGTCTAAAAATAATATGAAACTGCAAATGGTTACCGGCGAGTCTCAACAGTATCATTGTAATCATGAAGGTGAGTTAACGGGTTTGTGTCTTGGTGAGGAGGGTGAGATACTTGCTGTAGTTAATGATGAAATTGTTAGGAGTATTGATGGTAGGGAAATTAGTGGATGGCGAGTGGGTGCGAAAATAATTAATGGCCTTATGTATGGCGAGGCGTATCTCAAACCAACTGAGAGTAACTCTCGGCCCAAAAGATGCGTGCCCGTAGTGGCTGGGAAATTAATTTTAAGTATTTCTGAATTGGAGGAGATTACCGATACGCGCTTTTGGCGCTGCAGCGCAGATGGGCGTGTGGATAAGGGAGTGGAGGTTTTGGTGGATCAAAAATGGTTGCCTTTTTTTGCCAATGGAACAAGTGAAGTGAAGTAAATACACAGAATTGTCGCGTGATAAAAAATGATGTATACTAGACGTATCCATCATTTTTTATTTTAATTTTTGTATGATTTTTCAAAAAAATACTCCTAAAAATATTCCTGAACCAGTGCTGGTCATGCCGGAAGAAACATCTTATCGCGAACGCGAGAGTGTAACTGATGATGAGATCGAAACTGTGGTAGGTCCAAGCATGCATGTAGAAGGAGATTTTTCTTCAGAAGGCAGTATTATTGTTAAAGGTACGGTAACCGGCAGTCTGCGCACCAGTAAGCATCTTTTGGTGGAGCAAGGAGCTCGGGTTATGGCCAATGTAATGGCCGGGAGCGTTAAAGTTGCCGGCGAAGTAAAGGGTAATATCAAAATTAGCGGTCGACTCGAACTCACATCTACGGCTCGGGTGCTGGGTGATGTACAAGCCAATAGCTTTATGGTCGAAGAGGGGGCGCTTATTTGTGGAAAAATTACCATGGCTGGTCTTGAAACCGAAACTCGTCCCCAGCGCAGTCGTACGAGTGTCAAAAAAGTTGTTGAAGAAGCTATCGAAAATGCCGAGTAAAAGTATCTTTGCCGGCGCTTTTGTATGTATGTCTATTTGATTGACAATTTTTTACGCCATCCCAAGTATGCCGCGCTTATTAAGGCTATCCAAATTCGTCTCACTGACTATGGCATCAGTGGCAAAAATTTGCGCCTCAATAGTTATACAGACGCCAAACCGGTGATTGATGAAGAAATTAAGCGTGGTGCAAAAACAGTAGTGATTGTGGGTAACGATGAAACTTTTGGCCATATTTTGTCGCGCAGCGCTACTTGCCCGACCACATTTGGTTTTTTGCCTCTTGGGGGCAATAATACCATTGCTGATTTTTTGGGTATTCCGGTAGGTGTCGAGGCGTGTAGCGCGCTCGCCAAACGTCGGCGTGAGAAGCTGGACGTTGGTTTGGTGAATAATCGTTCGTTTATTTCCAATTTGCATATTCAGCCGTCGCCGGTGGAAGTAGTTTATAACAATCGTTTTAAGGTCTATGCCGACAAGCTGATGGAAGTGGTGGTTTGTAATTTGCGGCCTTTTTTTTGGACCAAAGGTTTTCGCCAAGAGGGGAGAGACTGGCAAGTGCACCCCCAAGACGGCAAATTAGAAGCGTTTTTGCGCCCGGTTGGCAAAAAAAACTGGTGGGGACATTATGATTTTGGTGAAGCCAGTGTTTTTCCGTTTGAAGAAATGAAAATCATTGCCGACCAACCTTTTGTGCTCGAAGCCGATGGCAAGGTAACCAAAGAAACAAAATTGGTTATAAAATTGGCGCCTTATAAAATTGACATGATTGTGGGCAGAGGGCGGAAGTTTTGACAAAAATTGCAAAAACCAGTAAAATCGTCCAATGAGTTGAAGGTTTGGCGGCGACCAGAAAAAAATTGTTTCTTGCTTGGTTAAAACAAAGCCGGTTCAATACTCATAAACACATGCCCAGGTGGCGAAATTGGTAGACGCACTACCTTGAGGTGGTAGCGATCGCAAGGTCATGGAGGTTCGAATCCTCTCCTGGGCACCAAAATAGTATTAAAATAAAAATTTATTTTTTATTATGAATACGAACGCAGAACAATTTGTGGCTCCCGATGTAGCAACTCCTTCATCGTGCTCGATTGTTGATTGGGTGGGGAGACAAAAAGGTGTTTATGGTCGATTGCTCTTAAAATTGGGGGCTTCACCAAGAGATATTGCCAGTATACGCAACAGTCAAATTGCAGATTTTCTCATGGGAGTGTATCAGGGTTTGCGAAATAGTTTTGAGAGCGATCCTTTTTATAGCCAGGTGCAAATTTCTGAGAGTGATCAGGATTCTTTGAATAAAATCATTGAAGGTATGGTGGGTGATGTAACAAAAGATGAAATTGTTCGGTTCGTTCTTCAAAGAGTGCGGTCGCTCCACGCAGCTTCGCTCTCTGCTGAATAAAAAGATTTTTCCCCTAAAACACTGTTCAAAGCAGTGTTTTTTGTTGGCTTAATTTGAGTTTTTTTGCCAAAAAGTGGTATACTGCTATCAATAATTTTCTTTTTATGAATTATCTCATTGGTTTACTCTTTGTGGCGGCCGGAGTGTTGCTGGTGCTCAAAACCGAGTGGTTTTTACAAAATTTTGGGCGTATTACCTGGGCTGACGAACATTTGGGTGGGAATGGTGGTAGTCGGCTTATGTACAAACTTATTGGCATAGGATTTATATTTTTTGGCTTTTTACTCCTCACCAATATGTTTAACGGTTTTCTCGAAGGTACACTGGGTCGTATTTTTGTTCGTTAGTTTTTTATGTCTCATTCAGGTAGCGCGCTCATTAACCCGCTCACGGTTATAGAGAAAATTGGAGTAAAGCCAGGTATGCGGGTGGCGGATTTTGGTTGTGGCTTTTTGGGTCATTTTATTTTTCCGCTCAGCGATTGCGTGGGGGATGAAGGTGTGGTATATGGCGTAGATATTATGAAGCAGGCGCTCGAAACAGTGCGGCGGCGCTCTCGTCACGAAGGGCGCACCAACATTCATACGGTCTGGTCTGATATCGAAGCTTACGAAAAAACACCTTTACCGCGAGCGGGGTTAGATGGCATTTTCCTGGTCAATACTTTGTTTTTGGTAGAAAACAAGCTGTCTACTCTACGTGAGGTAGCGCGCCTCTTGAAATCTGGCGGCTTTATGCTTATAATTGACTGGGAAAAAAAATTGTGTTCAGTGGGGCCGGAAATCCCCGACATGGCTATTCCTGTAGAAATTATGGAAATAGCCAAGGAGGCTGGTTTTTCTTTACAGGAAAAGTTTTTAGCTGGCGACTGTCACTACGGTCTTATTTTTAGAAAAACATAGTTTATATATGAGTATTTTTCATTTGTTGCATTGGAGTTATTGGTTTTCGCAGCCGTTAATTGCCCGTGATGCGGTAGGGGTAACTTTGTGGATAATAATGGCTCTTTTTGCTATTGGGGTAGTAACTTTTTATGTTTTGTATCGTTACGAAATAGATCCGGTCCGTAAGACTTTTTGGACCAAAGCGGTACGTTTAAATGCCGTGGCCGGTCTCGTATTTAGTTTGTGGTTTTATTTTCGTCAAGAAAGAGTGGCTATTTTAGCCTGGCGCTTTTGGTTGCTTTTAGGAACACTCTATTTGGTATATCGCGGGTATGGGTTGTATCGATATTACACCAAACGTATTCCTGAGATTCGCGCTCAAACCACACAACGTCTGGTACGACAAAAATACCTACCCAAGAAGAAAAAATGATATTTCGTCGCAATAAAAATATTGGCGATTGGGGCGAAGAACGAGCGGTAGAATTTTTGCTGCGCCAGGGATTTGGGGTTGTTGAACGTAATTATCACGCCACTGTTGGTGAAATAGATATAGTTGCCACCAAAAATGGCGACTATTATTTTATTGAAGTAAAAACTCGCCTGTCGAAAGATTTGGCGACAGACCTCTCCATCACTTCGTTCAAAAAGAAAAAACTGCTCAAGACCATCAACCATTATTGCTACCACCGTCACCTGGCTGAAGTAGGTTTAATTCCAGCCGGGATTATCATTATGGTTGATAAGGTAGCCAAAAAAGTCCAATTTCATTTTGTGGTTTTGTGTTGACAAAAATGCTTATCCATGGTATTTTGTGAACACTTTTAAATAATGTATTTCATATGGCACATTTCAAAAAAGAACGGACGCTCGTTATTTTAAAACCAGATGCCGTGCAGCGTGGTTTGGCGGGAGAAATCATCAAGCGTTTTGAACATATCGGCTTAAAGGTTTTGGCAGTAAAAATGGTTTTACCGACCGCTGAGCAAGTGGAGGCACATTATACTTTAGACCCAGAATGGCGTCGTGTTACCGGAGAAAAAACCATCAGCAGTTACAAGAACAAAGGACAAACTCCGCCATCTGAAGATCCTTTGGAAATTACCGCAGTCATCCTCGAAAACCTTAAAAAATATATGACCACCGGCCCGGTTATACCAATGGTTCTCGAAGGCGCACATGCGGTAAAAATCGTCCGCAAGCTCATTGGCAGCACTGAGCCGCTCAGTTCTGATGTTGGCACTATCCGTGGCGATTATGTCCTTGATTCGTACCAAATGTCCGACGCAGACAATCGCGCGATTCGCAATTTAGTGCATGCTTCCGGATCAGTTGCTGAAGCTGACAAAGAAATTCCACACTGGTTTAGTGCCAATGAAATCTGTGATTATCGGTTGGTGACCGAAGCGGTCATTTACGAATAAAATTGTAAAATTAAAAAAAGCATGGGTTAATTACACTCATGCTTTTTATTTTCTTGTATGGAAACAATTGATGTTTTTGAGGCACCTCGCAGTAGGGTAGAAAAATTTCAGCATGGTTTGGATGATTTTTCTCACCAGGAAGTTCGAGCAAAAGCGTATTACTTTTTTTGCACTCTCGAAAAAGGTGATGCTGTAATATGCAACGGTGAAGAAATGGAATTTGATAGCTTGGCTTTTTATTCACCGCAAGAAATCGCTGAAGAGGGTGAAGAAAGTTTTGATTTTCGAATCTGTTTACAAGCTAAAAACGGAATACTGTTTTTTAAGGAAATACCTGGTAATAATTTTGAAGTTAAAAAGCCGGAAAAAAATTCCTTAGAACGACTTACACATAAAGTAGAAGAAGTCGAAAGAATGTTCAAAAAAATTTCGGAATTTTTGGAGTACGGTTTCGGTGATGATTACTCAGGTATTAAAGAGGTGTATGATCAATACCTGCAAGCTTGGTGTCATAATGTGGTTGATGTAGAAAAAACAGAAGAAAGTTTACGAGTATTATACTGTAGGTTGAGTGATTTAAAACAGAAAATTTCTTATTTAAGCCCAGAAATACGCGATGTGTGGGCACTTACCCGGATAATAGAAAATGCTCAATTGCCGGATTTGCATCGAGAAGAAAAATTTAAGGCTGAAATATTGGAAAATATCACCTGTCCAATTTGTTTTGGTTTTCATCAAAAATATAATTGTCGGGATATTGAAAAAAGTTCTCAGGAGGAGGCGGAATTTTTAAAACATGCACGGGTGGGTCGAACGGTTAAAGTGCTGCAAGATTCTCTGCATTTAAAAGCAGGTAATTATACAATAAAATCAGTAGAAAATTTTATAGACACGCAAGAGGTGGTTTTGGTTTTATCTGATGGGGAGAAAGATGTTACCGTAAATCTGTCGGTGACGAATGTTGAACTAAGGTTGGTAGTGCCGGATTCACGGAGAGATAATTATGATCAGTTGGTGGGGCATATTGAGCGACTTATAAATGTGTGTAAAAAGGAGGGGCTGTTAAAAGTAAATGGTAGAGGTGAGGTTCGAGAAATTAAATTTAATTTATTAAATCCATACTCTCGTTTTAGAGAGCGTAGGGGTCTGAATGTTA
>CAYOFO010000060.1:0-6456 GCA_964403325.1 uncultured Gammaproteobacteria bacterium | reverse complement strand
GCCGTGGGCTCGCAGCCGCACCGGGTGCGCGGCTACACCGACCTGCCGGCGGCGCTGGTGGAACTGCCGACGCTGATTGTTATGCCGCTGCGGGCCATGCACGAGTACAGCGCGGGCGGCCCGGCCATCTGGGTCCACCAGCTCCAAGCGACGCTCTACGTGCACGGCGGCGTTTTGCCCGAAGCGTTTCAGACGGCCATTCCCTACATCAAGCTGGTGCGCGACAAGATGGCGGCCAACGTGACGCTGGGCGGCCTGAGTTGGAGCGGCGGGCGCGTTGACCACTGGCTGCCCCAGCCGGAAGCGCCGTTCTACGAAGGGCCGGGGCGCGTCACCTACGCCGGGGCGGACGGCGGCGAGCGCGAATACCTGGGCCTCATCTTCCGCATGGAAGTCAAGGAAATCGAGACGGGCGTTACCGTCACCGCGTAGGCCGGCTGACCGGCAGGAGCAAAGCAAATGAGCGCACGATCTTTGAGCATGTGGCAGTGGGGTCAGGAAAGCACGCGCGGCACGGCGGTGGCGGCGACGCGCATCATCGGGGCCGCGCCAAAGGCCGTCCCGACCGACCGGGTGTGGGAAGCGGTGCGGCTGGCGAAGGGCCTCCGTGTGGACCGGACCAACAAGCGCAACGACGAATTGCTGGTGCGTGACACGCTGACTTTCGAGCACGGCTACTTTCAGGCGCTGCCCGGCCTGTTTGTGTCGTCACTCGACGGCTCAATCACCCCGGCCGAGGTCAACGTCGGCCAGTCTGACTACAAGTGGGACGTGCTGCCGCTGCTCACCGCGGCGAACACCCCGAAGACGCTGACGCTCGAAATGGGCGACAACACGCAGGCCTACGAAGTCGAGTTCTGCATGTTCAACCGGCTGCTGTTCTCGGCCGACATCGCGCAGGACGGCGCGGCCAGCCCGGTCAAGATCGACGCTGACTACTTCGGGCGGCAGGTGACCCCGACCACGTTCACCAGTTCGCAGGCGCTGCACCCGTCGCTCGAATTTATGAATGCCAAACTGGCGCGGCTGTACATGGATACGAGCTGGGCCGGGCTGGGCGGCACGGAGCAAACGTCGCTGCTGCGCGGTTTCCAGCTTGAGTTCTTGACCGGCAATCACCCGAAATTCATGGGCAGCGCCAACAAGTATTTCACGACCTACGGCGAGGGCGACCTGGGCGTCATGCTCACGCTCACGCTGGAAGGCACCAGCGGCGCGGACGCCATCTATGACCTGTACCAGGCCGGCACCGAGCGCGCCATCCGGCTCGACATCAACGGGAGCCAGATCGGCAGCGGGGCCACGCGGCTCTTCCGCACCGACCTGTACGGCTACTTTGAGAGCGTTGTGCCGCTGAACTCGGAAGTCAACGGCAACAACCTGCACCAGGCGCTGTTTGTGGGGATGCCCGACAGCAGCGCGAACTTCGTTGACATCGACGTCATCACCGACGCCGCCACGATCTAGGAGCGCATGTGAAGCTCAACTTGCCGAAGATCATCCGGCCCATCCCGCTGGCGGAGTATGCGCCGGAGATGGAGTTTCAGGAAGACGGGAAGACGCCGGCGATTGTGTACGCGTGGATCAACCCGCCCGCGCCGCTGCTGGTGCGGCATGGTGAACTGCGCCAGCGGGCCGACGCGGCGAACAAGCGGCTGGGCCGGGACGCGCCGATGGGCGAAGAGCTAAAGGCGCTAGCCGCCGAACTCACCGAAGTAGGGCGCGGTCTGGCGGCGCTCTATGCCGAGTTGTGGAGCCAGCACGCCGACGCGGGCACACACTGGAGCGAGGCCGACGTGCTGGAACTGTCGTCCAACGATGCCAACCCGGACCTGTTCGGCTGGCTCACCAGCCGGACGGTGCAGATGGTCAACGCGCACCGGAGCGGCCTCCGAAAAAACTGAGTGGCGCCCTGCTGGCCTATGCCAGTCGGGGCGCGGCCACCGGGCCACTGCGGGGCATTCTGCTGGCGCAGCTAATCAACCGGACGTTGGGCGGGCCGTTCGTGGCGCCCTGGCAGGTAGACGACCTGACGCCCGACATTTTGGAGCCGATCTTAGCGCTGGCGACAGAGTTACCTAACATGCGGCAGGGGATGCAAACCATCGAAGCCAAGAAGCAAGCCATCCGCGCCGCCCATGCGCGCAAGGTGTATTGACCATGATAAAAGTCGAAGTCGAAGCACCGCAAATCACGCCCCAAATCCGCAAGCTGAAAGACTTTGACCGGGTTGCCAAAGCCGAGTTTACGGCCGCCATGCGCCCGGCCATCGCGCTCACGCTGGTGGATATTCACGCCTTCTCGCCTTACCTCAGCGGCCAGCTTGACGCCAGTGTGCGCGGTGAAATCAAATTCGCGGCGGGCGACGAAGTGCGCGGCGTCATGACGGCCAGTGCCACGGCGGGCAATTTCCCCTATGGCTACGCTTTGGACAGCAGCAACAAATACCGCTACGCCGGCAGCCGCAAGAAAACAAAAGGCTGGCTGCGTGGCGCGGGCAAGCGCCAAAAAGAGGCCGTGCTGGCGCTTTTCGCCGCCGCGCTGGAACGTATTGTGGCCCGCTTGCGGGTAGACGGGACCGACAATGTCGAATAGTACGCTCTCCCTCACCTATCGCACCAAGAAAACCGGCACCGGCACGCAGGACGCCACCAAAGAGCTAGAGAAGTTCAACGGCACCATTGGCGGGCTCAAGGGCGCGCTGGGCGCGCTGGCCGGTGGCACGGCGCTGGGCGCGGTGACGGCCGGGCTGAAATTCGCCATCAATGAGGCGATGGAAGCCGAGCGCGTCATGGCGCTGACCGAAAGCACCATCGAAGCCACCGGCGGCGCGGCCGGGCTGACGGCCGCGCAAGTGGCGAACATGGCCGGCAACCTGTCGCAGATGACGGGCATTGCCGACGACGTGATCCAGTCCGGCCAAAACATGCTCTTGACCTTCAAGGAGATCAAGGGCGACCAGTTTGAGCGCGCCACCGTCGCCATGAACGATATGGCCGTGGCGATGAACGGCGGCAGCCTGGAAGGGCTGGACCTGAAATCGACCGCCATCCAGCTCGGCAAGGCGCTCAATGACCCGATCAAGGGCGTGACGGCGCTGACCAAAGTCGGCGTGTCGTTCACCCAGGGCCAGAAGGACGCCATCAAGGCGATGGTGGAGATGGGCGACACGGCTGGGGCGCAAGCCATCATCCTGGCCGAGTTGGAGAGCGAGTTCGGCGGCGCGGCCGAGGCGGCGGGCGACACGCTGGCGGGCAGCATGGCGAAGCTGCAAAACGCCGTCAGCGAACTGGCCGAGGAGTTGGGGACAGGGCTTATCCCCGGCCTGAACGACGCGGCCCAGGCGGCGCTGCTGTTGATGCAGTGGACCGACAAGATCAACGCGGCCTACGGCGAACAGATTACGCGCGTTGAAGATACAGCCACGACCTACGAGGAGTATGTGGCGGGCGTGCTGGCCGCCGCCGTGGCCGCGCAAAAGCTAGATCAATCCTGGGTGAATTTGCACGGGGCCGCCGTTCTGAGCGGCGAGGCCAACAAGAATATTACCGCCGGGCTGGGGCTGTTGACCGAAGCGCAGTTCTTGACGCGCTACGAAACAGACGAGGCCACGCGCGCCAACGACCGCATGGCCGTGTCGCTCGAATTGACCGCCGAACAATTGGCGGCCACCACGGCGACAGCCTATGGCTACCTGGAAATCAACGATCTGTTGGCCGAAGGGTTGAGCGGCCTGACCGAGAAGATGATTTTCAACAAAGCGGCCATGAATTTGAGCGACGAGGCCGCGCTGCAACTCGGCATCAGCATGGGTCTGGTGGATACGCGCGTGCTGGCGCTGAATGAAGCGCTGCCCGCGCTCAAGGCGAAGTACGACGCCAACCACGACGGCACGATTAGCGCCACCGAGGCCGCCAACGGCTACACGGCCGCCGTGCAAGCGCTGACGGCCGCGCTGCTGGCGGTGCCCGCCAACGTGACCAGCACCGTCACCACCAACTTCGTGAATAACGGCAACCAGTATGGCGGTCCCGCCGGGCCGCCGCAAGGCCCCATCCCCCAGGCCGACGGCGGCGACTGGCTGGTGACGCAGCCGACGCTCTTTCTCGCGGGCGAGGCTGGGCCGGAACGGGCGCAGTTTACGCCGCTGGGCGAGCCCGGCAACGGCGGCGGGGGCGGCGGCGGTGACACGTTCTATGTCACGATCAACGCGGCCGGCGCGAGCGCGCAAGGCGTGGCCGATCTGCTCAACAAAGACGACATTCGCCGCCGCACTGGCGCCCGGAGGAGCTAAGTGGCCGTCCAAACACACCCGTACTTAGTCATCACCGATGGAACTACGTCTGTCACAATTCAGGCGGGCGATGGTTCGGTGGGCAACTACCCGCTGGTGGATGAGGGCTGGGCCCCGGCCATCGCGGGCCTACGCACCTCGCCGCTGGCGGGCGTCACGCCCTATGACGACGTGGTGGAAACGCTGCGCCTCGAAGTCAACGGATCGACGGCGGCGCTGGCGCTGGCGAACCTGGCAACGCTCCAAAAGCTGCTCGAACAGGCGGCGAGGTGGTATCGCGGCGAGAACGAGACGGCCGTGCTCTTGAAATTCGCGCCGGCCGGGTCGACGGTCAGCAGCACGAGCGCACCCCTCCAGGCGGCCATTCTGGGCGGCGGCGCGGCGGGCGACATGGGCCTGCAACTCACGCCCAAGTGGTCCGACGTGAGTTTCAACTACGTCATCTCAGGCGTGGTGCTCACGCTCACCCGGCGCGGGCAATGGTTGCAGGCGGAAGAGACTTCCCCAACCGACAGCGAAAGCAACGGCGACATTGCGCAGGTGACATTCGCCGCGGGCGCGACGGCCCTGCCCAGCCCGACGCAAGTCAAGCTGACCAATTTCGGTTATGGCAAGGCCACCGGCACCCGCTATCACGGCGGGTTTATTCTGGTGGCGGGCGGCGACAGCGGCGCGCGCTTTGCCGTGGGCAATGCGGAAGGCGGCACGGCCACCGGCTTTACATCGGTCACGCCCTCCGGCTCGACCAACCCGCGCAATACCAACGTGCTGCGCTATACGCCGACTGGCACGACGGCGGCCCTCAGCGGGTCAATTATGAACCCACTGTTCCCCGGCAACCCGCAACTGGCGGCTGTTTTTATCAACGTGCGGCCATCCACGACGGTCAGTTTCAATGTCCGCGCCCGGCTCGACAGCAACCTGGAGCTGGCCTATACGCCGCTAGTGACCGTCCCGGCCGTTTCGACGCAATACCCGCGTTGGGTGTTCTTGGGGCTCGTGCCGATTGACGGCGGCGTGAACTATGTCTACCTGGAAGTCACGGCCTCGGCGGCGTCCTCCAGCCTGGACATTGATACGGTGGTTGTGGCCGACGCACTGAGTACCCAGATCATCGCGCTCATTGGCCCGGCCGACGCCGATACTAACGCCACGGCGGGCACAAGTACCTTGCTGGCTAATCATCAACTGCTGACTTACCCCGTGGCGGACGTGGGCACCACAACTAAGCCGGTCCCCTACGCCGGTGACCCGATCTTTATGACCAAAGAGGCGGCGGTTGACCTGCTGCTGCTGGCAACCGGCGGCGGCACTGGCGCGAACGGCGACGAATACCGGCAAGCCAATTCCGGCAGCGACGCGGTGCTGTCAAATACCTGGACGCTCTATCGGCGGCCGGGCTACCTTGTGCCCCAATGAAACTACGCCTCGGCGCTGCGCTCTACGGTAGTCCTACAGGTCCGCTGCTGCTTGACCTCAGCCGCGCGCAGGACGTGCGCTTTTCGACCAACGAGCGCGGCTTCGCATCGTTCTCGTGCTTCGTGCCGCTGGGCCTGTGGCAATCGTTCTATCTGTATGACCGGCCCGGCCTGCCGCATCTGGCGGTGACGTTCGCGGGCGGCGTGGTGTGGGAAGGAATGCTCGAAGACGTGGCGATTGCCCCCGGCGGCCTGCGGTTGACCGCGCTGGGCTACATCCGGGGCTACGCCGCCGCGCCCTACTCTGTGTCGCACATCGGCGTCACGGCCTCCACCATTGTGCAGGCGCTGATTGCGGCGGCGGGTGCGCTCAACAGCTTTATGAGCACGAGCACCGTGCTGGTGCAAAACCCCGGCGTGACGCTGGCCGAAATCTACGAAGACCAGTTCCCGGTTGACATTCTCGACAGGCTGTGCATCCTGGGCGTCAGTCAGTCCACGCCGCGGCTGTGGGAAGCGGGCGTGTGGGAGAACCGGATCCTGCACTTCCGACCGCGCGGCGACGCGGCGCGCAAGTGGTTTATCGACGTGGCCGCGCCTGACATCGAGCGCACCCTGGACACGCTCTACAACAGCGTCTACGGGGTCTACCAGGACGGCGGCAACCAGCGGGCGGTGACAGCCACCAGCAGCGACACGACCTCCATCGCCCGCTACGGCCTGACGCGGCGGGCGGCGGTGAGC
>CAYOFO010000059.1:0-6805 GCA_964403325.1 uncultured Gammaproteobacteria bacterium | reverse complement strand
AAACGCCCTCTGGCCCTAGAGCCAAAGAAATTTGTCCATGAGTATCTGCCCCAACTTCTACGGTAACTTCTCTCTTCAAACCTTGGTGATCTGTATCATGGGCTATTTTAGCACTTTCAACAACGGCATGAGGAGATTTCCCTTCATGAGTTGATTCAGCATGAGCCTTATTTATTTCACCCCCTGCTCCTGCTACAAAAGCGGCAAAAGCCATTGCCATTTCTGGACTTCTCATATACTTAATATACATTTTGTTTGGACAACAATAATCCAACATTGAATAAAAATTGTTTCGCAGCAGAAAATACTCACAATTATTGAGATTGTGAAACTTTCTGACTCACAAAACATGAGAAGAAGTTGAAGTCAGGGCTCTGTTCTATTTAAAGAACAGAGTAGCTCCACAGAGGAAGCTCCCTATACAGAGAAAAATAACATGCGATTATTATCTTTCTTCATATAAAGACGCTCACCAACCGGGAACCCTGTCTTCGCTTTCTTCTTTGTAAAGAACTCATTTTAAAAAAATTCTAGAAACCTTTTTAAAACTAAAATAGTATACCATAAAAATACCCCAAAGTCAAGAGGGTTTTCAACAACATATACCGATTTCAACCAGCAGAATTCTTAACAACTACTAACCCCAACTGACTCGCTTCTCCAATATTTAACGGTACAAAAGTTGGATTCTCACTTTGCCCTTCCAAAAATTCAACACGAAAATATTCTGTTCCCTCCTCAGATTCTCTTGCCTCATAAATCACACCTTTCACTTCACTAAAAATTCGCGCAACACTCTTCTCCTTTTTCAAACTTAAAAGATACGCCATTCTTTCGCCTTGAATTTTTAAATACGCTAAATCTTCATTGGGACTTTCAGGTTAAAATGATTCACCAACCAACTGTTCCCAGGATACGTGGGGCATATACTAAAAAATTTCAAAATGAATATTTTTATTTATTATATTATTTTTTATTAGGAAACTACGCGCTTCTTTTACCATCTCGAGACTGCCGCAAAGATAATAGGCGCTAAAGCCATTTAGTTCCAGCATATGTTCCGTTACACGGCCGTGTTTGCCTGTCCAATTTTCGCTGGGCTGTGATAAGGTTATTGCATAATCAAAATTTCCATACAGATTTTTGAGCTCTTCCAATCGATTAGCCCAAAATACATCGGTTTCGTTTCTGACCCCAAACAAAACCATCACTTTTTCGGGCCTATGTTTAGCGGCACTTTCGGCGAGCGCGATAACTGGTGCCAAACCCGTGCCAGTGGCTACAAACGCCCGACCAGTATCTTCATTTGCCAGGGTAAACCGACCGTTTGGACCAGTCATATCTACTTTTTCACCAACCTGCAAACCAGCAAAAAAAACTGACGCAATTCCACCCGGCAAAATTTTTATACAGAGCTCTAAATAATCTTGATGCGGGAGCGAAGAAATCGAGTAACTACGCACAGTGGGTGGCGTAGTAGTAGGGATATATGTTTGGATAAACTGCCCAGGCAGATAGGTAAAACCCTCCGGCTTTGCAAATCGTAGCTCCACAATATTGGTGGTTAAATACACTTTATGTATAAGTTCAAGACGACACATTTTCATTTCCGACATACATTGACATTTTCGCTAAAAAAAGCTATTTTATTTAGGTGAAAGACTGAGTTTAAAAGGTTTTCTTATCCTATCACGACTTAAATTGTTTAGCAATTACCTACTTTGTGCCTGACACCACTCCTCACTTAACCCAAAAAAATTGGCCAATCGACCACTCGCTTTACGACAGCGCCAACCCTGAAGACCACCAATTTAAAAGCGCACCCGGACTTACCGAAGAAGTAGTGCGCGAAATTTCCCGACAAAAAAATGAACCGGCTTGGATGCTCGAAAAACGCTTAAAAGGTTTTGAACTCTACAAAAATGCCCCCCTTCCCCACTGGGGGCCGAGTCTCAGCGGGCTTGATCTTGATAAAATTGTCTACTTCGCCCGCCCCGATACCAACGAAAAGCAAAGTTGGGATGATGTGCCAGCTGATATCAAAAAAACTTTTGACCGTTTAGGGATTCCGGAAGCCGAAAAAAAAGCACTCGCCGGCGTTGGGGCGCAGTATGATTCTGATATTGTTTACCACAACCTCAAAAAACAGTGGAGTGAGCTCGGCGTGGTATTTGAAAACATGGATGTCGCGGTGCAGCAATATCCGGATTTAGTACAAAAATATTTCATGACCCAGTGCGTGCCGGTGAGCGATCACAAATTTGCCATGCTGCATGCCGCCGTCTGGAGCGGTGGCACGTTTATTTATATTCCTAAAAACGTAACGGTTGATTTGCCACTGCAAGCTTACTTCCGTATGAACGCCAAAAGTGGTGGACAATTTGAGCATACACTTATTATCGTCGACGAAGGCGCCAACATGCACTATATTGAAGGCTGCAGCGCACCTCGCTACGGTACGAGTTCGCTCCACGCCGGCTGCGTCGAAATTTTTGCCATGCGCGGATCGCGCGTTCGCTATTCTTCCATCGAAAATTGGTCTAAAGATACCTATAACCTAAACACCAAACGCGCCCTTGTGGACGAAGACGCAGTTATGGAATGGGTCAACGGCAACATGGGCAGCGGCGTGACCATGCTGTATCCTTCGTCCATCTTACGCGGCCGCGGTGCTCGCTCGGATAGCTTGGGCATTGCTTTTGCTGGCCCAGGCCAAAACCAGGATACGGGCGCCAAAGCCATTCACGCCGCACCCAATACGAGTTCTACCATTATCTCCAAATCCATTTCGCTCGATGGCGGTATTAACACGTTCCGCGGACTGATTAATATTACCCCGGTCGCCGAGCAAACCAACGCCTCCATGGTTTGCGACGCACTGCTTATCGGTAAAAAGTCCGTAGCCAACACTATTCCGGAACTCAAAATTAAAAATGAAAATGTAAACGTTGCCCACGAAGCCCGCGTCGGAAAAATCGGCGAAGAAGAAATTTTCTACCTTCAATCACGTGGACTTAACGAACAAGAAGCAACCCGGTTGGTCGTTTCCGGCTTTATCGAACCGATTGTGAAGGCTTTGCCGGTTGAGTATGCGCTCGAGCTAAATAGACTGATTGAAATGGAAATGGAAGGCGCGGTGGGCTAAACTTTAACTAAATCAAAACTAATATCATTAATTTATAATAAGGACATGGCTCTTGAAGGAACTCATATAAAATTTGCGCTCGACCTCTTGCAACAGGGTTATTTTGAAGTTGAGAACCAGTCTGAATACCTGGCTGGCTCGGTTTACCCGGACAGCCGCTATATTACTAAAGTTAACCGCGAACTCACTCATCCAGTTCATTTACTTAAAAAAGACGAAAGTTTTGATGATTTTACCAAAGGCTGGCACACCCACCTTATTTACGACCACATAAGCCTGCAAATTCACCAGGAACTTTTTCCCGAAATTTTAGCAAATAAAGACGGATACGACGGCTGGATCTGGCGCAGCGCCATTAAAATTATTGAAGATATTCATACTACCAGTATTTTTTCTATCGGCCCTTATCTAGATTTTGCTACATATATTCATAGGCCTTTACACGAAAAAACAGCGGATATAGTAAAATACTATAGTATTATGCTCAAGCTCTACCAAAATTCTGAGCCCATTACGCTTGAAGCGACCACCATTATGTGCCGAGAACTGGGAATCGAAGAAGCAGCTGTGCACGATATGAATACCGCCGTTACCACTCTTCTTCAAGATCCTGCCAACAACCAAAAAATCGCCTCCGTCCGTTTGGAAGCATTAAAAAGAATAGCGACATGAAACTAGAAAACATAAAAGCACTCTTCCCCATCTTCCAAAACCACCCCACCCTGGTTTATCTTGACAGCGCCTCAACCACCCAGACTCCTCAAATACCACTCGATGCCATGAATGATTATTACGCTCATTATCGCAGCAATATCCATCGCGGTGTTTATACCATGAGCGAACAAGCGACCAGCGCTTACGAAGCATCTCGCAAAAAAGTTGCACAATTTATAAACACTTCTCCCGCCGAAATTATTTTTACCTCTGGCACCACGGCCGCGCTTAATCAGCTCGCCTCCACCCTTCCGCTTTCCAAGGGCGACAATATCGTCCTCACCCGTTTTGAACATCATGCCAATCTTATCCCTTGGCAGATAGCAGCCAAACGCGCCGATGCCGAACTTCGATTTATCGAACTGAGCAAAAATTATGAACTTGATCTGGAAAGTGCCAAAAAAATAATCGATAAAAATACCAAAATCGTCAGTTTTAGTCTGATTTCCAATGTTCTCGGGACGCACGCTCCGGCTGCAGAAATTATTACGCTCGCCAAAAAATATAAGGCCATCACCATCATTGACGCCGCTCAAGGAGTGGCCCATGAGCCAATCAACGTACAAAAGCTCGACTGTGATTTCCTGGTTTTTTCGAGCCACAAAATGTACGGACCAACCGGGGTGGGAGTTTTGTATGGTAAACAAGAACAGTTGAATACATTACCGCCATTTCTCTTTGGCGGCGACATGATAGAAGCTGTTTCTTATACCGACGCGAGTTACGCCGAACCCCCTAACAAATTTGAAGCTGGCACACCCAATATTGCCGGCGTGATTGGCCTGGGGGCAGCCATAGATTTTATACAAAACATTGGTTGGCCAAATATTACAGACCACGAACAAAGCTTAGGCCAATACGCTCTCCAGGCATTACAAAATTTTGGCACGCACATTATTGGTCCGGCAACCCAACCGCGCGGCGTTATTTCTTTTACTTTGCCAAACATTCACCCGCACGATATTGCAGAAATTCTCAATCGCAGCCATATTTGTATCCGCGCCGGCCACCACTGTGCCATGCCGCTCTTGCAACATCTCCAGCTCACCGGAACTGCTCGAATTTCGTTAGGAACATATAATACCAAAGAAGACATTGATACATTGATCGTAGGTTTAAGTGAAGTAAAAAAAATATTCAAATAATATGGACGAAACGTACCACGAACTTATCATCGAACTTTCCAAACACCCGCTCAACAAAAAAGTTGTGAGCGACTTTGACGTTTCGTATAAATCTTTTAATCCGCTCTGCGGGGACGAAGTAGAAATTTTTATCCGTTATGACCAAATCGGAAAAGTAGCCGATATTGGCTGGCAAGGCCAAGGCTGTGCACTCTCCCAAGCCGGTGCATCGTTTCTTACCGAACAAACCAAAGGCAAAACCCGCGAAGAAATCAGCTATATAACACCCGAATTTTTAACTACTGAACTTGAACTAACCAAGCTGAATCCCAGCCGATTGCGCTGCCTCACTATCGGACTTAAAGCTTTACAGGCTCTCTAATATGGAAATACTCATCCCAGGAACTGGTTTATACACCATCAAAACATTGGTTTTAGATTTAAATGGCACACTTTGCATAAAAGGAAAATTGGTTCCTGGAGTAAAACGCCGCATTCAAACTCTGCAGAAAAAAGGCTTCCACATCGTTCTTTTTTCAGGTGATACGCGTGGTAATGCCCAAAAAATTGCCAAAAATTTAAAAATTGATTTTAAAAAAGCTGCCACCGCACAAGAAAAACTCTTAGAAATAAAAAAACTTCACCCAAAAACCTGTGCCACTATTGGCAACGGACGTATTGATTTACTCCAAATGAAAGCCGCTCGACTAAGCATTGCGACACTCCAAGCCGAAGGCGTACATACCAAAACCCTACAAGCCGCCGACATACTCGTTTCTTCCGTTAATGATGCACTCGATTTATTTATCGATGAAAAAAGTCTTATTGCCACTTTACGCACCTAAGAATTTAATTTAAACCAAAATTTATTTGCAATTTAATAAATATGCCCACGCTCCTTTTTCATCAAAAAGTAATTATCCTGAACCGCGAACAAAAAATTCTCGCCCTCAAAGCCAGCTACAAAGGTTTGCGCTGGGATTTACCCGGTGGCCAAGTGGAGATCCCTGAGCTGCATGAAGCAGCCCTAAAACGTGAGGTGGAAGAAGAGTGCGGCATCAATATTACTGACATCAAACCGCTGCAGGTAACCACCGGTTACAACCAAGAGACGGATGAATATTTTATGTTCATTGGTTTTTCTGGCCAAGCGGCCAGTGAAAAAATAACACTTAGCTCCGAACATACCGAGTACCGCTGGGTTACCAAAGAAGAATTTCTACAACTTGACGCTACACCATACCTACTGGATTTTATAAAAGAAACCTGTCAAACTGTATAGCAAGCAACTCGCTATAAAATTTTTATTCATAATCTAGGGGGGTTATTTCGCCGCCCCACTCCTCACTGATAAATGTAAGAATATGTCTCTCATCCTTTCCAATCTCCACATCTCTGTTGGCGAAAAAACTATCGTTAAAGGTCTGAATCTCACCATTAACCCTGGTGAAACGCACGCTATCATGGGTCCCAACGGATCCGGAAAATCTACACTGGCCAACACCCTCATGGGTCACCCCAAGTACAGCGTGACCGAAGGCAAAATAATTCTGAACGGCCAAGATATTACCGCTTTAACACCCGACAAACGTGCGCAAATTGGACTTTTTTTATCCATGCAATATCCCTCTGAAATCGCGGGCGTGCGCGTCTCCAACTTTTTACGTTTGGCCAAAAGCGCCTTAACCAAAGAAACTGTTAATCCGCTTACTTTCCTTAAAGAACTCAACGAGCAGATGAAACAGCTTAATATTGATCCAGATTTTTCCAAACGCTATTTGAATGTTGGTTTTTCCGGAGGCGAAAAAAAACGTCTGGAGAT
>CAYOFO010000058.1:0-6939 GCA_964403325.1 uncultured Gammaproteobacteria bacterium | reverse complement strand
GGCGCATTTAATATTTCAGGATGAATATCCAATATAGCGGCTCCGGTATACGTAGCTTCTCCTACTTCTTTTTTTATATAACCATGCTTCGTATCCTTGCCAACCTCATCACGATGTCCGTATATGCCTACCACACGCTCTATACGCCCGAAGAGTTCTAAATCAAATTTACGATGTCGTTTTCTAGATTGACCTGTCGCATGTCCAACCTGGCGCACATCTTCCATAACGATAGGCATAACTCGCCCAGTCTTTATAGATTTTTTAATCGCTTCTGCCACTACTCCCATTCCTTCTTCTATACTATCTCCCGAATCATGCTCTATAAAAAAATCAGCAGCTTTAAAGTTTTGGTCGTCAAACCATTCTTCTCCCGTACAATTCAACAAATAACGAATAGTAATCTGCTTTTCACCAAATTGAATAGGTATAATTTTCACAACTCCTTTTTCACCAAATTGTTCCGTTTTTATATTTTGTTCATCAAACTGGTAACGATGATCAATTTTTGAAATATTTTTTAAATTTTTAATTAACCATTGCATTTTTCCTTCATCAATTTCGGTATAACGAAATTCTACTTCTTGAAGATTCGGATTTTTAGCAAACATGCCTGGCGCCATTTCAATAGGCGCAAAATGAGCCCCGCCACCAGGATAAAGTCCCGCTACTTTAGGTTTATCCGGTAATTGGATACGTTCTCCAATTTTTCGAAAGCACTCTCCACTTCGGAGCGCTTCAGCAAGTTCCAATCTTTCTCCTCTCTCCAATTTAGACTTGCAAGCCTTTTGTAGCAGCTTATCCTCTCCACCAGGATCACAGGCATTTAAAAACGATTCAGCCCAGGCTTCAATTGGCTGCGAAGCAACAGCCGTCACACCTAGCGCACCCAGTCGCAAAAAATTTCTTCTATCCATTCCTGCTCTTGACGGCTGTTCTTTTAAAACTTGACCTGCACGAGAAGTGCTCGTCGCTTCCTTTAACACCGCCTTTTCTGTCCCCACAAATCTCGCCCAAGCATTTTGTAATTTTTGATTTAAGCTTCTTAGACCTTCCCTCAATCGGGTAAAATTTACCGGCAATTTTTCTTTTTGGGCAATACCCGCGACTTCCTGAGCAGTTTGAGACAGTCTTAATTCCTCTCTTTGTTCTTCTGCTTGCGCTAGTCTTCCCACCTCATCAATACTAACTTCTGATTCAGGTTTTTTCACAATTTCATTTCTTTTCGGAACATTTTCTTGATACGGCTGCTCGAGCATATTATTTTAAATCAGAAATATGTTGTTTTACCTCTTCCATTTTCTTTTGCTTTGCTTCTTCCAAAACTTCTTCAATCAGAATCTTGCGTTCATTTTCAATACAAAAAAGGTCAAACATAAATTGACGTAAACCTTGGTATGCCTTTTTAAAAGCTCCCTCCAAACGTTGAATTTCCATATAAATAATCCGTTTGAATTTATTTGGTTGCGCTATTTATAAATTCTAACAATGTATGAATTCCTCCCTCTGCATTGTTTCCAATAACCCAGGTCGCGCCTAGTTTCCCCTCAATCTCTTTTGCCTGTTTTGAATTTTTCCATACCTCTCTGCTTTGCAAAACAGGAGCTATTGTTTTTGCAATCTCTTGCAATACTCTTGTGGGCGCATCTCCATTCATCGGCAAAGGTAAAAAGTAGGCATAATCAATTTTTCTCACCTCGCCTGACTGAGGGGGCACATTTTTTACAAACGACTTATTTAGCGTATGCGATCCTAAAATTTTATCCATAAACGCTAGAACGGATTCGCCTGTTTTATGTTCTTTTTTCCATTTTTCCAAATCTCTTTCTTCGCACATACGTTTGTGCGCATCAGTCTCTGGCTCCAACACCATTATACAAGAATCATCCTCTTTACTTTTTTTATCAGCGTGGGCCACCCCTTCAACCCCGTTGGCCAAGATCCCAACCGCGAGGAGTCCTGCCCGGACTTCTTTGCCCATACGACCACCTAAACGACCTAAAAAACCTCTTTCTTCCAACATACTATTTTAGTAAAAAGTAAAAATATAAGTGATATTTTCAATAATACCACGCAGGCTTAAAAAAACAAAAAAAGCTAGATTTTCACTAGCTTTTTTCATTTTGAAAACTTTTATCAACTTAAGCCTCAGTGGAAATACGTACACTCGGACCCATACTGCTGCAGATAACCAAATTTTTAATATAGGTTCCTTTGGCGGTAGCTGGTTTGGCTTTTTTGAGGGCTTCCATCAAAACCGTCAGGTTTTCTTTAAGCTGCTCAGCCGAAAATTTCATTTTACCAAAACTTACATGCACATTGCTGGTATCGTCATTTTTAAAGGTAATTTTACCTTTTTTGAGTTCTTCGATCATTTTCTTTACATTTGGATTTACGGTATCGGTCTTAGGGTTTGGCATCAGACCTTTAGGGCCGAGCACTTTTGCTACTGCAGCGAGCTTAGGCATCATGTCGGGAGTGGTAACCGCTACCTCAAAATCAATTTTACCCGTGTCTTTAATACGTTTAATGTCTTCTTCACCATACACAAAGTCTGCTCCGGCTTCAGTGGCTTCTTTCACTTTTTCCGGACTGACAAAAGCGGCAATAACCGCTACATTACCGGTACCATGCGGCAAAACTGTAGTAATACGTACTTGTTGTTCGCCTTTTTTTGGGTCAATACCCAAGTGAGCATGCATTTCTAAGCTGGCATTAAATTTTTCACTACTCAGGGTTTTTACCAACTCTATGGCCTCAGGCCAACTATACACCTTGCTTTTGTCGATCTTAAGCGCCAAAGCATTCATTCTTTTTGACATACATGTTTTTGTTCGTGGTTATAGCTCCCCGGAATGGCCGAGAATCCCACAAAATAAATAATACCCCCATTCTAGCCAAAAAAACCCAACTTGTCAACCCAACACTGACTCTCCATATCGGACATACCCTCCCCATTGACAAAGACGTCTTCACTTGCTAGTTTTGAATAACCACGCATCTTAAAGCGTACTTTATTATTAAATCTCATTCATATGAGAGGTGAACAATTCGGACGAATATTAGGAGCATTGGTGCTTACCGCAAAATTAGAGGGTTGCGGCCCAGGCACTTCAGAGGTAAAACAAACTGAAGCAGCAGTCGTTGAAACACAACAAGGAGTTGTGGTCGAGACAGTAAAAACCAGAACAGGCGGAGGAGAACCCTCTAAAACTACTATTAAAGTGAATCAAGACGGTAAAGTAACCAGTGTAAATTTCTAAAAACCCCAAAACAGATGCTATAAGCGTCTATTTTTTACCTCAGAGCCCACTCTGAGGAATACACAAATAAACCCAGCCGTCCAACGCAATCGTTAGGGGTCCGGGGGCGCAGCTGTTTGAGTCCGCCGCAGCGGACGAGTTCTGCGCCCCCGGCACTTTTTCGGTCCATTTTTGGTGACAAAAAGGGACAACGAAACAAAATACTTCTTACACAAAAAAACAGCCTGTCGCAACAGGCTGTTTTCCTTTATTTCACCCTAATCATTCTTAAACTTATCTTTATTAAACCCGGTTCCGACTGGAATTAACCGTCCAATAATCACATTTTCTTTCAATCCATCAAGATAATCAATCTTGCCGGTGGAAGCGGTATTAATCAGCACCCGAGCTGTTTCCTGGAACGAAGCTGAGGAAAGGAAACTTTGCGTTGAGAGAGCGACTTTACTGACACCGAGGAGAAGTTCGCGGGCGGTCGCGAGTTTTCCACCATTTTTCTTGGTCTGTTTATTGGCAAAAAAGAGCTGGGTTTTTTCTACTATTTCGCCCGGGAGAAGATCAGTCTCGCCCACATCTTCCACGTACACACGGCTAAACATCTGACGAATAACCAATTCTACATGCTTGTCGTTAACTTTCTGACCTTGTGAAGAATAAATCGTTTGAACTTCTTCCAAAATATAGCGCTGTACAGCTGGGCGTCCTTTCAGATCAAATAATTCTTGCAAATTAATACTACCATCTGTCAGACGATCGCCGCGCTCAATAGCCTGGCCGTCTTTTACCACCACTTTATAGCCCATCGGCACAATGTATTCTTGCACTTTTGGTCCTGTATATTCCAAATGCAATTTTTTGACGGTGAGTTTGACAGTTCCTTCGTATTTGGCGGTAATATTTTCACCGGAAGCACCGCGCACCACCAGCAGATCATCTTTTTTGACCATGTCATCATTTTTCACCATTACTTCGTCTTCGTTATCTACCGCCACTATCATTTCTTCCATGTCTTTAAAGCTGACGCGAATAATTTTTTGACCGTTTTTACCTTCAAAAATCTTTTTACCGTTAGGAGCGGTGACTACTTTTCCAGCCGCGTCTTCAATTTCTACCGTACCGCTGACTTCTGAGAGTAAAGCCTGGTGTTTTGGGTTGCGTACTTCAAACAATTCTTCAACGCGAGGCAAACCTTGCGTAATATCACTGCCTCCGGCGACACCACCCACATGGAAGGTACGTAGAGTCAGCTGAGTACCCGGTTCACCGATAGACTGAGCCGCAATCACACCAACAGCTGTACCAAATTGTACCGGCTTGTTGTTGGAAAGATCAAAACCATAACAGCGACGGCAAACTCCGCGTGGCAACACACATTGCAACAGACTGCGCACATGCACCTTGTCAATTGGCATAGTGTCGAGCAAACGTACCATTTTTTCGTCTATAACATCACCGCGCTTGAGCACTGTGTTACCTTCTTTATCGAGCAAATCACCAGCTAAGTAGCGGCCAAAAATGCGACTTGTAAGTTTTTCACCCATTTCTTTGGATTGTTCTACTGTAAACACCTCGCCGTTTTTATCGCCACAATCTTCTTCGTAAATAATGACATCTTGCGACACATCCACCAAACGACGAGTCAAATAACCGGCGTTCGCGGTACGCAGCGCCGTATCCGACAAACCTTTGCGGGTACCGTGGGATGAAATAAAGAATTCGAGCACTTCGAAACCTTCTTTAAAGTTACCTTTAATCGGCAGCTCAATAATATCGCCCGACGGAGACACAACCAAACCTTTCATACCAATAACCTGACCCAGCTGCGCCCAACTACCACGTGCACCCGAATCGATCATAGCAAACACCGGACTATTTTTGTCGAGCGTGGCTTGGTTGTTGGCGACAATACGATCTTTTGCTTCGGCCCAAATTTCAATAATCGAAGCATGGCGCTCACTTTGGGTTAAAAGACCATCACGAAATTGACCTTCCATTTCTTGAATTTTAACATCAGCTTCTTTTAAGATCTGTGGTTTTTCCGCAATCTTAGGGAAAGCATCCATGCCCAGAGAATAACCGGATTTGGTAATATAGCGGTAACCCAGATTTTTCAAATTATCCAAAAAGAAGGCTGTTTGCTCCTGACCATAATGTTCAAGACACAAGCGGATAATCAGACCCAATTTTTTAACGTTAATTGCTTCGTTAAAATACGGCAGCTTGGTTGGCAAAACTTCATTAAAGAAAATACGTCCCACCGAAGTGAGCACCAAACCTTTTGTTCCTTCAGGGAACTTTTCAAGCGATGAAAAGCGTACTTTTATCGGCTCACGCAAACCAATCACACGACTCTTATAGGCGAGTTTGGCATCTTGTTCTGAAGAAAAGAACTTGGTTACTTCTTTGGTATCAGTCGCGTCAACGTATGTGAGATAAAAACAGCCGAGCACGATATCTTGTTTTGGCGTTACGATAGAATCACCGGTCGCTGGTTTTAAAATATTTCTTTCAGAAGCCATCAGCGTATCAGCTTCCTCACGAGCTTCAGCAGTAAGCGGCAAGTGTACGGCCATCTGGTCACCGTCAAAGTCAGCGTTAAAGGCAGTACAAGTGAGTGGGTGTAACTGGATCGCTTTACCTTCCACCAAACGCGGATGGAACGCCTGAATACCCAAACGATGCAAAGTAGGGGCGCGATTCAAAAGAACGCGAGTTTTTTTGGTTAAATCTTCGAGGATATCCCACACTTCATCATGTTCGCCTTCAATAAAGCGATTGGCACTGCGGACATTATGAGCCAATCCTTGTTTAATAATTTCACTCATGATAAACGGACGGAAAAGTTCAAGGGCCATGCGTTTAGGCAAACCACACTCATCAATATTGAGCTGCGGACCAACCACGATAACACTGCGGCCGGAATAGTCCACGCGTTTACCCAGTAAGTTTTGACGGAAACGTCCTTGCTTACCTTTGAGGATATCCGCAAGTGAGCGAAGTTGACGTTTTTGTCCGGTACTTGCTGTTACTGTTTTCGAATGACGGGCATTATTATCAATTAATGCATCCACCGCTTCCTGAAGCATGCGTTTTTCGTTGCGGCAAATAACTTCCGGAGCATCGAGTTCTTTGAGACGCTTCAAACGATTATTACGATTGATGACGCGACGGTACAAATCATTTAAATCACTGGTGGCAAAACGTCCACCATCAAGAGCCACCATCGGGCGCAAGTCTGGTGGAATAACCGGAATAACTTTCATAATCATCCATTCCGGACGAATCCCCGTCATTTGCAGCGAACGAAGCAGTTTGCGGCGACGTATAATGCGCTCCAATTTGGCGCCTTTGCTAAGAGCTTGTTCCTCGGTTAATTTTTTAATGGTTTCTTCGAGATTGATGCGCGAAAGCAAATTGTACACGGCTTCAGCACCAATGGAAGCTTCAAATAAATGACCGTAACGCAAAGACAATTCCTGGTACTTATTTTCCGAAACAATCTTGAGCAGAGCCAATTCTTTCAGCTCTTTGTCGGCCTGGTCAAAATCAGCATCAAGAGCTTCGTGTTTACGCTCCGCGTCTTCACTCGCCGCTTTAAGCGCTTCGGCAGCACCTTCTCCTTCTTGAGCTTTTTTGATAGCTTGTTCACGCTCGGCATCAATCTGTTTTTTCTTGGATT
>CAYOFO010000057.1:0-7391 GCA_964403325.1 uncultured Gammaproteobacteria bacterium | reverse complement strand
TGAGCGTTGTAAAAACTATTAACGTGGATTTCGCTGGTTCGATCCCAGCCCCCGGAGCCAGATAAAAAACAGAATTAGAAACTCTGTTTTTTAATTCGTTATTGGTAATAATTCTTTCAAAAAAACATCCCAACCTGAGAAGGAAGGGATGTTTTTAACATTGAGAGAAAACCATTTTATGGTTTTAGCGGCAATAGTTGGTTTCAACAGCCATGGTTCCATCCTCTTTGATATAAAAACTCCCCGGGCCGCCATCCGCACGATTCATGTTGACGCATGCTTTGCTGGAGGTAAGTCCCAATTCTCCGATGGTAACTGTGGTGGTGGCGCTAGCTCCGGAACTAACGTGGAGTTTACTAGCGGGAGTAGTGGTGCCGATACCGATATTACCGGTTGAAAGCGTGTCGACCGTGCCGGTTATTCCGGTGCCGTAAATAATATTGCCGATATTAAGCTGGCCATTCGCTGTCGCACTCGGTAAGGAAATGTTGTTGCCGATCAGAATATTCTGCGATCCGGAAGTTAGGTTTGCCACATAACTTGTTGATGTGGCTGAAGCCAAAATCAAATTATTGCTCCCGGAAATTAAACCGTATCCGGCCTGGTATCCCAAAACCGTATTGTAGTCAGCGCCGGTTGATAGATTAAACCCTGAATAGTACCCCATACTCGTATTTCCGGTGTAGTGGTCGCCCATATTGCTGTTGAGAGCAGCATACCCTACCGAGGTGTTCGCGCTGCCGGTATCATTGTGGATGAGAGCGCTTTCTCCCACAGCCGTATTGTAACTACCGGTTGTATTATAATACGAAGAATTTGCTCCAAGCGCAGTATTTTTATTGCCACTCGTATTTCGGTATAGAGCTTGATAGCCATTCGCGGTATTTGTGCCGCCGGTGGTATTGGCAGGGAGTGTCCAGGCGCCGAATCCAGAATTACCGCTCCCGGTTGTGTTTGATTGCAATGAGAAGGCGCCGCTGGCGGTATTTTGGGCTCCGGTGGTATTGGCCGCCAGAGCGCTCATTCCTACAGCCGTGTCAGAAACACCTCCGTCACTTAAGGTAAGCGACTGGTAACCTACGGCTGTGTTGTATGAATTGACGGTATTTGTTTTAAGCGCTTCAAACCCGACCGCTGTGTTGTAGGAAGCTGTTGTATTGTGTTGGAGAGCGCCTGAACCCACACTTGTGTTATTGCTCCCGGTGGTATTATCATCAAGCGCGGATAAGCCAAAAGCAGCATTGTTTGCCCCGGAAGTATTGGCGCGCAGTGCTTGCCAACCAACGGACGTGTTATAGGAAGCTGTATTGTCTACCAACGCCAAATAGCCAATGGCGGTATTGCGTGACCCGGTTACATTCGACTCAAGGGCACTGCGTCCGAGGGCGGTGTTGAAAGATCCGGTGGTATTGGATTTTAACGCCTGCCAACCAAAAGCTGTTTGGTACCCACCGGTGGTATTGGCACTCATGGCCATGTAACCTCCAGCCGTATTGCGTGCGCCCGTGGTATTGGCGTTTAAAGCTTGATACCCAAGCGCAGTGTTAAAATATCCGGACGAGCTAGAGAGTGCTTGGTAACCCAAGGCAACGCTTGAAGCAGTACTGGAAGCTTGTAAAATGAGATTGCCGTCAATTTGATAGCCACCGGTAGTTCCCGAAGTATTTATAGTTCCGCTCGCCCCGACCGAGCCACCGGTAGTAATATTTGCCCCCACGCTGGTAGCTGCGTGCGTGTTTGATGTTCCCAGGAGTACTGAGGCTACCATTAAAATTACTCCTGAAATTATTTGCTGTTTCGAAAAAGACCCCTCCATATTTATATTTTTTAAAAAATAAAATTGACCTTATTTTCTAAAATCTATTTTACCTCTTTTTTACTAAAAAAACCACTGCCATAAAATAATTACTTTTTTTCTCGCAAGATGTTTGAGCTTGGTTAAACCCTGTGCTAAAATGTGTGAAACAAAAACGTGTTTCTCGCTGCAAATAAACACTGCTTTGGTCGAGAGAGTACAAAATAAAATTGTAAGCCTGAATTTTTTCTTAATTATAGAAATGGTATGAAACATGGAGAAGCGGGGAGTGATCTGCTGTATGAAGCGCAAAGGGGGTGTAAAAAAGTTATAGTCTCCGGGAGTTTGCAAAATGATGAAACATTACACTCCTTGCAAAATAGCCTCAGTCCTCAAGGAGTCGAATTGTTTTGTGAGCCGCTTGTCAGGCTCAAAGAGTTTAATATGGCGGCCGAGCACGCGAGACTCATAGAGCGTTTTGCTGAAATTGCTGACGCCGCTTGCGAGGCAGTCATTATTGCGGAATTAACTCCGCACACACTCATGGACATTGCGGTGGCGGTCGCGTATCATAAGCCATTTTATTTTTTTGGTTCATTGCCATCGGTTGGTTCGTATGGCTATGAAGAGGTTGCTTGTCTACGGCCGGTGGCTTTAAACGGTTCGTTCGCAGCTTTGGCAGACAAGCTCTGTCATCCCGAATGCTCATACCAAACTGATTTAAATAATACGATTCCTGACGCTCCGGGCAGCATAGCTCTCTTCTGCAGTATGAAATTTCGCGCTCATGCGGTAGAGATCCAGGCAGAATTGGTGCGTCAAAATATTCCCGCGTATATCCCGGCCATTGAGACTCATGAAACAGCGGCGCTGACCGAACAGGATTTTGCCAACTTCAAATTAAGAGTAATGCGGACGTATTTTGAAAGAATTAAACATCCTCATACGCAGGCCGCTTTAACCCTCAATTACCCTAAACATGGCATTGATGGGTATATCGGACCCAATACTTTGATGGAAATGGCTGTAGCAATGGCGGCGGGCAAACCAAATTACTTGCTGTACGATTTGCCGGCGTTAGAAGTGGTGGGGGCGCAAGCAGTGCGTTCGCTTAACCCGCAAAGTTTGCACGGAATATTAAAAATAAGATAGTGTAAATTAAAAAAAGGAAGAGTTGAGTTTAATTTAAGTATACTTTTAAGTTATGAAACTCTCGCAAGCAGTGGTGGTAATTACTGGGGGTACCAAAGGTTTAGGAAAATCCTTGGCTGAAGGGTTCCTAAAACAGGGTGCTCAAGTTGTGGTGAGTGCGCGGTCAGTGGTTGGAGGGGGAGAAAATGGCAACCCTCAAGCGTGGTATATTTCTGGAGATGTCACCAAAGAAACTGATATACAACATTTGGCCGATGAGGTTGTAGATCGATACGGTCAAATTGATATTTGGATCAATAATGCAGGCATCTGGCTACCGAAAATGCCGATCGCCACGGTGGATATGGAACAAGCTCATGCTATGATGGAAGTGAATTTGTTTGGTACGGTTTATGGTTCGCGAGTAGCCTTAGCCCAGATGAGTGTGCAAAATCACGGTACTATCCTGAACATTATTTCAAATAGTGCGCTCAGCGGTCGACCGTACTCGGCTCTGTATTGTGCCAGCAAGTTTGCTGCTGACGGTTTTACAAAATCTTTACGCCTGGAAGCAAAAGACCAAAATATACAGGTACTGGCTGTCTACCCGGGTGGTATCAAGACTCATTTATTTGATGCGGCTAAACCAGAAAATTATGATGCCTATATGGAACCAGAAGTGGTGGTTACGGCCATTGTCAATAATTTGCTGACAGAAAATCCTGTGGAGGAATTAATATTAGAACGACCGAATAAATAATAGGATTTTGATGTAAATTATCGGTATAAAAAAACTGCTTTTTGGGAAAGCAGTTTTTTGATTATTGAAATTATTTATACTTCCTTGCGAGCAGCGCGGAAATGCAAGACGAAGAGGGGAAGGGTGATGATGAGTAGGGTGAGGTTATTAACGATTTCTTGCTGATTTTGGGCTTTGGCTTGTTTTTCTTGATTTTCGCGATTAGCAAGTTCTTGTTTTTCTTGCTCGGTTTTTTGTTTGGCGCACATGGCTAGGGTGCTGGTTGAGGCATTAGCATTTTGGCACTCGGGAGTTGGGACAGGGATGGCTGGCGGGTAATACATATAAGGGTTGGCCGAGGTAAAAACATAGGTGCGCAGGACAGCGTTAACAAAGCTTGACCCGGCAAAGACCATAATCATGAGGGTTACAAACGAAACCAGGTAAAAATACAGGTTGCGCAAAACAACGATTTTATTTTGAGTGGATGTTTCCATAGAAAAAGTTTATAATAATAAACTCAAGTCTATCATAAATTAACCACATTGACAATTTTGCTTTGGGTAAGAGTAGGGTAAAGAGTGCGTGTTTTATTATTTTTTACAGCGAGTTTTTGTATGAGTTACTTAATGCGGGTCGCTTCCCTGTGCCAGATCATTTTTTTTGAAATGATTGCCATGTCCTGTTTTGCCGCGTTGGCGGCCGATTTTATTGTGCATTATGGCTGGCTGAATGTTTGTGAGCCGTTCGCTACGCTCGGCGGAACCGATGTCGCATCTTTAATATTAGGATCTTTGTGCGTGTGGGCGGTGATGAAAGGAATGGTTGTTCCGACGTTTCGGAGGGTTTCTTTCCGGCCCAGTATGCGTGTGGGCAGTATCGTAGCGACCAACCCATTTTTAGGACAAAGTACTTATTTTTTTCCGTCTACCCATCCCAGCTATATTTTGGTAGATGTGGGAGCGATTGTGTTTGGGGCGTTTTTTTATTGGGTGGGGAATTATCCGCCTGCGACAGCTGGTTGTGCCTTTGAGTACCAATATTTGTTTGGTCGTTTTATGCTGTATGGAGCGTTTATCTTTCCGTTGGTGCGTTTGGTAATGTGGTATATCGCTCGAAAAAAACTCCCAGCCGAGCAAACGGCTGGGGCTTTTATCCCGGTAATTATTTTTTCTGTTCTTTTGTGGGGCGCGCTGATTGGCTCGTTGGTATGGGCCAAAATGGTTGGTAACTAACGGATGCCAACGAGTTTTCTCACATCAACCATGGTTTGTTCGGCCACTTGCCGGGCTTTCTTGGCTCCGCTAGCGAGAATATCTTCGAGTTTTTTTCTGTCTTGTAATAGTTCATTTCTCTTGGCTCGGAAATCGGCAAAATAATCGGCAATGGCGGTAGCAAGAGTTTGTTTGAGGTCGCCGTAGCGAATGGTGCCATCTTTTTCGGCTTGCGCGAATTGTTCGTGTTGTTCTGGTTTGCCAAAGGTTTTGAGGAGAAGTAGGAGGTTTTCCGCGCCCGGCGAACTGGTGCCGCCACTCGTTGCCGTTACAGCACGTTTGAGTTTATTTATAATAACTTCGGGTTCATCGGCGAGTTCGATAACATTATTTGCTCCATCGCTTTTACTCATTTTTTTAGTCGGTTCGAGTATACCCATAACTTTTGGTACTTCCGTTAGTACGTGCTTTACTTCGGGAAAAAAATCACCATAACGATTGTTGAACCATCGCGCGATATCTCGCGTTAGCTCAACATGTTGAATTTGGTCTTGGCCCACAGGAATGAGCGTTCCTTTGTAGAGCAAGATATCTGCCGCCATGAGAATTGGGTAATTGAGTAAACCCGCATTAATGTTTTTGGCTTGTTTTTGAGATTTGTCTTTAAATTGTGTCATGCGGAAAAGTTCGGAAACTGGAGTTGTGTTGGTTAAAATCCAAGTGAGTTCAGCATGTTCGGGAATATGGGATTGTACGAAAAAAGTAACTTTGTTCGGATCGATGCCGCACGACAAAATCTCCGCCGCTACAGTGTGTGTAAATTCACGCAGCGCTTCCGGAGTTAGATCACTATTAAGAGAGTGTAAGTCAGCGATAAAGATAAACATCTCGTATTCTCCGGAATTTTGAAGCTCGATCCAATTTTTTACTGCTCCTAAATAGGTTCCGATATTAAGGGTTCCGGTGGGTTTTAAACCGGAAAAAATAATTTGTTTTTTCATAAGATAAGAATTTTTTATTGAAGAGTAATTTCGGGAAATGTGTTTGTGAACATTTCGCGAAGTTGATTTTGTGTCTCTATCCATCGCCAACGAATCAATAGGACGATAAAAATCGGTGGCGCAAAAATAAGAAGTGCGACCAGAGTTAGGGTTTTTAGTAATTTAGAAGGAGGATTCTTCATAGGCTATTTGGAAAATGTTGTAAGGCGTGAGTTATTTTTTCTGAAAAACAAACAAATCATCGATATGGCCTTTGCAACGAGGGAGTTTAGTGGGCAGGATGAATGGTTCGTTGTTATACATAAAAATCAAAGGTTCGGCGTTGGGGTCTGTGTTTTCCAATACAGCTTGGTTTCGGGCTATTTGTAAAATATTTTGGTAGGCACTAAAGATATTTTTAGATAGATTGCCTGTAGTTTGAACAATATCTTTGGCTTCAATGTAGGAAATTTCACCCAGTCCAGCGCGAGCAGCTTGCCATTCTTCGTCTTTTGCCACTCGTTGCCAACAATCATTTAAATCGTTACGATCAAAAACAGATTCTGTTTCGTTCGTCGGGGTAATAATACCTTGAAATTGGAAATCGGTATCTGTGTGTAGTAGGGTGGCAGTTTGGTGATGGTCGTTACAAAGTACGTAGCCACCCGGTATCACCCATTGGCTGGGAAAATCGGGTTTAACATAAGGGTTAACAAGAATCAATACATCAATTGGTCCGGGATTGTACGTGAGAGCCGAAGCTTCAATGGCTGTACAACCTTTTTTTTTCAAAGCAGCCACACAGAGTGGGTCAAGTTCAACATAAACAATCCGGCTCTTCGGAAAAGCAATGGATGGGCTCATATCGGCTCCGCTGCAGGGATGGTAGACAATATCAGTTTTGGCGTTGGTGGCGGCTTGAAAGAGTTGGTATTGGGCTACAACTTTTTCATGTGGTTGGGCGATTACTTCTTTTTTTTCAAATAATTTATCTAATTTATACCTTAATGCTTCATCATCTGGCCCTAATTCTCTTATTTCCATATCGATAATTTTAATAGTGGTATTTTCTTCCTTCTTGAATCATCCGGGAGCGGTAAATTTGTTCAAGCAGGATGATGCGTGCCATTTGGTGGGTAAAAGTCAGGAGTGAGAGTGAAAAAACGTGATGGGCAAGGGTGCGGATGGAATCGTCGAGGCCAAGCGGTCCGCCGAGAATAAAGACAAATTCTGAGTGCGTTTGTGTCCATTGTTCCAGTTTTTGAGCCAGCTGTAAAGACGAAAATTGTTTGCCGGTTTCGTCGAGCGCAATAATAAACGGATTTTTAATTTTTTCCAGTTCTTCTCGGATTTTTTCCGCTTCTTTTTGTTTTACGCTATCCCGCGGATCTTTATCTGTAAAAGTGATTTCTTTGAGTTCATGAATAACTATTTTGACGCTTGTGCTGAGCCGTTTAAGATATTCGCTTTCTGCTTCGCGCCAGTAGTTTTCTTTGAGTTTGCCGAGAATTATTATATGAATGGTAAGCATG
>CAYOFO010000056.1:0-7577 GCA_964403325.1 uncultured Gammaproteobacteria bacterium | reverse complement strand
GATTGGCAGCGGCATTTTGACAGTATTTTTGAGCGTCCAGAGTGGCCGGAATTTCCTTCGTATTATGTGTGCTGCCCCTCGCAAACAGATCCGAGTGTCGCGCCGGCAGGTTCGGAAAATTTATTTATTCTTGTTCCGCTCGCTGCCGGGCTAGAAGATAGTGACGAAATAAGACAACAGTACAGTGAAAAAATATTGGTCCACCTGGAAGATTTGCTCGGGGAGAATATTCGTTCGTCAATCGTCGTACAAAGAATTTATAGTCAGCGGGATTTCGCGAATGATTATCATGCGTTTAAAGGAACAGCGCTTGGGCTGAGTCATACCTTAATGCAAACCGCGTTTTTCCGGCCAAGCCGCCATAGTAAAAAGGTTAAAAATTTATTTTATACCGGGCAATATACGCATCCGGGGATTGGTATGCCGATGACACTGATCTCCTCTCAAATTGTGTGTGAAGAAGTGAAAAAACAGTATGATCGATAATCTGGTCTACCAAACTTTTAAACGGGGTAGCAAAACATTTTTTACGAGCAGTTTGTTTTTTCCACGTAAAGTACGAGACGATGTATTTGCTTTTTACGGTTTTGTACGTGTAGCTGATGATTTGGTGGATACTATTCCCAGCCAAACGGACGCATATTTTGACTTTAAAAATAAGTATAAACGCGCTCTTGTAGGGGAAAAAATTGATAATGTTATTATTGATAGTTTTGTTGAACTGGTTAGGCGAAAAAATATTCCATTGTCTTGGGTAGAAAGTTTTTTTGCAGCTATGGAGATGGATGTAAACGGTCGAAAGTATAGTTATTTGGAAGATACAAAAGAATACATTTACGGCTCGGCTGGCGTGATTGGGCTCATTATGGCGCGTATTCTGGATTTGCCGAAAGCAAGTTTTGAGGCGGCTAAAATGCTCGGATTCGCGTTTCAGTATATTAATTTTATCCGTGACGTGGCTGAAGATATGGCGCTGAAACGCAGTTATTTTCCAGAAGAATTTTTGCAAAAGTATGGGTTAAAAGAAATGAGTTATGAAGCGGCGAGTGCTCAGCCGGAAGCGTTTAGGCAGTTTATGCGTGATCAAGTAGCGTTATATTTTTCTTGGAAAAAATCAGGCGAAGATGGGTTTAAGTTTATTCCGAAGCGCTATCGCACTGCGATTATGACGGCTGGCGATATGTATGATTATACGGCTCGTCAAATTGTAAAAGATCCGTTTGTCGTCTTTAAACATAAAGTGAAACCGGGCTATCCGAGAATTCTTGGGCGTGTTATTATCAATTTTATTTCCTGTTTATTTTTATGATCAGTATTGCGTCGTATCGGCCATTTTTACAGACTTTCATGCAGGAATATTTACAAGCGCAAAAGCAGAAGTTTGCATTTGTGAATGGTTGGGGCAAAGATGTGTTTGAGCGTCTGGGAGAGTGTGCTACTCGTGGTAAGTTGTGGCGCGGGTCGCTCGTGATGCTGGGAGCGCAAATGGCTGGTTATAAAACTGAGGCTTGGCCGGTAAAAATCGGTGCTGCGCTCGAGTTTTTCCACACTGGACTCTTGATTCAGGATGATATTATGGATCAGGACATAATGCGGCGCGGTGAGCCGACTATGTATGCGCAGTATCAAGCGGTCGCAGAAAGTATGGGCGCGCGTAATCCATTGCATTTTGGGATTAGTCAGGCAATAAGCGTGGGCGATGTGGTATTTTTCTTGGCGCACCAGTTACTGAGTGATTTTCCAATGGAACAGGCGGCTCAGGCCAAGCGCATTATTGGTTTTTTTGCCGAGGAGCTTATTAAAATAGGACTGGGGCAGATGGAGGATGTGAGCGCGGGGCAAGTAAAAAAACTTCTGAGTGAAGAAGAAATTATTTCGATTTATCGTTATAAAACCGCGCGTTATACGTTTTCTCTGCCGCTCATGGTTGGGAGTTGGTGTGCGGGACGTTATGATCTGGGGGAGAAGCTCGAAAAATTTGGGGAAGCGCTTGGGATTTTGTTTCAGCTTAAAGACGATGAAATGGGGTTGTTTGGCAAGACAGAGGAGATTGGCAAGCCGGTTGGTTCAGATATTCGCGAAGGGAAACAAACACTTTTTTATTATTATTTATTTGCCAAAGTTACAAAAGAAGAATGTTTGCAGCTCGAAACTATTTTTGGCCATGAAATTGATGAAAACAAACTGGCTGTGGTCAGAAATTTGATACTTAAGTATAATATTACTGATTTGGTACAGCGTAAACTGGAATTGTATCGTGATGAGGCTTTGGAAATTTTAGAGAATTTGAAGTTAGAAAATGATTATAAAACATTGCTTCGCGATATGGTGGAGCAAAATATGCAACGAAAACAATGAAAAAACATCTTTTATTTCTATTAAAATTATCCCGGCCAAGATTTTGGTTATATTTGGCCGGACCGTTTGCTGTGGGATATGTGGCAGGGATACAATCTCTCGTAGACTTTGCGAAAGGCGAGTTTGTTTTTTGGCTAGTATTCTTTTTGTTGCCGGCCAATATTTTTTTGTATGGAATAAATGATTATTTTGATGAAGATACCGATAAATTTAATGATAAAAAAGGAGACAAAGAAGTTTTGGTTAACACAAAACAACGGCAGTGGGTAAAAAGCATTATTACCATTATTTTCCTCTTGAGCTTTCCTTTGAGTATTGTGCTGCCGCCAGTTGCTGCAGGCGTGTTTTTAATTTTTCTTTTTCTGGGAAGTTTTTATAGCGCACCACCGATCCGGTTTAAAGCTCGGCCTGGGTTGGACGCACTCTCAAATGTCCTCTATATAATGCCGGGGATAATGGGGTATTTTTTAGCAAACCAAACTTTGCCGTCACTCAGTATTTTTATAGCCGGAGCCAGTTGGAGTGCGGCCATGCATCTGTTTTCGGCGATTCCAGATATTGAGAGTGATAAACAGGCTGGTTTAAAAACGACAGCTGTAACAGTAGGTTTTTTTTGGTCCTTAATGCTTTGTTTTATTTTTTGGTCAATTTCAGCTGGGCTAATGCTTTATAACAATTGGTTGGGAAACCTTTCATGGGTAGGAGTAATTTATTTGCTTATTCCTATCTTTGTTTGGCAAAGTAAGAATCAGAAAATTATTAATAAAGTCTATTGGTTATTTCCGTATGTAAATGCGATAGTGGGGGCAACTTGTTTTTGGTGGTTACTCATCCGTTTTTTTTAAACGTATCAATGCGAGTAGGTAATATTTTTTTCACGCTGTTATTATCCTACTTTTTTTGCTATACTGGTTGGTAGATTAGTATTTTATCTTTATGTGGTCTTTTTTAAAGCAAAAATCATTTTTAGGGGTAGATTTTGGATCACAAGGCATTAAGATCGTCGAATTAAAGCAAGAAAAAA
The DNA here is from genome assembly GCA_964403325.1 of uncultured Gammaproteobacteria bacterium. Lineage (GTDB taxonomy): Bacteria > Patescibacteriota > Patescibacteriia > Magasanikbacterales > GWA2-37-8 > CAZQNF01. The sequence continues at coordinate 4,195 of CAYOFO010000056.1, read as the reverse complement.
AACGTCCGGTGTTGTTTACATATGGCTTTTCTTCGGGTTTTGAGCTTAATTTAAATCTTGATCGTTTTAAAACTCAATTTAATCACCAGACTGCTGTAGAGCAAACAGCAGCGGTCAATCAAAATCCCATTTCGGTTGATCCTTCCAGTGTGAATGCGGCAGCGCAAGTCATTAAGGCTATTTGTCGAGAAAGCAAAACTGTTGGTACTTCGGCGGTCGTAAGTTTGCCGGTAGCGGCGGTTTTTCATACCATAGTCACTTTGCCGTCAGTCAAAAAAGAAGAATTCGATCGTTTGCTGCGAGCGGAAGTAAAAAAACTTTTGCCATATCCGCTTGAAGAGGCTCAGGTGCAGTATGAATTTTTAAAATTTAATGAAGCCGATAAGGTGCGGCGTGTTTTGGTAAATGCTACGCCGACACAACTGGTAGCGTTTTATACGGAAATTTTTAAAAAAACCGGGCTTACTTTGGTGGATCTGGAGCCTGAATCTATGGCACTCGCACGTTCGCTCATTGGTAAAGATCAGGCAGTAGCTATGATTATCGATATGGGGGCTAAGCGAACCAATTTTTTTATCGTTGAAGAAGCGGTGCCCATTACCCATCATAGTCTAGAAGTAGGAGGGGCTAAAATGAATGCTCTGATAAGCGATATTTTACAATTGCCTGACCCTACGCTCACCGAGCAGGTAAAGCAGGATATTTTTGCGGCCATGATAAATAAAACCACTGCTTTCAGCATGAATCCCAATCGGTTTATTCAGTTGTTTGCTGGGGTGGTGGAGCCGATTATAAAAGAGATTGAATATAGTTTTGATTTGTTTTTGCGTCAAAGTGGTAACGAAAGCAAGCGCCCGGAAAAAATTATTTTAACCGGTGGTGCATCTTTTCTGCCGTATTTGAGTCAATATATAGCTGAAAAATTTCAGATAAAATGCTATATCGGGGATCCTTGGGGTAGGGTGGTGTACCAGGAAGCTTTAAAACCCATTCTTAATGATGTGGCACCACGTATGGGCGTGAGTATTGGGCTCGCTCTCCAGCAAATTGTTTAGCTCTATGGAATCTAAAGCGCCAGTTATTATGTGGGTGGATAGGGATGATTTTTTTGTTAAAATTTATGAACAGCACTTGCTCAAACATGATTTTGTGGTGCAATATATGCGTAGTGGGGAACAGCTTTTGCGTAAAATAAGCAAAAAGAAACCTGATCTTATTATTTTATCAGTACTTTTACCGGAAATGAATGGTTTTAGACTGCTGGAGGAACTCAGGTCTGATCCGGCTACTCAATCAGTACCGGTTGTGGTTGTTTCCAGCCTCGGAGAAAAATCTGATCTTGAACAAGCTTGGCAACTGAAAGCGGCTGCATATTTTATTAAATCTCACATGAAACCAACACAACTCGTGGCGACAGTGCAAAAAATATTGTCGAAGAGTGTAAAGCATGTTATATTCTAAAATAGTTTATCTAATTTATTTCATATGACCAAAAAAGGTTTTACGCTCATAGAATTATTAGTAGTAATTGGGGTGGTGGGAATTTTAGCAACGTTTGCTGTCGTGGCGCTGGGGCTTGATAAGCAAAAACAGCGGGATGCCTTGCGTTTATCAGATTTATCTCGTCTGCAAAGCAGTCTTGAGCTTTATTGGCTTGGCCACAATAGTTATCCGGCTGGTAAAAATGTAGTTTTGGGCGTGGGTAATGCGAGCTGCCTCAATACGAGTGGGTGGCAGGGAGCGGGTTGCTCTGAGCCATATTTGGCCCAAGTTCCCGCTGACCCAAAAGATGGAACCTATTTGTATACTCAACAAGCTGGCAGTACGTATGTTATTGAAGCCAATTTGGAGGGAACGCTCGAAAATTTAAGCGGCAAAGTGTTGGTTACGCCGAGCAGTATAGGTAAGTAAAGAATTATTTTTTTCTTTAATTACAACAATAAAACCCTCGCTTGAGGGTTTTATGATAAAAAGATGTTTGTATGGTTTCTCAAGAAGTGAGACTGCGCGTGGAAAATCTGCGCACCCAGATCAATGATCTGCGTTATCGTTACCATGTACTTAATGATCCCGAAGTTACAGATACCATGTATGAAGGGCTGATGGCTGAGCTGAAGCAGTGGGAGCAAGATTACCCGGAGCTGATTACTTTGGATTCACCCACACAACGGGTAGCCGGAACCGCTCTCGAAAAATTTAATAAAATTACTCATGCCGTGCCGCAATGGTCTTTTAACGATGCGTTTTCTGAAGAGGATATTCGTGATTGGGAGGAGCGGATTTTAAAAATTCTGGAAAAAGAATTGGGTTCTCGGCCAGCAGATATTTCTTATGTGTGTGAACTTAAAATTGATGGTCTGCATATTGTTTTGACGTATGAAAAAGGTTTGCTTGTGAGCGCCGCCACGCGCGGGAATGGTGAAGTGGGGGAAAATGTGACGCAAAATATTCGTACTATTCAAAGCGTGCCACTTCGGCTTAAAGAGCCGGTTGACCTTATTGCCGAAGGTGAAGCGTGGCTCGCCGGCTCTATGCTTGAAACCATTAATGCGGAGCGTGCCAAAAATAACTTGGCATTGTTTGCGAATCCGCGCAATGTGGCGGCTGGCACGATTCGTCAGCTGGATCCCAGAATGGTCGCCGAGCGAAATTTAGCTTTGACGGTTTATGATATCTCGAGCATCAATGTTCCGGAAACGCAGGCTGAAGAGCTGGGTCGTTTACGGCAGCTTGGTTTTAAAACTGATACACATTGGCAAGTTTGTAAAACGATTGATGAAATTATTGCTTTTTATGAAATTTGGAAGTCGAAAAAACATTCCCAGCCGTTTTGGATCGACGGTGTTGTGGTTAAAGTGAATGAGCGTCGTTACCAAAATATGCTTGGATTTACCGGTAAAGCACCGCGTTGGGCGATTGCTATTAAATTTCCTGCTGAGCAGGGGACAACCCGGGTAAAAGAAGTGAATATCCAGGTCGGGCGAACGGGTGCGCTTACGCCGGTTGCTCTTCTTGAGCCGGTACAGTTGGCCGGCACAACGGTAACACACGCGACACTGCATAATTTTGATGAAATACGACGTCTCGGAGTGAAAGTTGGCGATACGGTGATTGTAGAAAAAGCCGGAGATATTATTCCAAAAATTATTCGGGTGCTTGAAAAACTTCGTACTGGCAACGAGAAAGAAATTGTCGAACCAACGGTTTGTCCGATTTGTAGTGCGCCGGTGGGAACGAAACAGGTAAACGAAAAACAGGATAAAACAGTTGCTATTTATTGTTTAAATCCGAATTGTTACGCACAGGAGCTGGAAGGCATGATCCATTTTGTCAGTAAGCGTGCTTTTGATGTTGAACATTGCGGTGAAAAAATTGTGGAACAGCTTATTGATGAGGGTCTTATAAAAGACGTGGCTGATCTTTTTACATTGACGGTTGATGATTTATTGCCGCTCGAAAGGTTCGCAGAGAAATCAGCTGAGAATTTAATCGAGGCTATTAAAAATGCGCGATCCGTAACACTTTCGAGGTTTATAAACGCGCTTGGGATTCATAATGTTGGTGAAGAAACCGCCGAGGATTTGGCCGAGTATTTTTTGACACTCGAAAAAATCATGATGGCTAGCAAAGAAGAACTTGAAGCGATAAATGGGGTGGGTACTAAGGTGGCGGATTCAATTATTAGCTATTTTTCCCAGCCAAAGCATCGAGAGTTGGTGGAAAAACTTATAAGAAATGGAGTGGTGATAAAAACACAAGTCGTTAAAGTTCAACATGATGGCAAATTTAGTTATCAAACATTTGTTATTACCGGTACGCTCATGTCAATGAGCCGGGAAGAGGCTAAAGAAAAAATCAAAGAATGGGGTGGAAGTGTCTCCGAAAGCGTTAGTAAAAAAACCACAGCTCTTATTGCGGGAGAAAACCCTGGGTCCAAATTGGCGAAAGCTCAAAGTTTGGGGGTGAAAGTTTGGAATGAGGAAGAATTTTTAAAAATACTCAATAGCTGAAATCAAAATCACGAGTTTTAACGGTCGATTGACCTTTTTAGCAAAAAAGTGGCACTCTTGGTTTTGAACGCATCGCTTACTCTTCATGTTTGGTAATTATCGTCCCGCTAAATCTCAATTGTACCGCCATTCTTTTCCATCACGAATCTTTTTTATTTCCTGTCCTTGAAGAGAGTATTCTGAGC
>CAYOFO010000055.1:0-7629 GCA_964403325.1 uncultured Gammaproteobacteria bacterium | reverse complement strand
GCGTGCAAGAACGGCTCATAGAATTGAAAAATTATGATAGGTAAACTATAATGGGACTATATTACTTGTTTTTGTCTTTTTTGTCAATATGGATATGCTCCAGCTGGTTGTCTACTTTTTGGTCATCGTACCCTCAAGTATTATTCACGAATATGCACATGGCTTTATGGCCGAGCAGTTGGGTGACCCCACGGCACGCTATGCCGGGCGTCTCACCATCGATCCCCGTGCGCATATCGATCTGTGGGGAACGATTTTATTGCCAATTTTACTGTATTTTAGCACCGGTTTTATGTTTGCTTATGCTAAACCTGTGCCGTACAATCCGTATAACCTGAAAAATCAAAAATGGGGTCCGGCTCTGGTAGCTGTAGCCGGTCCGCTCGCCAATTTTCTTTTGGCCTTGGCTTTTGCTGTGTTATTTCGTCTGTTGCCTTCGAATTCTACTCTCCAGCCGTTCATGTACCTTATTGTTTCGGCCAATGTACTTCTTATGGTGTTTAATTTGGTGCCGATCCCTCCGCTCGATGGCTCAAAGGTTTTGTTTGCCGTGTTGCCATACCGTTTTAATCATATTAAAGTGTTGCTCGAGCAGTATGGTTTTGTGCTCCTGCTGTTTTTTATGGTGTTTTTGTTCAATCTTATTCATCCGATTATTGATTTTGTGATTAGGCTTCTCTTGGGTTTTTAGTATGGTCAAAGTTTGGGGTGTTAGTGAGTTTATTAACGGTCTCAATGAACTCATGCTGGGGCAGTTTGTGGTGGAAGGGGAAGTGGCTGAGCTTAAGCTGTCCCAGGATAAATGGCTGTTTTTTACCCTCAAAGATGAAAACTCGAGTCTCAGTTGTTTTGCGAGTGTTTGGAAAATAAGAACGCCACTCGAAAATGGTATGCGGGTGCGGCTCATGGGGTATCCGCAGATTTATGCCAAATCCGGCCGTTTAAGTTTGGTGGTGGAGCAAGCTGAGTTGGTGGGCGAGGGGAGTTTGGAACGAGCTTATAAAATTTTAAAAGAGAAGTTATCTGTTGAAGGATTATTTTTACCTGAGCGTAAGCGTGAATTACCAAGATTTCCGAGCAGTATCGGCGTTATTGCCTCAAGAGACAGCGCGGCCTGGGGCGATTTTCAGCGGGTTATAAACAACCGTTGGAACGGTCTAAAAATTTTTCTGTATCACTCGAGCGTGCAAGGAGTTGTGGCAGTAGAAGAGGTCGTAAAGGGTTTTACCAGGTTGCAAAGCGCTGGGGTAGAGGCTATTGCACTCATTCGTGGCGGCGGTTCGCTCGAAGATTTGGCGGCATTTAACACCGAAGAAGTGGTACGAGCCATATTCAACAGTCGTATCCCGGTTATTACAGGAGTGGGGCATGAACGCGATGAAACATTGGTTGATTTTGTTGCGGATGTACGAGCATCTACACCATCAAACGCCGCGGAAATTTTGGTGCCTGATAGGCGAGATGCGCTCTCTGAACTCGATTTTTCTTTGGAAAACTTGTCTGCTGCGATGCAACATCGCATCTTCCAGAAAAAACACCAGTTGGAACGACAAACACAGATGCTTGCGACTGGTTTTGGTCGAATCAATGAGAAAATCGATTTTTTAATACAAAAATATGCGTTACGGCAATCGGTTTTTACGTCATATGTTGCGTCTTGGCACGAAAAAGTAAAAAATGCTGAAGTGTTTTTAAATAATATCAATCCGCAGGCCGTACTCAATCGTGGGTATGGTATCGTGAGAAATGAAAAAAATAAGGTTATTTCTTCCGCTCGAGCAGTGGACAGTGGGGAAAAACTCGTGATAGAATTGGCCAGCGGACAGATTCATGCTCAAACTTTGTAAATATGCCCAAAAAGAAATTACCTGCTAGTACAAACACTAGCTTTAACGACAGTTACCGTGAGCTGCAGTCAATAATTGAATGGTTTGAACAAGAAGATGTAAATTTGGATGAAGGGATGAAGAAGTTTGCTGAAGCAAGTAAGCTTATAAAGGAGCTCAAAACATATTTACAGACAATGGAAAATACGATAAAAGAATTACATCAGGATTAAATAAAGATTAAGCACGCATTTTATTATGAAACTCCTTGTTCGCTGGTTACTCAATACGATGATTATCATGCTTTTGCCATATACTATTCCGGGGGTGAGTGTGGCCGGGTTGTATGCGGCGCTCATTGCCGCTTTGGTGCTGGGGCTGGTGAATGCGATCATTCGTCCTATCATCTTGGTGTTTACCTTGCCGATTAATGTTTTAACACTGGGTTTATTTACGTTTATTATTAATGCGGCTTTGGTTCTATTAACTTCAAGTATTGTAAAGGGTTTTTATGTCGCTGGTTTTGGCAGTGCATTTTTGGCGGCAGTGGTAATTTCAGTTTTTAGCTGGCTGTTTAATGGTATGGTCAAAAAGTAATGTTTGAGAAAAATAATTATGAAAACAGTGAAGGATTTTTACCGGAAACATCAAACATTTATAGCCTTTTTGGTTTTTTTCTTAGGGGTCGGTGTATCAGAACAGTCTTTAAAATGGGTAAACACAATCTTTGAGGATAAATCGAGGGCAATATGTGCGCAGTCTGGATTTACCTTTCAAGAAATTCAATATGATAATACGAATTATTTACGGAACGTATTAGGGTATTTTCCAAGACAGCATAAGTATAGAAATAAAAATAATGCATCTTTTGGCGTGCCGTTAGGCATAATATGTCAAAATAAGATTGATCTTAATCTCGTAAATATTGATTATAATTTTTTTCACAAACAAGAGAAGTTTAATAAAATTTTAGGATATTCATATCACATCTTTTTTAATTATATTTTTTTATTGCCGGGATTTATAGTTCTTCTTACTCGTAAAAAAGACTATAAAAACTAATATCATTATTCATTTTATGAAAAACACTTATAAGATTATTTCGCTCGGTGGATCAATTATTATTCCGCAAGATGGTTTTAATCTGGAATTTTTGGCTCGTTTTCGTGCTATGTTGGTGAAGCGGGTAAAAAAAGGTGAAAAGTTTGTGTTGGTGGTGGGTGGGGGAGCTACGTGCCGACAATACCAGGCGGCGCTCAAAACCCTAGATACCAAGCTAACCAACAATGATCTCGATTGGATGGGGATTTATACGACCTATTATAATGCTGAATTTGTGAAACTCATGTTTAAGGAATGGGCCTACAAAGAAATTGTGCGTGATCCGACCAAAAAAATAAAAACTACACAACCGATAATTGTGGCCGGTGGGTGGAAACCAGGTTGGTCTACGGATAATGTGGCAGTTCTGCTCGCCAAGAACTTGGGAGCGCACGAGGCCATAAATTTATCGAATATTGACTATGTCTACGATAGTGATCCGCGCACCAATCTCGAGGCGAAAAAATTGGAGCATATTTCTTGGGGAGAACTGCGAAAAATAGTGGGTGACCAATGGGTGCCGGGTGCCAACGTGCCATTTGATCCCATTGCTGCCAAAACTGCTCAGAAACTCAAGCTTAAAGTATTGTTTGCCAAAGGTACGGATTTGGCGGAAGTGGAAAAAGCGCTTAGTGGAAAAAAATACGCCGGTACGATTATTGCTTAGGGGTTATGACACAGGCACCGGTATTTACTCATCAAGCGACTCAGTTTGAGGATTTGGCCTATAATGATCGAGGTATTTTTTTGGTACCAAAAGGAGATATATATCTTCGTTTTTTTCGGATCGATCCCGGAGAAACATATGCGGTCTTTACCAGTCACCATATTATCATGACGCTCTCGGGTGAGGTGGTAATGGATACAGGGGGAGTTGTGCCAGCCCGGCATATGATGGCATATCAAGGGAATATCGCTTTTACGGCATCGGTGCCGAGTATGGTCTGTGTCGCCTCGGGAGTGGGGCTAAAATCTCTTAACCTTGCTCCAGACCTGCTGCTCCAGCCCATCGACATGCTGGCTTTACCGTTTGAGGCTAAGACAGGGGTAGTGGAAAAAAAATATTTTACCTGGCAGCTTGGCAACCAAGTTTTTAAATGGATACTTTTTTCGGCAGGGCATGAAATAAAAAAGCATATTCATACCGATCTCGGGATGCTCAAGTTGCAATGGAGTGGTAAAATCCAGTACGACCACGAGCAGTTTACCGGGCCGCAGGAATTTTTAACCTTTACACCGGGTATAGAGCATTACGAGGGCAAGATATTGGAAGATACCGTACTGCTTACAATAGAGAACGCGGGAGGAAAATTGGTGGAACTGACATAAAAAACAACCTTTATTACTCAGGTTGTTTTTTATTATGAAGTCCGTAATGCTTCACCCCGCTACAAGGTCAGGTTTATTATGAAGCCCGTAATACCCTGTAGCGTAGCTATCAGGGACGTAGGGCTATAAAATATTTGTCAGCGGAGCTGACTCTACTCATAAAAAACCCGCCCAGATACCCCGCGGTCTCTGCCGCAGGGTCGGGTTTATTTGGCAGAACTCGTCCATCTTGGAGCGACTTGGTTATATATGTAGGTAAGTAAAAAAGCTTGATCAGCTGGTGCTGGTGAAGATCTTTGGTGACCTAATTTTTCAATACGTCTTTGTAAAAGACGAAGTATTTCTTCTCTGGTTTGGTCTCCTTTTAAGTCCTTGATAAAGTCATCGATTGCTTGTTCTAGAGCTTTCTTAACGACATTTTTTCGATCGTTTTCAGGAATGTTGTTAAATCTTGGGTCTTTCAGTAACTCATCCAAAGAAGTTGTGGTATTTACAAAAATATCTGTGCTTAGCTCTATTTTGGCCTCTAGGGGGTCAATTTTGGTAACTTCTGGTCTAGCTACTGTCTCTAAATCTTCAGATCGCTTTGAGACGAGTCTATCAAGGTCTGGAGTTTGAGTTCTAGGTTTATGCTCAGTTTTTGATTTTGCAGAGTGGTGTGTTTTGCCATCCTGACGATGATGACGATGATGACGCCCTTCAGCTTTTATTTTTAATGATTTGAATTCCTGGGGCTCTGTTCCGGGGGCGTTCATTTTTTCTTGTAAAAATTTTTAAGAATCCTTAAGGTTGACAACCTCCTAAAACCATGGTAGTTTATTTAATTATTCCTTAAATGAATCCAAATATGTCGGGAGATCAAAAAGTTTTAGCGCAGCTGTCTGAAGTTAAAGCCATGGGGTCGGAATATGCGATGGTGGCACGATTTCAGCGTTTGGCCACAGAAAATGGCCAAGAGGTCGAGGTGCGATTTGGCACCGAGCACTCTTATATTTTGGTGGGGACGACGACGGTTGAACTCTCAAGCGCACAGGCTGAGCAGCTTGATGCGGGTTTAAAAGCAGAAAAACAAGATGGCACCAAAGAAATAGAGCGCAAATTTCTTGTTGATACCTCCCGGTTGCCAGCGGGGTGGGATGATGCACCGGCAGGTATTGCCCAGGGTTATATAGCTCTTGATGCGAGTGGTACAGAAATTCGCGTCCGACAAAAAGGCAATAAATTTTATTTTACCGTTAAGGGGGATGGAACGCTGATTCGCTCCGAAGTGGAAATTGAACTTACCTCAGAGCAGTATGAGCAATTGATGCCGCTTGCTCAGGACAGAACCGTAGAAAAAATTCGCTATACCCTGCCGTATACCTACACGACAGCCGACGGAGCAAGCGCTACGGTTACTCTGGAAATTGATAAATACGCGGGAAATTTAGATGGCTTGTATACGGTTGAAGTTGAATTTCCGAGCGAAGAAGCGGCCAAGCAGTTTGTCCCACCACCGTTTTTTGGTCGCGATGTTACAGCAGAAAAGAATTTAAAAAATAAAAAATTAGCTGGTTTGCCTCGAGCCAAGGCACAAGCGCTGATAACAAGTTTATAACACCTCACCAAAAACACTCTCTAAAAATAGGGAGTGTTTTTTTATGGGGTAATTTTATCTCGTTGCCTTATCGATGAGGCTTTATTTTAGGTATTCTCATGTAGGCTTTTTTATTTCATCGCTTTATTTAAAAGTGAAATTTGTTTTATTTTTACGTTTATGCTAATTTAGCAAAAGTAAATTTTTATTAAGCTAAATAAAGTTACCTATGGTAAAATTTTTAGATGGTATGCGTAAATTTGGTGAAGCGGCTTTTGTGGTTGCAACACTTAATACAGCAGCTTGTGATCCAAACGATCCGGAGTTAAAGAATTCGTCAGCTGCAGAAGCTGCAAAAGATGGTGGTGAGCGACAATTAAATCTTCCAAATCGTCAATCATCACCAGATATGGGGCAAGCACCTGATATGATGGAACAAGCGCCTGATCGAACATCACTTTGTAGAGACCTGGTGTTTGGGAAAGGTGTATATGACAGTGAGATTAACAGCGGCAAGGCTCTTCTTGGTCAATTTGATATTATTAAACCTGACGGAACATCACAACCTCTACAGCCGGGTGGTTATGCATATGTAGATGCTTCTTATACACCCAATACCTGCTCATTTAAGATAGGGACTAATGATCCTACTACAGTTCGTCATTATGTAGGGTTTGAATTTCCGCAGGCTGATATAAAAAATGTTCGTAAAGAACCAATCCCAAATACAACTTTAACTAATTATAGTTTTGATGTACAAGTACTTGATGCGCTTACCAATCAACCTTTTACCGTTAGAACTTCTCTATTTTTTAGAAAGATTTAATACAGTATTTTTTCTAAAAATAAAAAAACCAGGTAAAATTTACCTGGTTTTTTGTTTGGGTTTTTTAGCCGATCACTTTATCGATAAGTCCATACTTCTTTGCTGCCTCAGCCATCATAAAGTTGTCGCGGTCTGTATCTTTCTCAATAATCTTAATATCTTTGCCGGTGTGTTTAGCGAGAATTTTATTAAGAGTATCTTTGGTTTGCAAAATGCGTTCGGCGTGGATTTTGATGTCGCTCGCTTGGCCTTCCATGCCACCCATCACCTGGTGGATCATAATCTCAGAGTTTGGCAGGGCAAACCGTTTACCTTTGGCGCCACCGGCGAGCAGGACGGCACCCATGCTGGCTGCGAGCCCCACACACATGGTGGAAACGTCAGATTTTACGTATTGCATGGTGTCGTAGATGGCAAGACCGGCCGTAACTGATCCGCCGGGAGAATTGATATAGAGCTTAATGTCTTTGTCGGAGCTTTGGTTATCGAGAAAGAGGAGCTGGGCAATAATGACGTTGGCTACTTGGTCGTCCACAGCTGTGCCAAGGAAAATAATCCGGTCTTGCAGCAGGCGTGAGTAAATATCATAGGCGCGTTCGCCGTAGTAGGTTTTTTCGATAACGGTGGGGATGAGGTATTGAGATTGTGGGATTTTAGAGGTATTCATATAGTATGGAATAAAGCAATATTTGCTAGAGCTATATTATCACACTCGCTTGAGAGTGACAATACTCGATTAGACTACTTCAGACTTCAAACTCATCTTCAAGTATCGAAACGGTGATCTCTTTTTCGTGTAAGCGGACAGTAAATCGACGTTCGTCATGGCGAGGTAGCATGGGGTAGCTTGTTACGGCTGTAAAAACTCCAGTGCTGTTATAGCAAGGTGTACCTTCAAAAGTTCTTTTTTGGTTAAAAAATAGCAATATTTTACAAATTTCTGCAGGGATGGTGGTTTCAACAATTGATGA
>CAYOFO010000054.1:0-7660 GCA_964403325.1 uncultured Gammaproteobacteria bacterium | reverse complement strand
TAACTTTTACTTTATTACAGCGCTAACGGGCTTACCCGAAGGAGTCTAGTCTCCGCAAAACGGATTTCTTTCCTTGGCTTTCTTTTAGAAGAGACCTGTTGATGGCAGGCAGCTAGGGCAAATTATACGGTTTTATGGATAAAAGTCAAGAAAAATAACATGCCTGGGTTGGGCATGTTATTTTTGAGGGTCTGATAGGTAGATTTTGTGGAAAAGTAGAGCAGGTCTGTTTAAAATTGATTAGGCTAGAGAATTATTTTTCATTATTTTCCCGAATACTGCTCGCGATGTGCAAAAGTTCCTTACTAGATGGTTCTAAATCATCTGGGTTGGTGGGAGATTGACTGAGGTAAAGAGTAATATTTTTAAGCGGTAAGGCAATTTCTCGGTAGCCCGAGTAACCATGAGCCGATTGGCCTTGCACAGAAAAATAGCTGACAGCTTTATTTTTTCCGGCAGAAATAAGGCGTGGGGAAATTTGCTCAATATATTTTTTGTCCACATGTTCTGCCTGTTCTTGGCGGGTGCTGCTGATTATTTCGGAAAGTGATCTTTTTGGGCCGTAGCGTAGAATATATTCACGGGTGTAGTCATTGCCACTCACGATGTATTTTCCAAAATATAAGGAACAATCACCGGTTTCTTCGTCGCAAAGTGTGTCGGTGGAAGAAAAAAACATGTTTTCGATGGTCCAGGCTGCAGAAAAAGGAATTTGCATTGAGAGTGAAAAATGATGATCGGGGTTATCGTTGAATAGGGTGTAGTTGTGCCATTCAGGTGCAGCCTGCGTATGGAGATGTTTGGAGAGCTGCTGGGGAAAATTATCCATGATTTCTGTTTCGGGTGTTTTGCCTTTGTCGACTAAGGCTTCAATAAAAAGAAATTGGGACAATGCATGTATTTGTTGGGTAGAGAGTTGCTTGGCGGTGGGGGAAGAGGAGGGGGTAATGTCTGTATTATTTATAATGCGAATGCTCTCAGCAATATTGTGGATAATATTTGAAAATTTTTCTTCTTCTTTTGGGTTAGGAGCTTCAATACTCATGGCTATAGGAGCGGTGATGAGATGAAAATTATCGCGCTTATCTAATGCGGGCAAATCGACACTGGAGTGCAGTTGCAACCCGGGTATCCAGTAGATGAATGTTTGAGCAAAGCAGTTTTCTTCTACCACGGTAGTGGCTTTATCATTAGTGAGATGGGTTTGTATTTTTTCTGGGGTGCCATAGGGTGCGCCTGGGAGTGAGCAATAATTTTGCAGGGTCGATTGGCTGGGCGCTTCAATAAAGAGGAGTGGTATATTTTGAAAATAAAAAACCCAGCTGTATGTGCCAGCAGGATTTTTATTTTCGGTGTAGGTCCAATTGTTGGGGTACTGAAAAGTAAAGTCAGCATGGGGGTTCAAAAATTGCCGGGTCGTAGAGGTAACAAAATGGGGTGGTAAAGGGGTGGTGAGCAGGGGGCTTGGAGTACGAGCGGTTAGGGTAGAGGAAGTGTTGAGAGAAACAGTAGTGGGGGTTTGATAGTTTATGTTTTTTTGGATGGAATGGATATAATAATTCCAACTGAGTACCACAAGAAAAATGGTTCCGGTAAAGAAGAAAAAGGCTTTTTTCATAAGAATTTTAAGGTATTGAATAATGGGTTCATTTTTGTAAGTGAATGCTTTGGGCGATGTTGCTAAAGATGGGATTAATTATTTGTGGCAGGCCGGCATCGATGTTGATATACATGATATGAAGATTCTTTTTTTCTTCGGAATTAAGCTTAAAAAAATCACTGCTGGTTAGGAGTTTTTTTTCGGGAATCCAGTAGATATAACGGGGTAGACCGCATACTTCTTCGATTATAGTGGTGTTGGGATCGTTGGACTGAAAAATAGTAAATTGGGAAAGGGATTCTGGGGTAGAAGGTTCTTGTGCGATACAAGAGTCAAAAGCTGCTTCTTCAGGATTTTTAGAAACAGTCAGGATAGGTTGGTTTTGAAAAGAAAAAATCCAGGTGCGACTTTTATTTTTAAGAAAAGTATGAGGAATGTATTCTCGATAGGTCCATTGGTCGGGGTAGGCAAAGGTAAAATCGGCGTTCGGATCAGAAAATATTTTGATGTTGATTTCGGGAAAATTTTTATCTTTTGCGGTGAGGGGGGTATTTTGATTTGTCAGGTTTCTGATTATTTCTGGGTTCGAGTTGGTTTTGGTAGGGGTGGGATTGTTGGTTTGGCTGGGAAGGAGAGAGTTTTTACACCCGGCTCCGGTGAGGGTAATTATGATTACCGATAGAAAAAAATATTTTAACATATGTTTATTTTTAAAAATAAATGTAAGGGAAGATTGTGTTTTGGTACAGTGCGCACCCTGACCAGAGCCATCTTAGCAGTGTAAAGAGATGGTTAGTCAGGGTGGAAAACAGGAGGTTGGCTAGGCTAGGGGTGTTAAGGGATCAGCACGACGTAGTAGCTGCTTGCGTCAGTAGTGCCACCCTTGCCTGTTACCGGGAAGGTGTGGCGCCGCACCAGGTGATCGCAGATAAGGACGCCGCCCGAAGTGGAGCAGCCTGCTGAGTTAGAGTCCATGAACCCAATGTGCGTGATCTTGCCCTTGGCATCTCGAACGTAGCCGTTGAAGAACGCCGTGTGCCCGGAGTAGGTGGAACCGCTGAAGGTGGCCATGGCTGTCCCGATGGCGATATTGCCGCTCGCGACCACGTTCAGACCCTTCCGCCAGCTGCCGGTATGTGGCATGGGCCGCTCAGCGAGCGCTCGTACCAGGCTGACGCACTCTCCATTCAGGCCGTTCGTATTCTCAGGGTTGTTGACCCGAGTGAAGCCGCCAATCGGCCCCTTGTTCTTAGCGGTGAAGTCGGTGCCACCCTTCTTGCCGCTCGCGCCCTGCCAGAGCAGGTGGCCGTCGCTCGTGTAGGTGCCGTTGTCGAACACCCCTTTGTCGGACGGGTTGATGGCGATCGCTGAGCCGCCGGTAATGGCGTGGATGGCGGACCCGGTGGCCAGGTAGGGTTCGTTTGGCTGGGGTTCGCCGCAACCCAGGATGGCCATGAGCATGGCCAGAAAGAAACCAAAACGTGCGCGCATCGTTTACTCCTTTGTTTGCTCTTGGTTAGCCAGATTTTTGAGAAAAAACAAGACTCCTTTTTATACTTTGCCTGTTTTTTCACCTCCTGGTTGAATGGTAGATTTTAGCCGAATTGCTTCGGATAAAATCATGTGTAAAGAACGTGACCGCTCTTATTTAACCGCACCAAGGATAAAGAAATCATAAAATTTGTTATTTTTTATCCCCATCAAGTTTGGGTTAGCCAAATTTGTTTGGGTATAGAGAATGTTTTTCTCGCTTAGGAAGCTATTGGTATTGTCGAGGGCGGGATCAGCCGTATATTTTGACTAAATTAATGCGTTAATTCATTTGACATATATTCCGCTCTTAATGGTCAATGGACCATTTTAGCAAAAGAGTGGTGCCAGTAGTTTAGAATGTATCCTCCCGGTTATTTAGATTGACAAAAAAAACGATTTTTTGGTATATTTGTTTGTTTACGCTCTTAAAATAGATCATTTGCTGTTTTGTGGCGTAAAGCTTATGAACAAACAAAATTCTTTACTTTTTAAGTAAGGTATCTACTATTACACTTATGTTTACTGCCGAAGCTTCTGCTTGGACACCTGAATTACAGGCGCGCGTTGCCGAGATTGAAAGAAGTGCTGTTCTGAAAGAGATGAAGGGATTTCTTCCGATCGAAACAGTGGAACGGTTAAGCCGAGTTCCTGGTTTAGTATTGGTACCAGGTATCGCGGAAATTACTCCGGCTTTGCTAGGAAGAAAAATTACTGAAGGTATTTCTCCACAAAAGTTATCGCTCGATAGCCCTTGTCCTAAGGAAGAAAGTCAGCGCACCACTCTTGCGGAATTGTGGTTTGTCGTACAAGAAACTATAGATGGTGTAGTAAAACCTAAGATTTTAGCTGAGATCAGTATAACTTTTTCTCCAGCAGGAGGGTTCTATCGTCCTGATTTTTTTGTATCAGGAACAATTTTTGCCACGGCTGCAGATTTTACCACCATCAATTTAAACAAACTACGAGGGCATGGAATACAAGTAGAAGCACCAAATGATGCTCTCCGTGTTCGGCCGTTCACGGCAGAAATACATCAACAAGCAGGTAATCTAAAACTGAGCGGTTCGGTACCATCAGAATTCCCGCCTTCCCCAATACAAATACGAGATCAAATGGAAACAGATGCGCTTGGTAGAGTGTTTACGTCGAGCGCTGAACGAGCCTGTATTGAATACGTTAATAAAAAAGAGCCGGGGACATTAGCAGTTGGTTCAACCGAAGAGTCGTCTAGAGAAAATGTCCCTACAACCGAGGCGGATTGGGTGCAACAGAATATCGGAAAGCCTATGAGGTTTCATTTGCGTGTTGGTACGACTCCTCGGCTAGGAGAAATGAATGATGATGAGTATGGTCAGATAATGTTGGCTTCTGGTAATGAGTTTGAAATTTTACATCCCAGAACAAATCGTGATGCAGCAGTTGAGCTTCAGTCTTATGAGGATTTACAAAATCCAACGCGTATGGCTAAACAACTGTCCCTCTGTTTTCAGCGCTGTTATAGTGCTATGGATCTTGTGCTCCAATGTATGACGGATTGTATGGTAAAAAATGGGGATAATAAGAGTTTTGAGACCAAAATGGCTGGTTGCGTAGGAACAGCTTTTAAAAAAGAAGATCGAGTAGATGTAAGCGGAGTGCTCAAAGAAATGATTGGATAAATTATAAATGATTTTCTAAAATACAGCTTAATTAAGCTGTATTTTTTTATCTCAGACTTTATCTTGGTAACATAAAGTGGTATAATTTGGGGAATAAAGTATCTGATTTTAGCTAAATTGTAGCGGTATGATTTATATTGCCAGCGATCACAATGGTTTTACGCTCAAAAAATATTTAGTTCGTCTTTTTAAAACAACGCTTAAAATTGACGTGGTAGATTTAGGGGCAGAGAAATTTGAAGAAAATGATGATTATCCGGATTATGCTTTTATTTTAGCCAAAAAAGTAGCAGAAAATGCCGATAATCGGGGTATTTTACTGTGTGGTAGTGGGCAAGGAGTTTGTATTGTGGCAAATAAAGTAAAAGGAATCCGGGCGATGCTCGGTTATAGTATAGAAAGCGCAGAAATGAGTCGTAAAGACGACGACGTAAATGTGCTGTGTTTGCCGGGGCGAGTGCTGAGCGAAGAGCATGCGATCGCTATTGTAAAGAAATTTCTTACGACAGATTTTAAAAATCAAGAAAAATATATCCGGCGGATTAAAAAAATCGAAGCATTGGACAAGTAATATGATTATCGCCCCAGCCATTCTCGCCAAAGATTTTGCGGCATTTTCCTATGAGCTTAAAAGAATTGAAGAAGCGAATGTTTTTGCGTATGTGCATATTGATGTGATGGACGGAAGGTTTGTTTCGCATACCTCTTTTCCCGAACGCGAGGAAATAATGGCTTTAAACAGTAAAATTCCATTTGAGCTGCATTTGATGGTAGAAAATCCTCTAAAAGAATTAAATAGGTGGCGGGAAATTTCCAATGTTTTTCGAGTGGTTTTTCATGTGGAGTCAAACGATAATCCGCAAGAATGTATCCATAAAATTCGCAGCAACAACTGGGAGGTTGGGTTGGCGCTTAACCCGCAGACGCCGCTCTTGACGGTCGAGCCGTTTTTTCCTTATACTAACGTACTTCAGTTTATGACGGTCGAGCCGGGTGCTCAGGGGGGGCAATTTGTGAATGAAGTAGAAAATAAGATTCGTAGTTTTACAAAATTGGCGCAAAGACCAATGTGTTCGGTCGATGGGGGAGTAAGTGAAAAAACCTTGCCGAAGCTGAAAGATTGGGGGGTGGAAATAGCGGTTGGGGGGAGTGTGTTTAAAGAATCTCAAAATGTAAAAAATACCTGGGAAGAATTGATGAGAGTGGAAAATATCTAGAATATTTGTATGGAGAAAGTAAGAATAAGGGAGAAAGAGAAGATCTATCGTCCGTTTGATAGGAATGGTTGGGAATATGGAGACCCCGAAGTAATCTCTCGATTCCTGCGGATTTTAGAGCAGAAGAATGTTTCTTTGTCGCTGGTGTCGCCGTCAGGGGACTTATCTTGGTGGCAAAAAATTCGAAAAAAGTCATGGGCTGAATCGGTTGAAGCAGAGTGGAAACGGATGGGTGGCAAAGCATTGAGCTTGCGGATAGCAGAGCTGGTCGCTCAGCAAGATGGTGGTGGTAGATTGCGGGTGCCAAGATGGCGAGAATATAAACCTCATACAGCAATGAAAAATCTAAACGAGTATGGGGGTAAGTTTGGACGTGGTAAAGTGGTACTCTTGCGTAGTTCGGCGTTAGACGAGGATTGGTTGAGTGCTGATAGTGGCGCGCAGCAAAGTCATTATTTTTATTCTTTTTCTGAACCTGCTCATTTTGAGATTCCTTATATCATGCAAGAAGTAAAAACAGGTTGGGGTTTGGTGGTTGACATAAGCTTTAGTGAGGTGCTCGGCAGAGTGGTGTGTAAAGTTGCTTCTGGGTTTAAAAAAGATGATACTTTTACTTCAGCTACCAGCGATTGGGCAGCGGCCACTCAATGTTTTGCTGCTGAGACGGGGGAACCGATAACAGACTTGGGTCGGCTTGATTCTCCGGAAAGATTTTCTCACTTTTTGCAAACTGACCCGTCATTCGTGAGTGAGTTTGTTAGGAATCTCAGCAAAGCTGTGAGCGCAACAGGTATCGATTTTGGAGTTCAGTTGGAGTTGGTTGTTGATCCGGAGGATTTGAATAAATGGCATTTGGTACAAATACGTCCTTCACCAGAAAGAAATCGTGGTCAAATTGAGATAAAAGAATTATCTGGTAAAAATATTCTTCTTTCGCCAAACACTGGGGGTATTTTCTCGGTAGAGGATACGGAATTATTTGCCGGGTATCTGCCGGAAATGTTTGGAGATGCTATAAGTGTTGGTCGTGAATATGATGATATTAAAAATTATCTTATATCATTGGCTAGTCGCGCAACCAAGATGGCGCAAATGCCGGTCGCTGTCCCAGGAAAAACGTTAGTTTTTCGTATGACAGAAATAGAAAAAGCTATGAAGATGTGGTTGGGAGGCAGAAGTATTGGGATAACGACTTTTCTTATGGATGGACCGATTTATCCAACTTGTTCTCATACCGGCGTACGTAAAGTTTCAACTGAAAAAAATATGAAAACGTGGTTAGATCAGCTGAGTCGAAATTGCAATTTAGTGGGTTTAACTACTCGACAAATCGAAATACTTGTTCGTGCTCGACCAGATAAATTAAGTGTTGTTTCGGATGGTTTGGTGGCTGCAGTATATTATTAATTAATAATTTTTGTATGTTTGATCTTATTATAGTGGGAGCGGCAGCGGCTGGGAGTAGCGCGGCGATTTATGCGGCGCGGCGCAAATTGAATTTTAAAATAGTGACTCTAGATGTAGGGGGTGAAGTCGCGTTGTCTGGAATTGTAGAAAATTGGCCGGGAATCCAGTCTATCCAAGGTTTTGAGCTGGCACAAAAATTTAATGAGCATGTGAAGTCGTATGGGGTGAGTATTGATGAAGGTTAT
>CAYOFO010000053.1:4173-7725 GCA_964403325.1 uncultured Gammaproteobacteria bacterium | reverse complement strand
GTACATTTTTTACTAAAAGTTCTACTATATTTATGGCGTCAATAACTTCCGCAGGGGCTTCGGGACGATTTTAGAACTATGGATTGGGTAGAGATAATACAGGATTTAGGCTTTGATTTGGGTATTAAAAAGTTACACTATTTTTTGAAATTATCTTAAGGAATAAAAAAACAGCCTTATTATATTTAATAAAGCTGTTTTTTAATATATTTCTTCTCCAGAAGACATCTTATTTCTCTAAGTTGTTTATTACAGAAATAAGATGGGCTGCTTCTGGAGAGGCTGGCCCACTGTATTGGAGTGGGCGGGACGGCCCGAGACGAGCAGGTGCTAGATGGCGGGGTGGTTTTTTGCGAGATGGTTGAGGGTTCTCTTCACATCCTCTGCTGCTCCTTTGAGCCAGTAGTGTATGCTGGTCTCGCTGGAGCCGGAGTAGTGAAGTTCCGTCCATCCTTGAGGAAGGGCTAACAGCTTGGTCGTGTGCCATGCGTTTTTTTTGATAAGGTCACGCAAAGCTGCTCGACCACCTGCAAGACGGATGGCTGTCTTGCGATCGATGGGGTGGCGTTCGTTGTTCATGGGGATCTCCTAGTTGGGGAGACCCTTCTTGAACGTCCTATCCCACCCTTCCCGATAGGCGGGAGTGCTCACCATCGGAGGGCCGGAGTGTTCACCGCCGCCAACGATGTGGTAGTTGGTGGTGTCGTTCTCGCTGCACCGTTGGAGTGTCACCAGCCGTCCACCCTCTGCCTCGGATGCGTTCAAGAGATCGGGGTGGCCCACCATGGCGGTTTGAGTGCTGCCATCCGGGTTCGTCACGATGGCCAACTGCTTGTTGCCGATCTGAGGTCCGAGCGTGAGGTGGGGGGTTGGTTTGCCGCAGTTTTTGCTCATCAAGGAAATCCCTTTCATTTCTCGGGTTACGGGGTAGTTGCACCGAAGTGCGATAGGTATACTTTATTTAAATATATCCATCGCAATTCGGTGCTGTTTTAAAGAACAGAACAGGGGATAATATCTTAAAATTGGAAAAATGTCAAGCTGGACGTGGCTTATTTAGAGTGTTTATAACTTTTATAAATAATTACTTGACAATAGTTAAGTTGGAGCGTATAATTTAATTACTTAATTCACTTTCTAAGAATCTACTATGGAAATAGCCAAAAAGATCAAGAAATTACGTGAGCAGGCGGGCATGACCGCCACGCAACTTGCCGCACGTTCTGGCTTGTCGCTGGCCTATATCTCCAAACTCGAAGGGGGAGAGTACAAATCTCTTTCGCTCACCAGCAGCAAATCCTTGGCCGAAGGTCTAGGCTTGGCGTTGCGTGATTTTCTCGAGTGTATCGGATTTTTGGATAATAACTCCGATAGCCCGAGTTATCAGTTGTTGACGCACGCCCTAAGAAAAGGCGGCTACTCAACGGATCAGACGGCTACGATACTAAAGTATGCCGAGTTCATTAAGAGCCAGTCGGTTACGAAACCTGAATAGTTTAGGGAGCATTGAGGAGCGTTATCCAAAAGACGATAAAGGAGTTTACAATCAATACTACGGAAGAATCTTAGCCCATTATAAGGGGCTAATCGACGAGATTTATCAAACGGCGGGGTGTCCGATTATTTTCCCCGTTGGTACTGAGCTTATTCAAAAATACCTGACGGGTTATGAATTAAGATATTTTCCTTTTGATAAATACGCTTTAGGTATTAAAGACGTTGAAGGTTGCTGGGAGTGGGACACGTATGAAAGCGGCGTAGTAAATATTTTTTATAATAAAAATACCGTAGAGTATCGACAGCACTTTACAAAAATCCATGAAACGCTTCACTTTTGCCAATCGCTTGATTACGAGTTTCGTGAACTGTTAGATGAAATTATAAAAAACAAAGTACTTCCGCCGGAAATGGTTCATCGTCTGGTGGAACGAATCACCGAGAGGACTACGGCCATGTATCTTATGCCGGAGGAGCAGGTGATTAAAACTTATGAAAAAAATAAAAATGTACTCGAATTAGCCAATACTTTTCGGGTTTCTATGCAAACAGCCATGTACCGCTTGAAAGAGTGCGGTATTTTATTATCCGGTTAAAATAAAAGCGCCTGTGCTTGAACACGGGCGTTTTTTCAGTCTATGCAGGTTGATATGCACAAACTTATTACAAAAATAGTATAGCATATCTGATGATTTTGCCAAGTGGCAAAATATCCCTGCATGGAAAACAGGGATATTTTTATGTCTAAACTTGGCGACCTCGAAGAGGAAGGCTTGGTTAAAGCTTTCCAATTACAACCACAGGAAGTGCTAGAAGCTCGTTATAACCTGCTGGGTTTTTTTGGTACTTTGGACAAGATTTCTAAACGCTTGGAGGCCGAAGGGGTGAAGTGGAAGGAGGGTATGTATGATTGATTCCGTTGTTCTCCAACTTGAATGCAAAGAGGAACAAATCACAGACGCATTTTTTGCCGGTCAACAAACCAAACACCCCTCTCGTACCGTCTCAATTCAAAGAGTTTTTTCGGTGAAGCATAAGGAATTTAAAAAGAAGGGTTTCTATTATCCAATTATTAGCGCCCACAAAAGAGTTATAAAAGGACGAGAAGAGGGGGTTAAATTGGAAATACAAGTTTCCTTGCCTAAACTGCTCTACGGCACGAACTTGTGGGAAATAACACCAAACGACCTAGAAGCCACCTATAAAGCCTTGCAGAGATGTTTAGCGCAGACAGGCATAGATATACCCCTTGAAGTCATAACAAAAGCAGTTTTAAAACGGGTTGATTTTTCAAAAATAATCAGAATACCGGCTATGTATGGAACGGCTAAACAGGTAACTAAAAAACTGAGTAGCTTTGATTACAAGCAATCCTCTGATTTTCGATGCCGTGATTACGGTGATTTTTCCGATGGTATTGCTATGAAGTTTTATAACAATACCCAAGGCTACGTTATTTACGATAAGGTTAGCGAGATTTGGGGGAATGGTTACACTACCCAAGAGCAAAAGGTTATAAAATGGTATGAAGAAACAAAACAACGCCGGGACGTACTGCGTTTTGAAGTTTCTTTGGAAAGAAAACAGAGTATGGAGGCCGTGCTTCGCCGATTTATACCAAACAAGAAAAAGGATTTTGTTTTGGCGGATATAATGTCGAACGATGAAGTGAGTAAGGGGGTTTTGCTCGAGACGTTTAACAAGGTGTTTAGTAAGGATTACTTGCCGCTTATCACCCTTGCTGAAATGCGGGAAAATAGCTTGGAAGCGTTTTTAAGAGATAATGATTTACCTCTCGCCGAGCATTACAAGCTGTCTTATTGGGTGAATATGATAGGTAAATATGGACTTAAGGCAACTCTCGACTATATGAAAGAAAGAATGCCTAAAACGAGTTTTAAACGGTTTAAAGATCATCTGGTGGGAGTTGTTGAAAAATTGCCTAAAGTAGACGGCGAAATGCCGAGTTTGATAGGTTTTCTTAGAAAGAAACATCAAGAATTTAAGCTAGTATCGCTGAGAGATAAAAATTAGATTGTCAATCATTGTTAAGCG
>CAYOFO010000053.1:0-4163 GCA_964403325.1 uncultured Gammaproteobacteria bacterium | reverse complement strand
GCGTAGTATAATTCCGTTACTGCATTACACAAATATATATAGCCATTTTGGTAAGGGTAAATATGCTATCGGATGAAGACGTAGAAAAATTTAGAACGATATACAAGAATCGTTTTGGCAAGGAAATTAGCCGAGAGGAAGCTTGTGAAAAAGGGGTTAAACTTGTTCGTCTCATGGAGTTGATTTATCAACCTATGAGCAAGCAGGAATATGCCGACCTACAAAAGAGACGAGAAGAAACAAAATAGGTAGTTTTTACAAAGCAAAATTAAGCTTATATGGACAGTAAAAATAAAGAATTCTATTTGGTAGAAGAGTTGGCCGAAGCCTTGCGGGTGTCTAATATGACTATTTACCGCTATATAAAAGCAGGAAAATTGTCGGCGCATAAAATCGGTAAAGAGTTTAGGATTGGTAAATTGGAGTTCGTTGAATTTATCGAAAAAGTTAGAACAAAATAATTTATGAATAAAGCGCTGCAAAAAAAACAAATATTGCCTTTCGGTGGGTTATTTTTACAAACAAAAAAAACGGGTGCTGGTAGATTTACATTTATCGATCTATTTGCAGGTATAGGAGGGTTCCGTTTTGCTCTAGAAGAGCTTGGTGGTAAATGTGTCTTTTCTTCAGAGATTGATAAAGAGTGTATAAAGACGTATGCGGCAAATTTTGGAGAATACCCCGATGGAGATATTACAACAATTAACCCAAGCTCAATACCGGATCATGATATTTTATGTGGGGGTTTTCCTTGTCAGCCTTTTAGTATTTCTGGGAAAATGAAAGGGTTTGAGGACACAAGAGGTACACTCTTTTTTAATATATTGGAAATAATTAAAGCAAAAAATCCAAAAGTAGTATTTTTAGAAAATGTAAAACATTTAAAAGATCATAATGATAAAAAAACCCTAAAAACACTTGTAAAACATCTAGAAGAACTTGGTTATAAAACTGAGTGGCACATTCTTAATGCAAAAGATTTTGGGCTAGCTCAAAATAGAGAAAGATTGATAATTGTTGGTAATAAAGAATGTCGTTTTGATTTTCAAAAGCTTGTTAAAATACCCTCTAAAAAAATTAAAGACATACTCGAACATGAAGCCGTTTTTGAATATTTAAAGCCTGAAGAGTATACGATTTTACCGAATAGGTTTTGGAAACAGCAGGAGTCGGGGTTAATTTTTTGCGGGTATAGAAACAAGTCTGTAAGAGTAAAAGGAACTCGTCCTAATACCGAACATCTATCCCGAGTGCATAAACAGCCAAATAGAATATATTCTATCGAAGGAACGCACCCTACAATACCTTCTCAAGAGACGTCAGGAAGATTTTGGATTTACGATGGAAAAAATGTTAGAAAACTTACTCTGAGCGAATGTTTTAAATTACAGGGTTTCCCAGCCACTTTTCAAAAAGTAAGCAATGTTGGCTCTTGTTATAAACAAATAGGAAATTCAGTGGCAATACCCATGATAAAAGAGGTGGGAAAACAGATATTAGTTCAGTTATTTTAACCCTATGAATCATAAAGAAAAATTGTTAGAAATTTATAAAAAATCTTTTGACATTTCTGATATCGATAATATACCAGACAAAGTATTGATTTTTTTAGAAAAAATTACAAGTAATATTGATAGAAACAAGGGGGTGTATACTGTCTTAATAACTTTGATGGTTCATAAGCTCTTGAATCCAAAACAAGATATAAGGTACTTTCAAGATAAAATGGAGAATGGTTTCTCGGCCAGAACAATTGATACTAAGTATATTACTCCAACATTAAAAGAGCTTGGATTACTTTCTATGGCTGAAAGTGGATGGCTTACTAGAAGTTTGGAACAGCCTTACCCATATACAAAAGAGTATAAAGGAGAAATTTCTGGTAAAGGTATGAAGGAAGCCTTTTTAAATATCGTAGATTCATTTCAAAGAAATATACTTATTACTGAAAATTTATTAAGACTAATAATTCACAGTGCAATTCTATTTAAAAAAAACAATCAAATTGAAATTAAAAAAATTTCAAATATCAATGAAGTAATGATTTCAACAATTATTGAGCTGCTTGAGAAGCATTTCACTGAAAAATATGCCACTCACGGGGGTTCCAAATTACCTGTTTTAGCATTTTATGCAATTTATAAATCCTTAATTTCAGAGGTGGGTAGATATAAGGGCTGTGAATTAGCGCCTTTGGGAAGCCATACCGCTTCAGATAGAACATCACAAAGTGCTGGTGATATACAGGTAATAAAAAATAAGCAAGTTTTTGAGGTAGTTGAGGTTAAGTTGGATAAATTAGTGGATTTAAACATGACAAGAATCGCATATGAAAAAATAGCTAAATTTAATCCAGAGCGATACTATATTCTTTCCTATGTAGGAACTTTGGAGAAAGATCATAGACAAATTGATGAGTTAATTTTTGAAATTAAAGAAAAGCATGGCTGTCAGTTAATTGTCAACGGCCTCTTGCACACATTAAATTATTATCTACGTATTATTTCAAATTCAAAAGAATTTTTTAATGAGTATATTGAACTCGTAAAAAATGATATTGAGCTTAAAACTGTACATAAAACAAAGCTTCAAGATTTAATTAGTGAATACAGTTTATGAAGCAAGCCGTTATTTACGTTCGAGTATCTTCTAAAGAACAAAAAGAAGAGGGCTATTCAATTCCAGCCCAGCGTAAATTACTTTGGGAATACGCCCGAGTAAACGGCTTTAAGGTTGCCAAGGAATTTGAAGACGATGAAACGGCAAAAAGCGCCGGTAGAGCGGGCTTTGGTGAAATGGTGGAATTTTTAAAAGAGAACAAGAAAATTGATACTGTTCTAGTGGAAAAAACAGATCGTTTGTACCGTAACTTTAAAGACTACGTTATTATTGACGAGCTTGGAGTTACGGTATTTTTGGTTAAAGAAAATGAAAAGTTGGGTAAAGACGCTTCCTCTCACCAAAAGTTTATGCACGGGATTAAGGTTTTAATGGCCAAAAATTATTGCGACAATTTAAGCGAAGAAGTAAAAAAGGGTAATAAACAAAAAGCGGAAAGCGGTCTTTATCCGTGCAGCACCCCGCCGCTTGGCTATAAATTAGACAGGGTCGGCAGTAAAAGCGTTTTGGCGATTGATGATAAAAATAAGGATTTGCTGGTGAATATGTTTAACTGGTATTCCACCGGTTTATTTTCGCTTTCCGATTTGGTGGAAAAGGTAAAAAACGAGGGGTTGCTTATACGGGCAAATCTTCCCAGTACTTCAAAAATGACAACTTTAACTAAAAGCAGCGTACAGCGTATTTTACGTAACCCCGTTTATTACGGCGATTTCTTTTGGAAAGGACACGTTCATAAAGGCACGCACCAGCCGTTGATTGATAAGCCGTTGTGGGATAAAGTGCAAGATGTACTAGACAGGTTTCAAAATAAGAAAATGCTTTCCAAATATAACACACTGGATTTTGTGTTTAAGGGTTTGATGAGTTGCGGGGAGTGCAGGCGTAATATAACGGCTATAAGAAAAATAAAGCCTTCCGGCAAAGAATACGTTTATTATAACTGCACCAGATTTAACACCGACTGCGCCCAGCCAGCCGTAACCGAGCTGGAGCTTGATAAGCAGGTTATAATCAAATTAAACGGCCTTACAATGCCACAGGAAGCGTTATTGTACGTGGCCGAGGGGTTGAAGGAGTCTCTTTATACCAAACGTGATACCGAAGACAAAGCCCAAGAACGCCTAGAGGCCGAAAAGAAGCGTTTGGAAAAGAGTTTAAGCACTCTATACGAGGACAGACTGGACGGCACGATTACCAAAGATTTTTATACCCAAAAATCCCAAGAATACGAAATGGCCATAAAAGACTTGGAAGAAAAAATTGGCCGATACACTAACGCCAGCATTGATTATTACCGAACGGGCGTGGAAATTTTAGAACTCTCGAAAAATGCGGGTTTCTTGTACAAAAACGCCACTCCAGCCGAAAAACAAGATTTATTGAATTTTTTACTTCTGAACTCGACACTCAAGGACAAAAACCTTGATGTTATATACAAAAAACCCTTTGGTAAAGTATACCAAAGGGCTTTGCGTTGCGATTGGCGGGCGCATTTAATATTTCAGGATGAATATCCAATATAGCGGCTCCGGTATACGTAG
>CAYOFO010000052.1:0-7953 GCA_964403325.1 uncultured Gammaproteobacteria bacterium | reverse complement strand
AAAAAATTAAGCAGCTTCTGATAGAAGCATACGAGGCTTTTGTTGAGTTTATGAGGGGGGTAAAAGAAGTGGAAAAGGAAAGAGAAAAATTTGTGGAAGATACGATCCACGAGGCTGAAGCAACTAAAATAAAAGCACTTAAAGATAAAATTAATCAATTATAACCATTTTCGTCTATGAGCGAAAAATCCACTCAAAAAATACCAAGGATCGATCTTGGTATTAATAACAGAAAAACTGGCATGTTAGAAAGAATTGACCCAGACGCAACTGCCGATCAAACACCTCGCGTTAGCTCTGAGCGGATTAGTTCTGACAAAAGACAGACGCTGGAAATGCCGGCTGTTGAAGCTCCATCAACCTGGAGCGATTGGTATACCAGTAGGAAACAGCTCTTAAAAGATGGTTGGAAAAGTTTATTTGGAAAAAAAGAAGGCCCAAAACAATTAGAACAAAAAGCAGCGCAAGAAATTGGCATGATTAACAATTTAGCCGACCAGACCACTCGTGATGAACAAGCAGCATCAAACGCAGCTATCCAAAAAATTGAGCATATTGCCGCCGCTGAAAAGCTCCCCCTAAATACACAAAAGGTAGAGCAACAAGGCCAGAGATTTATAGACCGAGTAACCACGTTAAAAACAAATCTTTTTGGAAAGGAGCGACAAATTGCTAGTGAGATACGCCAAGTGGTCATTGAAGAAAAAAAGTCTGACGAAGAATCAGTTGAAGAGCTCAAGGCGTTCATCCCTCAAATTGAAAATTTTATTACAATGCAACAAACTGTAATTGATCGTAAGCAGCAAATCATGCGTGCGCAAGCAGAAAATTCTGAACGCCAGATGGGGCAAAAAGCAATTGATGAAAGCGTAAAAAATTTAAGAGATAAATTAAACCAAATCGAGGAAGACACAACATTAACACGAGAAGAAAAGCTAGATAAAAAAGCTGATTTAAGCTCCCAACTCTCCGGCGTCCTTACTCAAGCTCATAACTTTAGAACTACAGAAAATGAGATAATAGTAGAAGCCATATTATTAACAGAAGTAAAAGACGCACTTGAAAAACTTAAAAGCGGTGATCCAAACCCCTTGAGAAAAATTCGGAAAGATCGTAATAAAGAATTTAAAATATTTGCACCTAAAGCGAGCCAAGAAGCTACACAGCCAGCCAACCAACAAATTACACAGCCGGGTAACATTGATCCTGCGGTAGGGATACCAAAAGATTTTAAACTTCAAACTACGGGCGAAGCTTTTCCTCAAGTTAAAGACACCGACGTCCACAGCACTGTTATCCCGGATACGGTTACTGATGCTCAAATAGACGCTTTCCTAAGCTCCGAGCCTTTAGTAGCCTCTGATTATACAACCTTAACTCCAGCGCAAATTGCGGCTTATACGCCAGAGAAACGCCGAGAAATAGCCCAGACTATCGAACAGCGTATTACAGATCAGGTCAATGACCCCGGCGCAAATGCGGACAGAGCCAAACTCCAGGCCCTAGCCAGAACACTGGAGCAAATAAGAACGGCCGACATGCCAAAAAATGATTCCGGCGATAGAACTGACACTCAACAAGCCACCCGTTTCCAAGAGCTCTACAACGCTTCAGAAGCCGCTCCGGCTGCCGACCTTTCTGAAGCCGTGCAAGCATATAACCAACGAGAAGATGCTGCGCAAATAAGCACTCGCGGGCTTCTCATGGACGCTGGCACTATTGAACAAATAGCTCGCAAATTACTGGGAGCAAAACTCACTACCAGCACTCATCAAATTGGGAGTCGTATTTACGAAACACTCAATATTACTCCAGCTGAAAAAGACCAAACTGTCTTACGTGCCCAAGGACTTCTTACTACGCTAAGTGGTAAAAATAAAGAGCTGGTAATCAATTTTATTACCGCACTGGACCAAAATCAGGCTTATGCCCAGCAAGTAACCGAGCTTGAACACGCCTTTGACGCTGCTTACCCAGCTTCAACAACACCAGATGATCTTTCCGCTTTTGAAGATTTAGATGTAACGGCCTCAGCCCAAGCACAAGCAGTTAAGCCTCGACGAGTCAGGAGTGGCAAACCAGACAGAATTAAAGGCCCAAATGCAAGTATTGAATACACCTCTCCAAAAACGTCGGCTATAGACAATTTACCCTCTTTAAAAGACGAAGAACCAGAAGAAAAAATGGCCAGAGCTTTAACACCCGAAGAAAAGGGTCGATTACATAACCCAACCAATACCCACATGGATGATATAGATTCGATTGAAGAAGACGGCGATACGATGATTGGTTTTACAGAAGATGACATCCAAGCTCCAAGGGACCAATCCTTTGCAACCACTTTAGAAGAAGTTATGGGAAATAGCGAAGATTTGGTCGAAGAAAAACCAACAACCACATCTTCGAAAAGAGAATTCCCTACGTATTCTTTTGATACTACCGACGAAGACGCTGACGCACAAGGAGCTCCTACAATGCCTGCAAAAGGAAAAATGACTTCGGTTCGCAGCTCACAACCAGCAACCGGCGTCACATCGGGTCAATGGAGGTCTGCGCTTGCCGAAAAACGTACAAAAGGTACTCTTTCGCCTGAAACCGCCGCCCTTCTTATTGCCACTTCCCCTACCGGCGATACTCTCAGCGCCGCCAAACTTCTTGCGGGTAAGGATGAATTAACACTGCGCAATATGGAGGCAGAACTTCTGGCCGAACCGAGTATTCCCCAACTTCAAAAAGATCGGGCTAGCGGCCAGATAAGGATTGCTTTACAAAATGAGCGAACAAGAAAATCTACCCCCCCTCGCCGTACAGCTGTATAAACTCTCTAAAACCACTCTTGGAAGAAGGGTGGTTTTATTGACTGGAGAGCTTTTTTCTGGTATAAATCCCCTTATTATTTAACCGTTTTTTCCTTATGGACCATGGTAATGTTGTTTTGCGTTTTGATAATCTGACTTTTTACTACGATCGCGACAAACCTGTTTTAGATGAGGTCAGTTTTTCGGTACGCGAAAATGCCAAAATTACCATCATGGGCCAGAATGGCGCCGGCAAAAGCACCATCTTCAAACTCATCACCGGCGAACTGACCCCAAATGAAGGTAAGGTTCATACCACCATTGGCGCCACCATTGCCATTGCGACCCAGGTTATGAAACGCGACAATCTCGAAAAAACCATCGAAGAATTCTTTGCCCAGGCTTTTGACAAAAAACTCTACGACCTGCCAAAACGCATCAAAGACGTTCTCGAGGTTGTCCATCTTACCGCGCCACTCGACAAAAAAATTAAGCAGTTTTCCGGCGGACAGCAAGCGCGTCTGCTCTTGGCCTATGCACTTATCCAAGAGCCTGACATCCTCTTGCTCGACGAACCCACCAACAACCTCGACAGCGCCGGTATTAGCCACCTAACCGACTTTCTTATCAATTACCCCAAGACTTGCTTGGTGATTTCTCACGACGCCAACTTCCTCAATGCTTTTACTCACGGTGTTTTATACCTCGATTCTTACACCCACAAAGTTGAGCAATACCTGGGCGACTATTACAGTGTTATGGCTGAGATCGAAGCACGTATCGAACGCGAACGCATGAAAAACGCCCAGCTCAAAAAAACCATTCAAGACCGCAAAGATAAAATCAATTTCTTTGCCAATAAGGGAGGTAAAATGCGCAAACTGGCGAGCAAGCTCCGCGACCAAGTGGAAGATGCCGAAGAAAACATGGTCGATGAACGCCAGGAAGACAAAACCATCAACGAATTTACCATCCCCGCCCAAGAAGAACTGAGTGGCAACCTGGTAGAAATTCGTTCTATCGGCATTATGGTCAACCACGAACCAACTCGTCGCGATCTTCTACCCACCTTTACCTTACGCAAAAAACAAAAAATTATTATCGAAGGACCCAACGGCATCGGCAAAAGCACTTTTCTTGAAGCCTTGGCCCATGGTACCGAAAGTGGTGCCTCCATCGCCAAAAATACCACTGTCGGCTATTATCGCCAAGATTTTTCCGGTCTTGATTTTAACAAAACCGGCTACCAAGCACTCGAAGAAATGATGGTACGCCCTTGGAACCAAGAAATTTACGCCACTGCCGCTCAATTTTTACTTTCTTCCGAAGTATTGAGCAACAAAGTCGGCTCTTACTCCGAGGGTCAAAAAGGCTTGCTCTGCTACGCTCGTTTTGTTCTGCAAAAACCGGGCCTGCTTATTCTCGACGAACCCACCAACCATATTAACTTCCGCCACCTACCTATTATCGCGGCCGCTATCAATGCTTTTGAAGGGGCGGTGATTTTAGTAAGTCACGACTGGGAATTTGTGGGGCAAATCAAGATTGACCAAACCCTCGACTTAGGCCGGCTATAAACCTAAAACCAACAACCTGTAGCAAAAATTAAAAAATACGACTGTTATTCAGTCGTATTTTTTTACCCTCAAGCCCAAGGCTGATTTTATTCTATACTTCCATCAAGCAGGCGTTGCTTGAGGTTGTTAATGAGGAGCGAAGCTTTGCTGAGATCCGGGGCAATCACTGAAATGATTCTTTTCCCTACCAATAGACGCATACTCACCCGTCCCAAGCGTCTATTCATAACCGGATTCGTCTGTGTAAAAATATCGGGAACAGAAGACAGCGACGGTGTAATATACACGTTTACAATATTGCCACAATCCGAGCAGTCGAGTTTGGCATCAGCCGCATCCAAAGTTTCGCTGACGCGAAAATACTGCTCCGAAGCAGGAAAACGCGTCCCTTTGGGTTCTAGCCGCACCACCTTGGTGTACCCGGCTTGTCCCAATTCCTTCAGCAGCATGTCGTCACTGCGAGAAACCAAAACCGCCTGAGTAGAAGACGTGGTAGCGGTAACCCCCGAACTAGCAACAGTTTGTGCCAAAGACAGCTCTGTACCCCCGGCCAAGTAACTGGCCACCACCCCCAGCACAAATGCTGAACGAAAAAAAGATTTTATATTTTGCATACTATGTTTTACGATTTTAAAAACATAGTCATAATACCATAAAAAAATAAGAAATAAAAAATCGTCTTTTTTCAAATCACGTGAAATGTAGAGTCAACATTCTTTCTTGAAACATTTATATTTTTTAAACACTTGTACAGTAATCAAAATGTATTTTAAACAAATATTTATCACAGTAAAATAAAAATGACCGATTTACGGTCATTTTTTAAAAATTTTAATTATTTTTGCTCTATAAAATCAACTATTCCCGGCAGATTATCAATCCTCCGGGCGCGCGGATGACTGTTTACAAAATCAACTTCATACTGAGGGGTAAACTCTCCCGTAACTAACGCCACTCGAGCCCCGTCAACTAGCGGAGTAGCTAAATCTAACTCAAATATATCCCCTATCACGGACCACGGCAACTTTTTACCATGTCTATCTCTAATACCGTCTAAGGTTTTATAATAATGCATTCGATTTGTGAAAACCGGTCTATCTAAACCCGGTAAACGCAGCTCGGTTGGTATGTTTTCCGGCACATCACCTAAAATAAACTTTTTTGCATCACCAACAACGTAAGGCAAAAGCCAATCCAATTGATTACTACCTTTTGTATTGCCCAGTGTTTCGATTTTTCTTTTCACCGCATCTGTGCCTGAATTGGTAACAATATACAAATGTGTAACTTTGTCTTTTAATGCCTTCAAAACCTCAAGTGCATCCGGCTTAAAAGCAACTCCAGTTTTAGCGTAGTTACTTCTATACAACTGATCACGAATTGCGTCTAATTCTGCATCGGAATAACCTGGTCTAAAACGGATAATCATGTCTCTTGCCGCCGACCCTGTTCTGAGATATGGATCTACAATATCTGGAGCCACTATTTGTCCACCTGCTTTGAATCCGTATACATCCGGCCGTTGCCGAGCTTTAACCAAATAATCTTCTACTTCTTGTGTTACTTGCGCAACGGTTAAACCCAATAACTTGGCGACATCTTGGTAATACCCTTCAATAAAACCCCGACCTTCCTCTTCCACGTTCGTTACTGTTCCATCAAAGTCTAAAATTGCAATTTCTGACCTATTTTCTAAAGACATAGGTATGTATGCATTAACTTAAATTAATTGACCGCACCTTACTACAAAAAACCATTTTTGTCAAACGGTAAGCCACGATCTTGCGATAAAAATGGCTCATTTAAACGAAAAATCATCATTTTAAATTTATAAAAATCTGAAAAATTGTAAAATTTTATGTCAAATTACATTGACAAATACCGTTTTTTATGCTATTATTTGGAGTCTTTTCAACCGAGGTAACACTCGGATGGGAAGCAAAAACAACAACTTTGAGAGGGTGATCATACATGGAAACTATCCACGTCTCCCAGCACGTCCGCGCGTTCAACCTGAAAAGCGCCGGCACCAGCTTCTTCATCGGAGCGCTGATCATGTTCATGGTCCTTTTGATGGCGGGCTGCGTCAAGAAGGCAAAGCCGGACAAGTGCCTCGAAGATCCGGAGAGCTGCATCAAGATGGTGGACTAAGCCCAGAGTCCGCTCGTTACGCGTACCGCGTGACTTGAGCAGTGCGACACTACACCACCCGCACGACTCAGTATGATTATCATTCGTGGTAATTATACTGAGCGGGTGGTGTTTTGTTTTTCCAACAAAAATACTACTTAAGATTAAAAACAACATAAAAGGTCTCCGCACAGAGACCTTTTGTGAATGTGTTCCGAGACTTGGAATCGAACCAAGATAAACAGCTTCAAAGGCTGCTGTCCTACCTTTAGACGATCTCGGAGTTTTATACTTTTAATTGCCTACGCATCGCCAGCGCCGCTGAAATCCCGGTTAAAAAGAAGACAGCTACCGCTTCGATGGTAATGACATACAGGATATTCGATTTATAGTAATCTGTCAAGGCAAAACCACTGGGGAAAATAATCGATAAATACGGATCAATCCAGTGCAGAGCCAAATAAATTATGACACCGGCCACAAAAAGACTGCATAAAGTAAAAATAAAGGCCTCTACCCAGTATGGACCGCGGATAAACCAACTGTTGGCACCCACCAAACGTTTAATAGCGATCTCGGTTTTTTGGATGGAAATAGCGATGCGAATGGTATTAAAGATAATCAGAAAAGAAATTACCAAAAAAAAGACAGATAAGCCTAAACTTATTTTTTCGACGCGCTGGGTAATATTTTGCATGCGCATAAGAGCCTCTTCCTGCCCTTGATAACTGGTGGTTTCGATAATCGGATCATACTCTGGGACATGAAGCGCGGCAATAATTTTTTGATAATCTTCAGGTTCACGAGTTTTCACCACCATGGTTGGCCCAAACGGATTGGTGCCAAGCTCGGTGAGAGCGGCTAAAATCTCTGGATTGAGGCGATGACGTTCTTGGAATGACTGCAAAACCTGATCTTGGGAGAGCACGGTAATATCTTGCACCTCCGGAAAATATTGCACATATTTTTTAATGCTTTCGAGCTGGGCCGGCGTAGCCGTACCCGTGAGATATATACTCATGTTGACTTGATCTTTGACCAAGCCAATTCCGGCTTTGGTAATAATCTTCACGCTCCACAACAAATTGACCGACAACAGCATTAAAACCAAAACCAAAATAGTGGTAAACGACAACCCTAAATTACGCGCAATATCCTGAACAGCAAACTTGATAACACGAAAAAAAGAAGTCATAGGTTTAAAGCATGTATTTTCCGGCGATTTCATCGCTGATCACCTTGCCGCCATCAAGGGTAATGACGCGGCGACGCAAATGGTTTACCACTTCCCGATTGTGGGTAACCAATAAAACCGTGGTACCAAATTCATTAATTTTTTTTAAAATTTGGATAATTTCTTCGGTATTAATAGAATCCAAATTACCCGTCGGTTCATCGGCGACAATTATTTTGGGCGTATGCACCAGCGAGCGGGCAATTACCACACG
>CAYOFO010000051.1:0-8197 GCA_964403325.1 uncultured Gammaproteobacteria bacterium | reverse complement strand
GCAAGTCTGTACCCAACTGCGTAAAGATTCGTTTTATCAAATGTTTTAAAAAAATTATAAGCATCTTCATTTTCTTTTTTCTTAATAAGTTTCAAGAAATCGTTTGGTACCGTCATTTTGCTTTGCGGTAAATATGCTTTGTCCCAGGTACCTTTTTCTTTAGCTATCGCAATCACTTTCAATCCGGACTCTTGCATCATCTTTGTTTTTATAAGCTTCTCAGCTTTGTCTTTATTTATTTGGCTCCAGACACTATTGGGTTTGCGAGGAGAAATTCGTATCTTTGTCCTATATTCGTCTACCTTATTTGGTACAGAATCTATCCATCCGAAGCAAAGCAGGTAATCTACCAAAAAATCACGAGTAAGATCAGTTTTTCCACTCGCAAATTTATAGTGCTTAAGCCAGACACTTTCTGTTTGAGTGTGGTTTTTTTCGAGCCACGCCCATAATTCTTTTTTATTTTTGACAAATATTTCCTGCATATAATTACATGGTATCCATTATTTTTCTGGCTGTAAAGGCGGGTTTGGAGTATATCGATTATTGCTTGATTAACTTTGATGAAATAATGTCTACGCATATCGAAACAGCTCAACTGGGATTGTTTTTTGTTTCTGAATCAAGTAACATTTAAAAATGTTTAAATGTTTTTTAAAATGATGAAAACTTACGTCATACTCATCCGCGGCATCAATGTTGGTGGTAAAAATAAACTATCAATGTCTAGCTTAAAAAAATGTTTGGAAGATCTTGGGTTTTTCAATGTTTCGACGTATATCGCTAGCGGCAACGTGATTGTGCGATCAGATAAAACCGCGGATAAAGTAAAAGCTGAGATTGAAAAGGTCTTACCTCAAAGTTTTAAGCTTGATAGCAAGCTTCTTAAAGTGCTCGTGTTGACACAGGCTCAGTTGCAGGCAGTAATTGACCATAAACCAACAGGCTTTGGTGAAGAGCCGGCAAAATATCACAGTGATGTGATTTTTCTCATTGACATTGGTTCTAAAGAGGCGACACGGGTATTTAACCCAAAAGAGGGGGTGGATACCATCTGGCCAGGTAAAGACGTGATTTATTCACAGCGTTTAAGTTCGCTCCGCACCAAAAGCCGGCTGAGTAAAATTGTTGGAACACCTGCTTACCAATCTATGACTATCCGTAATTGGAACACGACTACCAAGCTTCTAAGCTTGCTTGAAAAAAGCAAGAAAAGTAGTAAATAAAACCTAATATTTATCTAGTTAATTTATAAAGTTATGAGTAAAAATTTTTTTAAAAGTATTGGCGCAGTGTTGGTGGGGTTTGCTACGGTAGCGGTTTTGTCGGTTGCGACGGATGCGATATTAGAGGTGATGGGTGTTTTACCGCCGTCAACTCACCCAGAAGCAACTCTGCCGTGGATGCTGATGCTCGCCCTTGTTTATAGGAGTGTTTACACCATTATCGGTGGCTACATCACCGCCAAGCTCGCACCAACGAGCCCGATGAAACATGTGATTGCGCTTATGGTACTGGGTGGGTTTGGGGGTATTGCCGGTGTAGTCGGCGGATGGAGTTTGGGCAACCATTGGTACCCGATTGCGCTCGCGGTGACAGGGCCGGTGTTTGTGTGGGTGGGCGGAAAATTAAAAACGAAATAAATTATGCAAAAAGATAAAGTTCGTTGTGCTTGGGTGGGCGAGGATAATCCGCTTATGGTTACTTACCACGACACGGAATGGGGCGCTCCTGTCCACGATGATAAAGTATTGTTTGAGTTCCTGATTCTCGAAGGCGCACAGGCGGGCCTGAGCTGGAATACGGTGCTAAATAAGCGCGAAAATTATCGCCAAGCCCTGGATGGGTTTGATGCGGCAAAGATCGCGCGGTACGGGAGTAAACAGGTTGAACAATTGCTCGCTAACCCCGGCATTATTCGCAATCGCCTCAAAATTGCCGCGACCATAACGAACGCCCACAAGTTTTTGGAGGTACAAAAAGAATTCGGTTCATTCGACAAATATATTTGGCAATTCGTGGGCGGTAAGCCGATTAAAAATAAAGTCAAATCAATAAAAGATATCCCTACGAAAACCAAAGAGTCAGATGCACTCAGTAAAGATTTATTAAAACGCGGTTTTAAATTCGTGGGTTCAACTATTTGCTATGCTTTTATGCAGGCAATAGGCATGGTTAATGACCACGAGGTAAAGTGTTTTAAAGTATGATTAAGTTATAGAAAAAATTTGAAAGAATAATAAAATTAATTCTGGGAATTATTTGGGAATTTTAATATTTCCATTCATAGAGCTTGCAGAAAACAAAATTTCGTTAAAAATCAATGATTTGATGGTAGCTGATAGAGCTTTGTCAGCCGCAGAAACAAAGTGTGAACGACAGCTTTGAGAAAATATTTGGAAAATTTGGGGTTTACCGATGTTTCCGTTTGCATCGCTAGTGGCAACGTAATTTTAAAATCCAATTTTTAAAAAATAAAAAGTTATACGAATTGAGCTTGATTACCGAGAGGTTTAATTGTGGTTTTGAACCGGTGGTGCACGATGAAGTTATAAAATCTTTTAAAGTAACTAACTCTTAAAAGAATTTCAAGTTTAGAGTTGTGAACGATCCTTAAAAAACTCTTTTAACATATATGAATTTTAAATCAAAAAATGTTTCAACTTTAATTTTGATTGTGTCCAATCTTAGCCCGTTAATCGGAGTGGCATTTTTTGGTTGGAGGGTGTATCAGATTATGCTGCTCTATTGGGTAGAAAGTGTAATTATTGGATTTTTTAGTATTTTAAAAATGGGCTTGAGTCAACAAGTTTCTACAAAAAGACGAGCCCTTAAAAAATTCCAAATGGGAATTTTTTTTATCATGCACTATGGTTTTTTCATGTATCTGTATGTATGTTTTATTG
Organism: uncultured Gammaproteobacteria bacterium; assembly: GCA_964403325.1. Classification (GTDB taxonomy): domain Bacteria; phylum Patescibacteriota; class Patescibacteriia; order Magasanikbacterales; family GWA2-37-8; genus CAZQNF01. The sequence continues at coordinate 5,291 of CAYOFO010000051.1, read as the reverse complement.
TTGGTGTGTTTGGCGGCCACTTTAAAAATATTTTTGATACTACGATTATTCTGAATGAACTGCGAAATGTGGTGTGGGCTGCTTTGTCAATTTTTTTAAGTCACGCGCATTCATTTGTAAATAATTTTTGTTTAAATGGTGCGTATTTGGTTTCAAAACCGACTCCTCGGTTATTTGCTGCCTATAAACGCGTCATCACGCTTCATATCGGAATAATGAGTGCTGCGGTGGCGTTAGCTTATTTCGGCACCTCTTGGCAGATGCTCGTTGGTTTTGTGGGTATTAAAATTATTTTAGACGCATTGGTTTCTCAGAGGGAAAATAATATTGAGACCGGAGAGTTAGACCAAGATTTAATAAAACAAATAAAGAATGAAGCGTTAGAAAAAAAACCAGTTCAATCAGTGATAAAAGATTTTTTCAGAGAAATGGTGGCAGCTCGAAGAACTATTTTTTTCGTCGGCGTGATGGCATTGGGCTTCTTTGGTTTCATACTGCCAAAAATGAATTTGAGAAATGAATCGAGTAATCTGACAGAAACACATTCTTTGCTGCCGCATGCGTTTGGGAACATAGAGATTTTTTTCGGAAATAACGGTGAGGAAGATGGAAAAAAGATGGTGGTGTCTGACCAACGGAGGATTGTCTATACAGGTGACCGTTTAACAAACCTGGCGGCAACCGGTAGGGTATTTAGTAATGCTACCAAAGATTCGCCCTGTACTGTGCCCGAGCCAATACCGCCAATTGGTGGGGTGCCTCTTTTGGAACCAGCTAGCTCCAAAGTACTTAGTTGTATATATGAAGAAAAAACTTCAGATGGATACTTGCACGAATTTAGCTATTTGCAAACTGAGGGGTTGGAAATAAATCAAGAGGCGCAGGTAGAGGGGTGGGAAAAACAGCGCCGAGAACTGTCTTCTCAAAAAAATTCTCTAGAAATATTGGGTGATGAAGAGGTTAAAAAAACAGCGCGGGATTTTTTAGTTTTACACAATGTCTCGTTTGTGGGCTATGACGAGACGGTGGTTGAGAAAATTTCCCCTACAGAAATTGAAGTAATTTTTCCATTTACTTATAAGGGGCATGTTTTGTTTGACAGTAAAGGTAAAAGAGGAGGAATACGAGTAAAAATGGCGGATGGAGGCAGGTCAGTAAAAACTGTTATTGGTATAAAGAATCACCAGTATGTGGATTCAGAATATGAGTTAGAAACAAGCGCCGAACGAATTATTGCCCAAGCTATTCAAGGAGGAATAAACGGTGTTATGCTTGATAAAGAGAATGATTCTCCTGTTATGATTGAGCTTGGTACGCCCAGTCAAGTGTATCTTGATTTTTTTCAAAATGGTTATACCCAATTTAGTTCACGGGAGTTTTTAATACCCGCTCTCGCTTTTCCGATCCGGAACACAGCTCAAAGTGTGCGAACACAACAGGTCATTGTCCCGTTGGTAAAAGAGGCGCTGGATAATCTCCAGGGTTTAGACTAAAAATTTTATATATTACAACGCAGTGAAAAAAGATTTTTCGTTTTCTCAGACCTGGCAGAGAATGTAGAAAACACTGATTTGTTTTTTCAGTTTCTGTGCTCGCGGCTTTGGTTGGTACAACGGTCGCAATATATAGCAATTCACCAGTTGGGGTAAGCGCTTTTACAAAAATAGTAGTGGTCGCTATTCCATCGTTTATATGAACGGTCGCACTTGCCTTCAAAGATAGGGGTTGTCTCATTAACTATTTCTGCTACGTTGGAAGATAAGAAGAGGATTATCGATGGAGTAAAGCCTGACTATTGTCGATGAAATTAAAACAACCACAGTGAATGTCAAAAAAATTTCTCTTGATTAAGAGAAATTTTTTCCAAGTAGGCCGCAGTATTGAAAGTTTAAAATCTTTGGCCTTGAATATTAAGCGGTGGTATGAAAAAGAGTTTTTATGTTGATGAGGTAGGGTGTTGCGTTCCAGCCTCTCCTGAGCCAGTGATTCCTGTCGCCACTTATGTTAGAGGGAATTTAAAATTATTTACCATTGCCGTTCGTTGCGCATTTAAACTTCCTGTCATTTAAACATTTAGGCTAATTTTAGACGTTTAAATGCCTATAATTTAGCCAAAAATCGATCACTTTGAGAAGGCTTAAGCTCTTGTTGGGCAAGTAGTGGGCTTTAAACCCTTATACCACCGCTTGATATCCGGTACTAAGGGGTTTAAATTCTCCTTACAGTGGGTTGCCTGTTGGTCAGCAGGTGCCATATAGCACAACATGAGTCATAAACTACTTGCCGTGCTGCTCAGCTTTTACTAATTTACTCATAAAAGTTTCAAGCAATGCCGGAACATCTTTTATTTTACAATCTTTACGTTTATAGTCCTGTTGAAACTGCTCCCAAACTTGTTCTACGAATTTATACATCCATTTTCCTCCTTGTACGTATTCAGTTACGTAACCCTCAATAGCCCCAAAATTATTTGAGAGATCCGCATTCACCGAATCTTCAATATTTATACTCGGCTGGTTGCAAAATTTTTCACCAACAAATTCTAATTGTTTTTTTACTTCTTCATAGAAGAAAGCTACTTTTTCTCGCAAGGCCCCTGGAGTTTCAATTTCGGGTGGTGAAACCAGTTCGCACACGCTATCTAAAAACTTTCCCCATCTTTCTCCCTTTTCACGCTCTTTCATATGTTAACTATTAGTCTAAAAAATATTCTTTACCCCAGCATCTTGGGGGTAAAATTGAATCTTGCTTTTAGTATATCATCTCCTGATTAAGACAGACAGTCTTCGCCTCTGCGCTCCTGTCGAACGTCGCAAGTCATGGGTGAGACGGGCTATTACCACCCACCAGACGTACTCGCCAAGAAGAATAATGATCTGCTGCTCCAAAAATAAATCCTAACATCTCAAATCGTTCAACTGAAACCAGCTCATGCTCAAAACCTGAATGGTTTGGAAGAGTTGGTCAAACTCCTAGAAAATCCAGTGCACGCTTACTAGACAGCTACTCCTAAAAATAGGCAAGCACTGATCGAAAAAATGATGATCAATATCACTTTCGGCCCAGACAGTTTTGATTTTGAATGGCAAACACCGTTTCAGCTTCTAACTAAAAGAAAACCACAACAGCAAGGCTAATCAGTCCGTATTTCTGTCAAAACCTCCATTGCGTCCTGTCACACCTGCATCTAATAAAGTTCACAATGTTTACTTCTTTATTGCGTGGGAGGTTGTCTAGTTGATTTTTTTTTATATATTCTTCATACTACGAGTATATGTTTTTATATATAGTATTTTATGAATAAAAAACAACTCGTTGTTGGAATTTTAGGGGGATTAATGGTATTAACTGGTGCTGGCTGTGCTTTAAACAAGCAAGCGGAAGTCAATGGCCGCGATGGTGTTAAAGCGACGCTGGTCATGGATGATTCTGGCGATCAAAAAGAAATTGAAAATGCCGGCCCTGTTTCCGTCGATCAAATGGCCAAAATAGATAAAAATAGTGTTCTTAAGCTCAATTTAGAAAGTAGTTCGGTCGCTTGGAAAGCCGACAAAGCGGTTGGTGCTGGGCAATCGGGCACGGTAAAATTGTCTGCTGGCAGTATTGGAGTGGAAAACGGCGAAGTAAAATCAGGGTCTTTCACGGTTGATTTAAAAACCATCAAAGACGACAAAGGTAATGCTCAGCTGGAGGAACATCTCAAGAACGCCGACTTCTTCAATGTGGAAAAATATCCTACCGCCAGTTTTGTCATAACCAGTGTGTATAGCAATGATGTGCGCGCGATCGCTCCGCCTACGCGTTATATGGTAAAAGGTGATTTGACCATTAAAGACAAAACCATGCTGATAGAATTTCCAGCGGAAATAACTTCAGCCAAAGGAGAATATTCAGCCTCCGCAACGTTCACTATCGACCGCACCAAATGGGGGATTACCTATGGATCGGGCACTGTCTTTAAAAATTTGGGTGATAAATTGATCAAGGATGAAATTGTGTTTAATTTGAAATTAAAGACACTGGTTAAATAAAAAATTCATATATTAAAAATCCCTGTTTATTAAAACAGGGTTTTTTGTTAAAGATTATTTTTCAGAGCCACTCCCATCGGGGTTCATCCTCACCTTAAAAATCGACGAACCTCGTTCTCAGCCAATTCTTAATTGAAGAAACAGACCTGCCTCACTCAAATCACTCAAAATTCTAAAAGCAAGGGTGAAAAACCCCGAATCAGCCCTCAACCATAACAAAAAACACCACTTTGGTGAGTGGTGTTCCGTTTGGCAGACTACTGTCTTGAGAATTTACACCCCTTGATCTTAGATTTGAAGCGGTGGTACGAAAGTTTAAAACCGACCAGTTCTTTGACAGGATAAATTTTCAAGTTGTTTTTAAAAAGGCCTAACTATTCTTCTGTATTTTTGTATACATTCCGTTCTCTATCTGAGGGTTCACCTTCTGGTACCGGCTCCCCATTGGACAATAGGTGCTTAGGGTACTTATAATCAGGGTTAGCCATGGCCACCTGCTCATCAATGAGCTGTAATAAATATATAAATTTTTTCTTCCCTTTCTCTGTTTTTCTCTCCTTCCTCGCATCATTAAGAGCCATCACATATTTTTTTAGTGCTGCCTGGTCTTTTAGCAAAAGCTCAGATTCGGGGCCTTTTTTTGCTTCAGTTTGTAGATTCTTTTCAATATCAACAAGAGCGCTCATTATGTTCCAATCCGCTGGGGGAGAGCCAAAGGGAGGATCCCAGTAGCGTCTTTCATTTTGTCCTTTGTCTGATAAAGCAACCATAGCCAGGTATTCTGGACTTTCTTCCTCAGCCGGAGCGGGAGCTGAATTCCTTATTGTTTTGTAGCTTGCGCTGAATGTAAAAACTTGATCCAAGATTTTAACCATCAATCTTCGACTTGTTATTTCTTCATTTGTTCTCGGATAGTCAAGTTGCGGTAGCCGTGTTTCTCCAGGGTTTTTAAGGTGTTCTAATCCTGCTTCGTGGGTTTCAGATAAATTAGTTGCACATCCGGTTTCAATTGTCGAGGCTGCTATCCCTAACCCCAAAGCCGCTCCCCTTAAAAAATTTTTGGAACCATCTATAAAACTCATATAATTTTATTAACGATTATTCATAGAGTATAGCACAATCTTATTTGAAATAGTAGACTCATTTTAGGTGTATTGAAATAACAGTTCGATTTCCTCATGCGTTTAAAAAAATTCCTCTTGGTTAAGAGGAATTTTTACGTGTAGCCCCAACGAGAATCGAACTCGTGTTACCACATTG
>CAYOFO010000050.1:0-8551 GCA_964403325.1 uncultured Gammaproteobacteria bacterium | reverse complement strand
GTATAGACTTAATTTTTTGCATATGAAATTTTCGTTCCACCAAACGCGTCGAGTCGTAGGAATTGTGGCGGTGAGTATACTTTTGAGTATTGCTAGGCCGGCCGTGGCCGCTGTCGATCATCCCCGTATTTTGCTCAACGACCCCGGCATCAAAGCTCTGCTGCAGCAAAAAGTAAAAGATGGCGACCAAAGCTGGTCAACACTGCAAGCACAGTGTGACGAATATTTGAATGACTCAGTCGAGTATCCCGATGGCCAAGATTATCCCAACAATGGCATTGGCGAAGGCTACCAAGGTGAAGAATATCTGAATCCCATTCTCAATTTGGGGACTTGTTTTCAGGTGGTAAAAAACCAGCAGGCGGCTTTGGCCGATAAATATGCCCAGAAAGGCATTGAAATTCTGGTTAAAATGTCGGTGCCGGCCGGGCAAACTCATGCCGTGAATGCCTTGCGGGACAGTGGCTATGGCATTCGTTTTTATGGAGTTGGCCTCGCCATCGGCTACGATTGGCTGGGTGAAAAAATGACCGGTAGCCAAAAGCAACAGGTTTACAGCGCCCTCAACTATTGGGTGGCGCAGTATGAAAAATCCGGTTTTGGGCGCAATCATCCCCAAGGCAATTATTACGCCGGGTATTATGCGGCCAAGGCCCTCGCGGCTATCGCCACCGAAGGCGATAATCCGGAGGCCGCACGTTTGTGGCAAACTTGGCTGAACGACCAACACTATGGTTTGGTGGCACCGTATTATGAAAAATGGTTGCCAGGCGGTGGTTGGAGTGAAGGTTGGAATTATGGACCCCTCGCGACCATCAACATGAGTTGGCCTATTATTGCCGCTAAAACCGGCAAAGGGCTTGACCTTACGCGCGATGCCGGCCACCCGTTTTCTTTTGTGCTCAATCAAGCCAGTTATCTCATGTATTTTGCCTGGCCCAACCAGCTGAGCCTTGACGACCGGGGGGAGATGAAGCCTGGCGATAATCCCGCAAGAACGCCAGCCGGGTTATACACCTTTGAGTCCGGGCTTTTAGAATTATTCAACGACGCTCGCTCAGGGGTTTTTCATCAGTTCGCGAGCGAAGTACGAGCCAAGTCAGCAAGCAAACCAGCCGCTTGGCAAGATTTTATTTTTTGGAACCCCAAAGCTCTGAGCACCTCGTACACGCAGCTGCCAACCGCTTATTTTTTCAATAACAGCAACCAAGCCAGTGTACGTTCCGACTGGACGAGCAACGCTGTTTGGGCCACCTTCATTGCCGGTCCTTATACCAACAACCCGGATTCCGGTGAACAGTTTTATGACCAAGGTAGCCTCGCTATTGTTAAAGGAAATACCCCGTTTTTAGTAAATACGGCCGGGGCCATTACCAGAAATACCGTAGCCGGAACTAACGATAAAAATTTGTGGCAAAATATTTATGATACCAATTATGGCGGTAACAAGCCGCGTGATATCTATAATATTTTTTACCCGGGCAATGCCGCACAAGGCGCTATTTCGCCGAGTCTAGCCACATCGCAGGCGCCGCGTACCCGGTTGGTAGCCTTTGGCGATACTCCGGCTTTTACCGCCTTTCGCGCGGAGTATTTGGAAGATATGTATGGGCCGCCCAGCGCCAAACCGGTGACGGCCTGGAGTCGGGAAGTGGTCTATGTACGCCCGGATGTCTTTTTGATCTTCGATCATACCAAAGTCCCAAATGCCGGAAGCGGTCAGTATCTGGCTTTTCACTTTTCTACCTCTCCCCAAGAAATCAGTGCCCCCGAACCGGGCAGTCATCGGTTTGTGTTTAACCAAGCCCTTGGCTATTTAGGCTCGGCCACCACCATCTATCCGCTGCAAACACAAACCAAATCCACCAATGTTTTTGGGAGTAATAAAGTATTTCGCCTGGAAATTCGCCCGACTCAGCCGGAAGCGGAAGAGTATTGGCTCACCGCGCTCGAGGTAGGAAAAAGCCAAAACTCCACCACCTATGCGCGTTTACCCATTACGGGCGCGGCACTCGGCACGACCGTTAAAACAGCCGCCGGTAACACGGTAGTCATTTTTGGCAAAGATCCAGCTTTGTTTGGCGGTTTTTCTTATCAAGTGTCAACTCTAAAAACACAGCATATCCTTAATGATTTACCGGCGGGTACGTATGCGGTTCAAGTTAGCGCTGCAAGGAGTAGCGAAACTCTGGTTGCGGTCCGATTTGGGGGGAATGAAACAGTGGGGAGTGATGGGCGTTTGGTATTTTTTACCGAGAATAATACCATTACATCGGTAGCTAGCTCCTCAGTGCCGGTGGTGACGCCAAGTGCGCCGCCCATTATGCCACCTCTTTGGGTGGCGCCGGTTGCTCAGTTCACTCCGGTTCCTCTCTTTCATTTATTTAATAAACAAACCGGATCAGACTTGTTTACCTTGTCGGCTGCGGAAAGAGCGCGTTTGCTCAAAAATACACTGGTCTGGCGGGAAAAACAGACCGGTCAAAAAGTAGTGCCGCTCGCCCAATGTGACGCCACCATGACCAAAGTACGTTTGTTTACCACCAAAGATGCCAAAAAATATATTTACACCACCAGTCTGGCGGAAAAGCGTCTGCTGACTCAAAATAGCCGGCTTTGGACCGATAAGGGTGATGTTTTTTGTAGCTATGGCCCAGCACCAAAAAGCACTTCCACGGTTTTTCGTTTTCGACAGGCGCGTACCGGAGCCTATGTGTACGCGGCAGCAACTGATCAGATCAGTTTAAAGAAGCAAGGTTACCTGCCCGAAGGTACAGCGTTTTTTACCTGGTAATTCTGGTAAAAAACGCTTGGGAACAGGGGTTAAGCGCAGGTTTACTAGGCGTGGAATAAGTGCCAAAAATGTCAATCATTTTTGGCACATTTTTTTCTGTAAAAATGTAGGTTAGTAAAAGGCGTGTTGTTAGCCAAAAAACAATAAGTTGTATGTTTGTCCACAGTTTATCCACTATATCTAGTGGTAAGCCTGTGTTATACTCTCGAACAGCAAACTTAATTTATACAATCATTTTTGTATGGCGACTATCCAAAAAATCATGAAGCGCGATAAGAGTGTGGTGTCTTTTGACCCGGCCAAAATCTGCTCGGCGATTGAAAAGGCTTTTATTGAAGTTCGGCATGATGCCGATAAAGGCATTGTTACCGCTCTCACCAATAAAATTGTCGATGAGCTCGAGCGAGCGTTTCCAGATCGCACCCCGGCGGTAGAGAATGTCCAGGATTTAGTAGAGCGTACTCTCATGGCAGCCAACTTGTTTGATGTAGCCAAGGCATATATTTTGTACCGCTACGAACATGCCAAAATCCGGGAAGAAAAAAAACAAGAAGTGCTCGAAAAAATTGAAAAAAATGACCTGACGGTGATTAAGCGCAGTGGTAAAACCGAAGTATTTTCTCTCGACAAACTCCGCACCTCGCTCAGTTACGCCCTTCGCGGTTTTGAAAAAGTGGTAGACGTGGAAACCATTTTAAATCAATGTCGCTCTGAGCTCTATGATGGCATTAAAACAGTGGATATTGCTCGCGCCCTCACTATGACAGTACGAGCCATGATTGAACTTGATCCGGCCTATTCTAAAATCGCCGCTCGTTTACTGCTCGATCGTACCTATAAAGAAGTCCTGGGTGAAAAAGTAAATTATGCCAAGCTTGCTGAAGAGCATGTCAAAGCTTTCCCGAAAACCATCCGCCGTGGCGTTGAGCTCGGTCAGCTTGATCCTAAATTATTGGTGTTTGATTTGGAGAAACTCGCCAAGATGTTCTCGCTTGAGAATGATGATTTGTTTGAGTACATGGGTCTTGAGTTTCTCTATTCACGCTACTTGCTCGAAGATTCGGAAACCAAAAAACCGCTCGAAACCCCGCAAATGTTTTGGATGCGCATTGCCATGGGTACAGCAATTCTTGAGTCGCCCAGCAATCGCGATGCTGTTGTGAATGAGTTTTATTATATTTTATCGAATTTTTATTATACCCCCGGCGGACGCACCTTGTTTCAAGCTGGCGCCAGTAAGCCACAGCTGTCGAACTGCTTCCTCAATGTAGTGCCGGATTCTCTGGATACGATTTTTAAAACCTACGCTGACAATTCCCAACTCCTCAAATGGAGTGGTGGTACCGGTACTTCTTGGACTCCGGTGCGCGCCACGGGGTCGTTCATCAAAGGAACTGGAGTGGGGAGTCAGGGGGTCGTGCCGTTTCTCAAAATCGCAAACGACGTAAATGTTTGTATTAATCGCAGTGGTAAGCGTCGTGGTGCCGGCTGTGTCTACCTTGAAACCTGGCATTTGGATATCGAAGACTTTTTGGAATTACGCAAAAATACCGGCGACGAACGCCGTCGCACCCACGACATCGACACCGCCAATTGGATTCCGGATTTGTTTATGAAGCGAGTGCGTGAGGGCCTTGATTGGACACTTTTTTCACCAAACGAAGTGCCGGATTTGCACGAGATTTACGGCAAAGAGTTTGATGAACGCTATGCTTTTTATGAAAAGCAGGTCGATGAAGGGAAAATAAAATTGTTTAAACGCATTAAAGCCAGTGACTTGTGGAAAAAAATGCTGGCCATGTTGTTTGAAACCGGCCATCCCTGGATTACCTTTAAAGATCCATGCAATGTTCGTTCACCGCAAAATCATGTGGGTGTCGTGCACAACTCCAATTTGTGTACCGAAATTACTCTCAATACTTCGGCCGAAGAAACCGCAGTGTGTAATCTGGGTTCACTCAATTTTGCCAAGTTTGTCGTCAATGGCGAATTAAATCATGCTTTGGTGGCCCGAGTAGTTCGGGCGGCAGTGCGCATGCTTGATAATGTTATTGATATTAATTATTATCCGATTCCAGAGGCGCGATATTCCAACATGCGTCATCGTCCGCTCGGGTTAGGAGTGCGTGGTTACCACGATGCGCTTTATATGTTGGGTATCAATTTTGACACTCCAGCGGCACTCGATTTTGCGGATACTTCTATGGAAGTGGTTTCGTACTATACTATTTTAGCTTCATCTGAACTCGCCAAAGAGCGTGGAACCTATAAGACGTATCGCGGGTCCAAATGGTCAAAAAATATTTTCCCTCAAGACACCATCGATCTCTTAGAAAAAGAGCGTGGCGAAGAAATACCAATTCCTCGTGGAGGAAAATTGGATTGGACACCGGTGCGTGAACATGTCCAGTTATACGGCATGCGCAACTCCAACGTGATGGCCATTGCACCAACAGCCAGTACCGCCAACTTGGTGGGTTGTATTCCTTGTGTTGAGCCGATTTACAAAAATATTTATGTTAAATCCAGTAAAGAAGGTGACTTTGTAGTGGTAAATAAATATTTGGTGGAAGACCTCAAAAAACTTGGTCTTTGGGACAAAGGCATGCTCGATAAAATTAAATTTTTTGACGGCAGTGTCGAACAAATTACCGAAATTCCAGAAAAATTACGCGCCAAATATAAAGAAGTGTTTGAAATCAATCCGCGTTGGTTGGTCGAAGCCGCAGCTCGCCGGGCCAAATGGATTGACCAATCGCAGTCGCTCAACATTTTCTTTAAAAGCACTTCCGGTAAAGAGTTGTCCGAGATTTATATGTATGCCTGGAAGCTCGGTCTCAAAACTACGTATTACTTGCGCACCCTCGGTGTGTCACAGGTAGAAAAATCTACCATCGACGCCGTCAAATTTGGCTCTACCCATACCCGCAAAGAAGGCAATAAAGACATGGTTGCCCCACCGGTCAACATCCCGGTAGACACGAGTCCTGTCCTCAAAGCCTGCAGCCTACTTGATCCATCATGCGAATCTTGCCAAGCGTAAAACACAAAAATTAAAACACAAGAGCATGAAAACATAAAAACAATCGACAGTGAGTTTCCTCATAGCTCACATCTCAATACTTAATACATAATTCGTTATTCATAATTCAAACTCAACACCAAATACCTCAAAGCTCTCAGCTAAAAGCTCACACCTAAATACCCAAATACTTATTTTAATCCAATCTCTCTCAAGCTATGTCTGTTTTACCCACTTCTTCTACTCCTGTGTCCAAACTCACCAAATCTACACAGCGTGTTGATATTAATAAACGGCGAATCATCAACGGGGTTGATGCCGACGTGATGCAGCTCTATCCCATGAAGCACATGTTTGCCTGGGAAGCTTATAACAATGGCAACGCCAACCATTGGCTGCCGACGGAAATTAGTATGCAAAAAGATATTGAGCAGTGGAAATCCACTACCGTGCTCACGGATGACGAACGCCAGGCCTTTAAAACGGTTTTAGGCTTTTTCACCACGGCTGACTCCATTGCTGCCAACAACATCGTAATCGCTTTTTATAAGCATATTACATCTCCGGAATGTCGCATGTATCTCTTGCGCCAAGGGTACGAAGAAGCGGTGCATACCCATGCTTACCAGTATATTGTGGAAAGTTTAGGGTTGGATGAGGGTGAAATTTTCAACATGTACCGTGAAGTGGATGCCATCTTTAATAAAGATGCCTTTATTTTAGGGTTTAACGAAGGCATTTTTAATCCGGATTTTAAAACCGGTACCTTTGAAAATGATCAGCAGTTTTTAGAAAATATCTGTGTATTCTCGCTCATCTTAGAAGGTATTTTTTTCTACAGTTCATTTGCGGTGATGTTTGGGTTTCAGCGCCAAAACAAAATGGCCGGCTCGGCCGAGCAGATTCAGTATATTATGCGTGACGAATCGCAGCATCTCAATTTTGGCATCAATCTCATCAATACCATCAAAGAAGAGCAGCCGGAACTCTGGACACCGGAATTCCAGGCGCGCATTATTGATTTGGTCAAAAAAGCGGTGGTGCTGGAGTACACGTTTGCCCAGCAAGTTTTCCCCAAAGGTATTTTTGGTATGAATGCCGATGGCTTCCAAAAGTACATCGAACATATTGCCGACCGTCGTTTGGGTCGCGTGGGTTTACCGGCGCAGTACAATACACCCAATCCATTCCCTTGGATGAGTGAAGCTATAGACTTGAGCAAAGAAAAGAATTTTTTTGAAACCCGTGTTACCGAATACCAAGTGGGCGGAGCGCTCGAGTGGTAGGCCGGGGAAATAAAAGAAATTTAGGGGAGAAAAGTAATGAGTGACGGAATCAATAGTCTATATTCGCCGTAAACACAACCTGTAACCAGGTTGTGTTTTTTATTTGAGGGGTAAAATAAGAACGATGATCAAAAACTGTGGTTTTTATCTGAACCTGGTTAGGATGAAACGTTGATACGAGAGAGCTCACTTAGCCGCCAGTGCCCCTTGAAAAAATTTTTCTTGTGTGATAGGATGATTTGTTATTAAAAGGCAATGATGCGTTATCTTTAAATATAATTTGCAGTATGCATGAAGGACAATGGGTTCAAAATAGAGAAAAATTAAAGAATCCGCGTGAGTACGCGATTCATGTGCCGGGGTTTGCCCATAAACGTTTTTGTTGTGCGCAAGAAGAAGGTATTGGTACAAAAGAAAAAGTTGGTTTTGACCGAGATACCTCGCGTTTAATTTTGTCGCATCAATCAAAAAATCGATTAAGTTATCAAAGTTTAGAGGACAAAGCGAACTTGATACAAACCGGTTTACGATCGTTGCTGCATACTGTTCGTGGTACCCCCGTACGTCTTGAGGCTCATTCGTTGGCAGCATTGGTGACCATGCGGGCACTTAATTTGCTAACCCCTAGCGAAAGAGAGGAAATTGGCAAAATTGTGCTTATTTCTCCGGTTCCGTTTGGCCAAAAGCTGCGATATGCCGCCAGTCCGCAGTTTCATGCTCGAGTGGGGTTAGGAAGCATATTAGAATCAGCCCGGGCGCTGACTACTCCGGAAACAGGAGCTGGGGTGCCCCAGAGTACAGTCCGTAATTTGTATGGCAGTGGTTGTAAGGACGCAGCTCGGGTAGCAGATTCGGTGGGCGCCTTTTTACAGCTTGAAGCTGGTTGCTGGGAGGATGAATTGGAGCGGTTTTTAGTAGAAAATTCACATTTGGCCGACCGAGTTTTTATAGTGGGTTTTAGAGATGACGCTTGTCACCCGGTAGAATGGATAGAAGATGTGGCCTTCTCGCACGGTCTGGGAGCTCGCCTGCAAATTGTGGCTGGCGGACATTGTGGTTGGGATGAGCAAGCTTTGCGCGCACTGCGCTGTGATGATTTTTAGTACGAGTCGCTTGGCTTTGTTTTTGGCATTTTTAAAGTAAAAAAAGAGCTGGTGGGCCGTGGTGTGGAGATTCATATTGACCAACAGTGTAAAGTTTGATAGTATGAACAGGATTTATAAGCCGCGGTAGCTCATCGGTAGAGCGCTGCCCTGAAGAGGCAGGCGTGGCCAGTTCGACTCTGGCCCGCGGCACAACGCGGTGTTTATAAAGTTAAAAAGTTCGTAAAGTTAAAAGGTCAAAACACTGGCACTTTAAAAACTTTGCTAACTTTTCCCTTTATAAACCTGTTCACGGGGTATGGCTCAATTGGCTAGAGCATCTGGTTTGGGACCAGAGGATTGTGGG
>CAYOFO010000049.1:0-8654 GCA_964403325.1 uncultured Gammaproteobacteria bacterium | reverse complement strand
ACTTTAGACTCCGTAAATGATATACTAAACAAAAATAAAAATCAAGGGTTTAGTGGAGAAACACAGTGGATAAATGAAATTTTGGATATAAAAAGCGGTTTCTAAACAAAATTTTTGCATTTTAAAAGTTTCGTTTTTAGAATAATAAACGTTTTCACATTCATCTGTATGCTCAACAAAAAATACTTCCAAAAAATTCGCCAAAGTCTCCTCAGTTATGCCGAAAAACGCCGAGAAGTTATAAAAATAGCCGGAGATGCCCAGCATTTGGCTAAACGTGCGATATTTGCGCGCCAGCGTGATGATAAAGATGGTGCTGCTAAAGCTATCAGCGAAGCCGAAAATTTACTGATAAAACTCAGTTCAAAGTATAAAAAAGAGCCGGATCTGCTGGACGAAGGCGCGTTTCGTGCGAGTTTGGAAGAATATGTGGAAGCGTGTCTTTTTATTTCATTTTTAGAAAAAAAAGAAATCGGCGAGATAAAAAAAATAAGCATTCCTTCGGATATTTATATTGGCGGACTCGCAGATGTGCCGGGCGAATTCTTGCGTTATGCCATAAAATCGGCAACGGAACGTAAATTTGATTTGGTGCATATGTGCTACAGCGCGAGCGAAGAGATTATTATGGAAATGGTGGATATGGATTTAACCGGCTATAACCGCCAGAAGTTCGACCAAGCTAAGCAGGCAGTTAATAAGTTGCAGCAAGTTGTTTATGAAATAAGTTTACGCAATTAACCGAGTATGTTTTTAAAGAAACTGAATAATGCAAAACATTTTCTTTTGGCGTGGATGGCGTATTGGTATTATGGTCGACCAGGACGCAAACTCGTTGTAATCGGTGTAACCGGCACCAAAGGTAAGTCGAGCACCTGCCGGTTTATTGCTTCGGCGCTTGAAGCCGGTGGTTATAAAGTCGGGCTTTTATCGACCGCCGAATTTCAGATTGGTGATAAGCGTTGGCTCAATGACAAAAAAATGACCATGCTCGGCCGAGGGCAAATTCAAAGTATGTTAAAAGAGATGATAAAAGCTGGTTGTAAATATGCGATTGTCGAAACGTCTTCTGAGGGTATTTTGCAGTACCGTCATTATGGTTTGCACTACGATATAGCAATATTTACCAATCTTGGCAGCGAACACTCCGAGCGTCATGGTGGGTTTGAGAACCTCAAACGCGATAAGGGTAGATTATTCGCGGCATTAAATAAATATCCCCACAAAATTCTCGATGGAAAAAAAGTGCCAAAAATTATTATTGCCAACGCCGATGACCCAAATGCGCCATATTATTTACATTTTCCGGCTGACAAAAAATTTGCATATGGTTTTTTGGATCACCCCGAAATTACTTCAGCTGTGGAGTATTTTAAAGTTCATCTTGAAGAAAACGAAGATTCGATGCGAACAGATTTTGCTTTTGCCGATGGGCGATGTTTTCATTTAATGATTCCGGGAAAGTTTAATGTTTATAATGCGCTCGCTGGAATTTTAACCGCAGAATCTCAAGGTGTTGACCTGGCTGCAGTTTCTACGCGTCTTTTGGGAGTCTATGATATTCCCGGGCGTATGGAATTTATAGATGAAAACCAGCCGTTTAAACTGGTAGTAGACTATGCGCATGAGCCCATGAGTTTAACCGCACTGTTTACCACATTGCGTTCCATTGTTGGTAAAAATAATAAAGTTATTGCAGTCATTGGTTCAGATGGGGGTGGGCGAGACAAAGCCAAGCGTTTTGCCATGGGAGAAATCGCTGGAAAATTGTGTGATACGATTGTGATAAGCGACGTGAATAGTTTTGATGAAGATCCCAAAGAAATTGCCGAAATGTTGGCTGAAGGCACGCGTTCTGCCGGAAAAAGAGATGGGGAAAATCTATTTGTCATTATTGATCGTCGGGCAGGGATGAAAAGAGCCTTAGAACTAGCTCAACCGGGGGACGCTGTAGTTTTTACAGCTAAAGGCACCGAACCTTGTATTGTTGGTGCGAATGGTGAAAAAATTCCCTGGGATGATCGCAGTGTCGCGCGAGAACTTTTGTATACCTTACATTTTTAAATTATGAACTGGGAAAAGAAAATCAATCAAGGTGAACGCGAAGAAATATTAGAAGTTGTTTCTCCTCATCCGTTGGTGTATTGGCCGCGGTATATTTTGGCTGCATTTATTTTATTCCCAACTATTTTTTTTGCGAGTTGGCTTTTAACTCATCCAGGTTGGGGGTCAGCAGTGTTTATTGTTGGTTTGGTTCTCAGTATAAATTTGGTCTTAAAGGCTTGGTTTTTTTCCACGTATAATGGTTTGGTGGTAACGTCAGAACGCTTAGTAGATGTCGATCGACCGGGTTGGTTTGCTGAGAGTATTATGACTTTGCCGTTAAGCCGTATTAAAGAAATTCGTATTGTTAAAAAAGGTTTTTTTAATACCGTATGCAATTTGGCAGATATTATTATTACCCCACATGATGACGACGGGGAGTTTGAAATTAGGCATGTAAAAGCTGCACAGCAGGTGGAACGGTTGATTTGGGAAGCAGCCGGATCTTTTGTGCCAGTGTCTGGAGAAGAAATTGTCGATGGTATTTCTGCGGCAGACATGCCTCAGAATGAAACAGAGTTGTTGGGTCTGGAAGAGAGTTTGCGCAAGCTGTCGCGCTCTGATTTACTGCTTCTTCAAGAATGGCTGACAGATCGTTTGAAAACAATCAAACACTAATATGGAGAAAAGAAAACAGGTTCGACATTTTTTTTATTCGCAGTGGTTTTTTTTGGCTTTGGTGGCAGCATTATTTTTTGTTGTTTTTGCTTATGGTCGAGCTTTTTACCAAGATTATTTGGTACATCAAGAAATTGTTCGGTTGCGTGCGGAAACCGAGCGTCTTGAGAGTCGTAAAATTGAAACACTCGAGCTGTTAAAAACCGTTAAGTCCAGTGATTTTGTGGAAAGAAAAGCTCGTTTAGAGCTCAATTTAGTGAAACCCGGAGAAAAAGTATTGGTTTTAAACTCCGCGTCAAATTTGAGTAGACAAAATCAGACAAATATGATACAAACAGAGGAGTCTCAACCATGGAAAAAATGGTGGGATTATTTCTTTAAACACTAATATTTTTTGGTTATGGAAAATGCTATTCAAATGAACGCTGCTCCGGTGCCGCAGCCCACTTCCGCACAAAAGAATAAAAACATTTATTCGTTTATTATCGGTTTTGCGGTATTGGTGGTAATTTTACTCGCTGCAATCGGAGCTGTGGGGACGTATCAAGTGTATGCTCATCAATCACAAAATCCTTTGGCATTAGCGGTAGCAAAAGTTTTGCATTTGCCGGCGTTTAAGATAAACGGGGCGTATGTTGATTATATGGACTATGT
This sequence comes from uncultured Gammaproteobacteria bacterium, assembly GCA_964403325.1. GTDB lineage: Bacteria > Patescibacteriota > Patescibacteriia > Magasanikbacterales > GWA2-37-8 > CAZQNF01. Next base: position 5,279 of record CAYOFO010000049.1, on the reverse strand, counting down.
TACTGATTTAAAAGCTAATACTTTAGCGCAAAATTCTGCCCAAGCCCAAGCTGCTGGCGCAAAATTTACTCCTGAGCAATTGTCTGATCAAGTAATGATACGTTTGGCTAACAATGTTCTGCTCACTCAGGCGGCTAAAACATATGAAGTGAAAGTAGAAGATAAAGATTTGGCACCGTTGCGCCAACAGATTGTAGCTAAATTTGGATCAAAAGAAGCGGCGGAACAGCAGGTAAAACAATTGTTTGGTTGGAGTATGGACACCTATGAGAAACGGGTTATTATGCCGGATGTTTTGCAAAACAAACTCAATGATACTCTTAGTACCAATCAGGCGGCCAAAGACGCGGTTCGAGCCAAAGCCGAAGATGTGCTAAAACAATTAAAAGCCGGAGCTGATTTTGCAACTCTCGCCAAGCAATATGGTGAAGACGGGACCGCTTCGCAGGGTGGAGAACTCGGTTATTTTGGTCGAGGAGAAATGGTTCCTCAATTTGAAACCGCTGCTTTTGCTCTTAAAAAAGGCGAAACATCAGCACAACTTGTGGAAACTTCTTACGGCTACCACATTATTAACGTAGAAGACAAGCGCACAGAAAAGAGCAAAGATGCTAGTGGAAAAGCTATCAATGCTGACCAGGTGAAAGCTCGCCATATTTTACTTCGTTTCCCTAGCCTCGATCAGTATATGGTTGAAGCGGTAAAAAATTCTAAAGTTAAACTCTATCTCAAAGTTCACAATCCATTCATTCAAATAGCGAATGAAATGGCTGGCGAAGCTGCAAACACAACCACTCCAGCTCAACCATAAGGTATTTAAATAAGAGGAATAGCGGGGCTATTCCTCTTGATTTGGCGGGTATACGTTTGTATACCCGCTCGCTCAAAGAAAATATAAAACTCAAGTTTCATATTTTAACTTTTGTTTCGCGGGTATAGTATAGTGGTAATATGTATCCTTCCCAAGGATAAGCTACGGGTCCGATTCCCGTTACCCGCTCCAAGTTTTAGAGCAGAGTTTACACTCTGTTTTTTGTTTGTTACAATAAATTTATTATGAAAATAGTATCTAATTTTGATATTAAAAAGGCTTTAAAAGATGTGCAAAAATTACGCTTGCGTGGATTTGTTAAAGCCGAGCTCGTTTTAGTGCTACTGGGCGCTAAACCGGCTGCAGACCTGGATATACGATTCAAAGATTCTGATCCTAAACAAATACTTTTATTACTTAAAAAATACGGCTTAAAAGCAGTCTCAGTTAAGCCTAAAGATGCTGTTAGGGACCAGTTAAAAGTTCAAGTTATTTTGGCGGTATCAAAAAAAATAAGCCTTGTTAAAACTTTGGCAAAATTATTAGCAAAAGATGTTTTAAACAAAAATGATCATAAAATTTTTGGAAAACTCATGGGATTTCCTGAAACTGCTATCAAAGCTTTTGTAAACCGTTTGGTTTTATCTGATGATAAAAGACCAAAAATGCGTGGTATACCTCTTGAATTTGCCATGTCGCGTGATCATTGGGCAGACGAGTTTTTGGTAATGAAGAATTGGGCGAACCTTCTTAAAAAGAATACCCCTACTATTTATCGACAAGCATTAAAAAATAAATAAGTTGTTTCGTTAAGGTTTAAAAGTTAAATAGACAAATCCAATTTTTACATGCACAAAATTTACCTCATATTTTTCTTTATCTTACTCGTTTCTGATTGTGGATCAACAATTTTTAAGAACACCGAATCTGTATCTGCACCAGTAGTTAGAGAACAAGCTCCTGAACCAGTAAATGCGCCAACGATTATAAAACTCGAGCATGATTCGTTTGCTGCCCAAATTGAGTATGATCCCCAAGGAAAATTTATTTCCGAATGGAAAAATGACGGACAAGGGATTGTTATAAATGGGGCATACTTTGATACCGATTATACGCCATCCGGATTGCTTATAATAAACAAAAATAGGATTGGTAAAAGAATGTTTGATCAAAATAAAACTGGTCTCATTGCTGTTACAAACAATCTAACTTCTATTCGTGATCTGGCAGTAAGCCCGGTCAAAAATAATGAATCCCTCGATTTTGCCTTGCAAAGTTATCCGTTTCTTATTAAAAATAGCCAAGCAGCACTTGCCACCGACTCCGGCAAAAAAGCCCGTCGCACAGCGCTCGGGATTGATGCAGAAAATAACCTATACATTATTTCTGTTACTTCGTACCAGCCAACCCTCTATGAGTTTATGAACCAAATTATCGCTACCAAAATTCCATTTACGTTTGTGCTTAATTTAGATGGCGGGCCATCAAGTGGAATTTACGCCAATTGGGGTAAAACACAGCTCCAGATTGACAGCTTTACCAAAGTTTCCAGTGTTGTGAGGTTTAAAGCCAAGCAATAATTTTCCTATGAAGGCGAATAGAAGTATAAATTTGCTCAATATTAGTTCAAATTTGGAAGATCTAAGAGAAAAAATTTTGTCTAATTTTTAAATTTTTGTGATTGCGGAGTGTCTTTCGGTAGCTTGATGTCAAAATTACTAGCAAGGAGCTGGGCAAAATCATTTTGTTCCGGTCCAATTTTTGCCATCGCTTCTAGTTTAGGTGATAGTATAGTTCTTAGTTCTTCCTCTAAATCCCAGCACTCTGCGAGCGTAAAAAGTTTATAACATTGGGTGTTTACCTTTTTTATATGGGTAGCTGCTGTGTTATAGTCTTCTTTGCCTTTGAGCCTTCCTACTACCCGATAAAACTCGCCCTCTGCCGGAGAAAAAATTTCATCAGACGAGTGGCCTTGGCTACTAAGTCGAGCTAGTCTTTCTTCTATTTGTGAGCGATACTCAGGGTTAACAGCACATATCCAATCTTCCGCCATGGCTTTAGCTTGGTCAAGAAAGAGTTTATCAACACCGTTAGTTTTTACGTCAGCCGATGTAAGCGCAAATACGTTTGAAAATCGTTCTAAAAGTGTTGTTGAGTTTTCATCATAATATGCATCGTCACGATCAACTGCTAATACGTTATTTGTGTGTGCAACATATTCTTTTGCGCAAGCTACTCCGAGAGTGCGAAGGAGAGGATCATTTTGCAACTGATCGGTCAAAGAGGTGGCCTCAGCCAAGTGAATAAGCCCGTGAAAATATTCTGTAGATTCACTTTTGAGCATTTGTATAAATGCTTCTCTTATAATGTCTGACCATTCGTCTTCACTTGCTTCAATAAGAGTGCGTAAACCAGAGAGATTTTCTGAAAGTTTGTGAGGTACTGCGGTAAAATATTTGATAATAATGATAAGTCGGTCTTTCAATTTTTCTCGCTCTAATGCGGCGAGGTTTGGACGAATCAATTCTGCCATTTCAGATAATTCTTGGTCTTCCATTCCTCTTAAAATCAACACAGGTCCATAATCTTCGTCTGAACAAGGAGGTTTAGGGTCAACAAAAATTTTTATTATTTCAGTCGCTTGTTTTCTTTTGAGTTCTAGTATTCTTTCTGGTGTTAGTCGGGTTTCAAAGATTTTAAAGAGTCCTTGCATAAAAGTTTTAAAAATAGTAAAGCATGGCATTTTCCATGAAATGGCAATATTTTTATTATGATAATTTTATCCTAATTTCAAGAAGCTTACAAGAAAAACTGCTATCCTAATTTGTTTTTTACGAAATCTGTAAAAGACAATGAAAATTAGTATAAATTTTTTAAACAAAAAAACGATTGATGGTTAGGAAATAAATAGCGATAATTTTTGGATTGCTATAGGAGAAAAGTAATTGGGTATGTCTGATAGATCAACAGTACAGCGAAATCATTTTTCTAGAATTTTTTTTCATGATGCGAGAATAGAAAGTCGTTGTGCTTTATTAGTAGGTGTATTATCGGAAGAAAAAGGTTGGTTCAGATAGTTTGTAAAAGATTGCTGGTTTTTATTATCTTCCAAGTTTTGCTGGTCTGAGTACATGCAATCTCGACATTGCCCGCGTTAGTGCTACATAGAGCAAATCTTTTTCAATAGCTCGGAGTTCTTCCAGAAGTTTTGGATCAGATATATTTTCTTTAACATCAGATTGACCAAATCCCACTATAAAAACTTCATCAAATTCTACACCTTGCGCTTCGTAATAGCTTAAACAGTGTACGTTTAATTGTGGAAATTGCTCTTTAAAATCGGTTAAATAATCTTTGTGCCGGGCTAAAATACCAAACGTCTTCTCTGAATCATTATTCAGGTGTTCGGAAACGTAGCTTATTTCTTCTTGAATATTTTTGCAGACAGTTTCTTGCACCGGTTCGCCGCTCTTAATTTGTTCAGGAATGGCTACACTGTAGCCTAAGTTTTTGATGTAGTTCAGAATTTCTTTGGTGTTGCGATAGACTTTCTGCAAGTTTACCCAGCGTTCCGGGGTTACGTTAATTCCGGCACTTTCCCAGGAACGAATGGTGCCAAGCTGCGTTTGTTGAGCCAGATCGCCCACGTAGACAATCGATTGCAAGCGTTTGTTCATGCATACATTGATCAATGCCAGTTGTTCGGGCAAATAGTTTTGAAATTCATCAATCACTGCCAGGTTATACTGAACCGGAAAAGAGCTTTTGCGTTTACGATACGTTCCGTTGGTCATTTCTTGGTAGTATTCTTTAGCAACACTAAAACCATCATCTTGTTTTTGTTTTAATTGCAGTAAAATCGTCAGATCAAACCGATCGAGCGATTTTTCTTTTTTTTGCCAGTTTAATATGGCCATTTGTTCGGCCGAAAAAAATGCTGAGTATATTTTTTGTAACTCCGCGTAAATATTTTTACTAAAAGAAAAATTATGCAGATTACGCAGTGCCTGCAGTTTGGCATATTCGTATAAAATTCTATGTTTGTCGAACTGCCGATAATCGGAAATATATACATAATTTTCCAATTGTAAAATACCGCAAGCCCACTCTGAAAATGTCACAATCGCAACCCCTTTAATACCCAGATCCGGCAATAGCTGGGAAAAATATTTTTTGGTACCAAGATCCTGCACCATTACCAGAATACTTTCCGGAGAAAAAAACTCCATGGTTTCCGGTGATTGGATGAGATAGGCAACTCGGTGCAAGGCGAGTGTGGTTTTGCCGGAACCAGCCGGCCCGGAAATAGCAAATGGCCCGGTGTATGCCGCGCGAATAACTTTGTCTTGAGCTTTTTCCATCAGTTCTACCACTTCGGGCAGCACAAATCCTTCTTTGTGCCGGGTAAAGTGCTCTTGGTAAATGAGTTCTCGTGGTTTTTCTTTGCTTTCAGTAGAAAAGAAGAGGA
>CAYOFO010000048.1:0-9256 GCA_964403325.1 uncultured Gammaproteobacteria bacterium | reverse complement strand
GCTTTGGTATCGTTGTCGATATTATGTTGTCGTAGTAATGAAGACAACAATGAATTGCATATCGCTTCATCACTCCCGAAGAAATCTTTATTAGTTTCATTTTCGTGACAGAGATATAGAATCGCAAAACTAACAGTTGTTTTCATGGCAAAATCATTATCGATTTGCTTTTTCTTGGATTTATATTCTTGACGCAACAATTCGAAGGTTTGTTTTTTCCCTTCTTCGTCCACCTGCGTAATAATAAACGAGGCAAAATAGACCACTTTTTCCAGCGCTTGAGCCGACAGGTCTAAAATAAGCCCCACCTTGGATGGTACGGAGCGCAAAAACCAAATATGACTCACCGGCGCTTCAAGTTCAATATGACCCATGCGTTCACGACGAACCAAAGAATGGGTTACTTCAACTCCACATTTATCACAAATAATGCCTTTATAACGAATTTTTTTATATTTACCGCAATAACATTCCCAATCTTTGGTAGGTCCAAAAATCTCTTCGGCAAACAAACCGGATTTTTCTGGTTTTTGCGTACGATAATTGATGGTTTCTGGTTTTTTTACTTCACCATGCGACCATTCACGCATTTTTTCCGGTGAAGCCAAAATCATGCGAATGGCGTCAAAATCAGTGGTATTCATTTGATCACGAGACATAGAGCGTTAGTAGAGAGTAAAAGAAAAAATGCAATTAATTTTCTGTTTGCTGCGCTTCACTTTCGGCGGCTGCTTTGGCGGCGGCCACTTGAGCAGCCGGCACATACTCACCCGATTCTGTTCGTTTCAAAAGCTCCACATCAAGACCCAAACCTTTCAGTTCGCGCAAGAGCACGTTAAATGATTCCGGAATATTTACCTGTGTTACCGGTTCACCTTTAATAATCGCTTCGTAAGCTTTAGAACGACCTGGGACATCATCGGATTTAATAGTGATCATTTCTTGCAAGGTGTGCGCCGCGCCATACGCTTCAAGCGCCCACACTTCCATTTCACCAAAACGCTGACCACCAAACTGGGCTTTACCGCCAAGTGGCTGCTGGGTAATAAGACTGTACGGACCAATGGAGCGCTGGTGAATTTTGTCTTCCACCATGTGGTTGAGCTTCAACATGTAGTTGTACCCAATAGTGGTCTTGTTGTCGAAAGGTTCACCCGTACGTCCGTCATAGAGCTGCACCTGGCCGCTGGTAGAAAAACCGGCCTTTTCGAGTTCCCCTTTAATTTGTTCTTCGGTCAAACCATTCAATACCGGAGTGGCAATTTTGTAGCCAAGAGCGTTGGCAGCAAGACCTAAATGTGTTTCGAGCAGCTGCCCCAAGTTCATACGAGAAATAACACCCAGTGGTGAGAGTAAGATATCTACCGGCGTTCCGTCTTCGAGGAAAGGCAGGTCTTCCACCGGTACAATGCGTGACACCACACCTTTGTTACCATGGCGACCGGCCATCTTGTCACCTACTTGCAACTTGCGCAAATCAGCTACCGTGACCTGAATTTTTTTAATAACACCCGGTTCCAATTTGTCGCCGTTTTCGGCCGAGAAAACCCGGATACCAATAACTTTACCGTGTTCACCGTGTTCAAGATACAACGAAGAATCACGAACGTCGCGGGCTTTTTCACCAAAGATAGCACGCAACAGTCTTTCTTCAGCGCTCAGTTCAGTTTCACCTTTAGGCGTAATCTTACCTACTAAAATATCACCGGATTTAATTTCAGCGCCAATGCGGATAATACCTTCGCTATCCAGATTTTTAAGTTTTTCTTCACTGACATTAGGAATATCAGCCGTAACCATTTCCGGACCCAGCTTGGTTTCGCAGACATCAATCGTATAGTCTTCAATGTGGATAGAACTATAGCTATCACGTTGCACGATTTTTTCCGAAATAATAATAGCGTCTTCGTAGTTATACCCATCCCAAGCCATATACGCGACCAGCACATTTTGGCCGAGTGATAATTCACCGTCACGAATTGATGGGCCATCCGACAAAAATTGTCCTTTTTTCACTTTTTCACCTACATCCACTACCGGGTGCTGGTCAAAACAGGTGGAATTGTTGGAGCGTTGAAATTTATTGAGTTTATAAACATGTTTTTTACCACTTTTGCCTTGCAATACCACATGCGAGCTGTCGACTTCCATAATTTCACCGTCTTCGTCCGCCAAATTAATATGTCCTGAATAACGAGCCGCTTCACGTTCCATACCCGTTCCCACCAGCGGCGGCTCAGGGCGAATACATGGCACAGACTGGCGCTGCATGTTTGTACCCATGAGAGCGCGCGTAGCGTCATCATGTTCCAAAAACGGAATACAGGCTGTCGCTACACTCACAATCTGGTTGGTGGCTACATCAACGTATTCTACTTCCACACTATTCGCAACACCCGGATGACCGTTCACACGGGCTGGCACAGATGGATCAACAAAATACCCTTTAGCATCAAGCCGGGCATTAGCGGTGGTAGTCACCACTTTTTCTTCTTTAAATGAATTGAGATAAACAATTTCTGTAGTCACCCGAGGTTTCACGGTAATTTTTTCCAGTTTAAGCTTGGCGAGCGCCTGCGCTACCTCGCGGGTAATAGCTGTCCCGGCAGCAAAAGTACCGGTTTCTTCACGCAATATTTCGCCTTCGGTCAGCTTGGGATCATTAGTAACTTCACGCAAAACTTTGCGATATGGTGTTTCGATAAAACCAAACTCATTGATGCGGGCATAGCTTGAGAGATGGTTAACCAAACCGATATTTGGTCCTTCCGGAGTGGCAATCGGACAAATGCGGCCATAATGAGTGGTGTGCACATCACGCACTTCAAACCCAGCGCGATCACGAGCGAGACCTCCGGGACCCAGCGCACTCAAACGTCGTTTGTGTTCGAGCTCGGCGAGCGGATTGGTTTGATCCATGAACTGAGACAACTGTGAACTCATGAAAAACTCGCGAATAGCACTCGTTACCGGACGGGCGTTAATGAGTTTGTTGGGTGTCAACTGATCGAGCTCATAGGTGCTCATGCGATCTTTAATAATGCGCTCCATGCGTGACAAACCAACCCGAAAACGATTTTGCACGAGCTCGCCCACCGCGCGTACGCGACGGTTGCCCAAATGATCGATGTCGTCTTCCTGGTCTTGCGTAACATTTAAACGCACCACTTCTTTAAGAACAGCCAAGAGTTTTTCGGCCGATAAAACACGATTTTCTTTCTTTTCGTAATCAGCTTGTTCGTAGTTGAGATCAAACTTAGTGCCAAATTTATAAACACCCACTTGCCCCAAGTCATAACGGTCAAAATTGAAAAACATGGCATAAATGAGACTTTTGGCATTATCGCTGGTTGCCAAATCTCCCGGGCGAATTCTTTTATACACCTCAATGAGACCTTCGCCCATATTTTTGGCCAGGTCTTTTTTGATGGTGGCTTCGATAAAATCGAGGTGCGGATGAGTATTAACGTCTTTAAAAAGTTCAATCAGTTGTTCATCGGTTTCATAGCCAAAAGCCCGTAACAGGGAAGTGGCGGCGACTTTACGCTTGCGATCTACTTTAAGCCACAAAACATTATTTTGGTCGGTTTCGATTTCAATCCAAGCGCCGCGATTAGGGATAATTTTGCCACCATAAAATTTGCGGCCGCGAATATTTTCGGCTGTAAAAAACACACCGGCACTACGAATAAACTGTGAAACCACCACACGTTCGATACCGTTTACCACAAACGTACCGCGTGAAGTCATTACCGGCACATCACCCAAATAAATTTCCTGGGATTTAGATTGCTGTTGGCGTTTATTGACCAAACGAGCGGTCACGCGCAGCGGCGCTTCATAGGTAATATTGCGCTCGCGACAAGTAACTTCATCAAAGCGCGGTTCATCAAAATAGTAATTTTCCAAGTAAACCTCCAAATCGCGACCGGTAAAATCAGTCATGGGCGAAACTTCGTCGAATAATTCTTTAATACCGGTTTTGAGAAACCATTCGTACGAATTTTTTTGAATTTCGATCAGGTCCGGCAAAGGGATTTCATTTTTGGTCGTAGTAAAATATTTGCGCTCAAGCTTTCGACCAAACTGATTTTTGAAAATTGGTGGCATAACTAATCTCAAAATAGAGTAAATAAACGAAAAACGAGTTATTTTTTAAAAACAAAAAAATGAGCCATGGACTGGTTTTTTCTTATATTTTTATAAAATAAGACAGCAAGGTGAACATTGTTGTTGTTAGAATTTCCTAATACCTTGCGCGCAGCTGCCTTGTGATTTTCCTTCAGCCACACATACTCTAACACGACACTATGAAAGAACAATACGAATTTTTTTAGAGTAGCACCATTATAGAAGAAAATCCACACCCTGTCAAGCCAAGTTTTTCCCATTTTGTCCACGGCCTCTATATCGAACAAACTACCATCTTTTTTTAGCAAAAAACACTCGAGTCGATCGTAAAAAACTTCGGCTTGACAAATCAATAGCGAAGTGCTATCATTTCAAGTTATTTTTTAAAATTTTACATATGGAACAAAGCGCTCGAAAGATACTAAGTCAAGCAATCCAAAGAGGTGAAGGGTATCTTGAAAAACATTGGGTTATAAGTAGTAAGCGAACGGATTTGGGGCCTGGAAAAGATGGTGTGGTAACTTATGCCAACAGCGAAATTCGCCGTTTTATTAGTACTTTAAAGGAGTACGCAAGAACAACAGGCGAGTCAATTGACTGGTCTAATACGGAAGCGGTGGCCGCATTTTGTAACCAGTTAAACACCAAACTTGAAGAAAATAAAAGATATCTTGCTAGCGCATATCAACGGACCGGAAGATCCTCGGACCTTGAAAAAGAATGGACAAAATTTATGGAGTGGCTAACCGCACTCCGCACCAATACAAAACAGGGGATTATTGGAGAAATAAATAGAATAAAGGCAGAAAAAGAGAAGGAAAAAGGAAACAAAGATAAAGGCGCCTCTAAGGGTGAGGAAAAACCAGAAGCAGAGACATCTGTCACACCTTCTTTTGCTGAAATCTACTGTACTCTACCAGCTGCGATACGAACTGAAGGCAACACTTGGCGTCTTGTGGCTAATGACCTGCTAGACTACGTGGGACCAAAAAACCAAGCTGCCTTAACCGACATGCTGCAGGAACTTGCAAATGAAGGCGTTATTATTGATTTAGGCGACAACCAACACGGCCTCGAGAAAAAAGTGTGGAGTTTTAACTGGGTAGCCTATACCCGACACTTCCATGAGCTCCAAAGTAAGGGCATTATTCCTACAACAGAAGCATGTCCATCTGAACCAAAAATTGATGAGGAACCCGCTAAACCCTCAGAAGAAAAACCTTCTGTAAACCCGGATCTGGCTTCTTTGCAAGAAGTAATTACTACCATCGACACCTTACAGTCACGTCAAAATAACCTTAATCAACTTAATGGCGAAGCAATTGCTGAAATAGACGAACTAAAAAGACGTTTGGAAGAACTCCAGCGCACTACCACCGCCAGAATTGCGCAGCTGAGTGGTGAAAATGAAATCCGAGACAGTGAATTGCAAGCGATTGCCAAACAACTCCCTGAACTAAAAGCTCAATCGCAAAAATTACAAGAGAGAATTCAAGATCAAAACCGACTAGTTGAACTCACCGAAAAAATTAAAACATCTATCGATACCGTAAACGACGATGAACTTTTGGAAGTAGTTCGTCTGCGCCAAAAGTTGAGACAACAGACTGCTCAATAAAACTTCTAAAAACAGCCTTAGCTCAAATAAGGCTGTTTTTTTATTTCTTTTTTATGGCTCGTGGATTATACTATGTGCTTCACCGCCATTTCTCACAACGACGCACAGCACCCCCAAGCACCAAACCATCTTTACTGTGGAGTAGTGGAATAACTCAACCATCTAAAGCAGCCCCCATTTCTTAAAAATATTTTATCTTTTTAAGAAACGTTTTCGGAATTTAGCTCGTTTGTCGAAGAATTACAAATCTGCGCGCAGCTTAATAGAGAAAATAAAAAACCACTCTAAATTTTAGAGTGGTTTTTTGCACGGCCGAGGATATAGTTCACTCAGCCGGATTGGGGAGGCAGAACTCCCCAAGAAAAGAAGAGGTTAATTTTTCACCTCTGCGTCCCGACGAATGTCAGGGACGGTGAAAAGTGTAGTGTCCTACCGAGAGGTCAGGCTGACCTCTCGGTAGATGTAATCGCCTCCCGCCCCCAGGTCCGACCACAAGAACCGCACCCCCCCCTCGGCCTTGCGCCCGTCGAACGGGGTCGTGAATGAAATACTGAAGTCATAGCCTACCGCGCTACTGCACGCGTTCGCCGGCTTGGTGAACGAGTACGTCACCGCCGCCGGGAGGGTCTGAACCTCCAGCTTCTCAGCGCGAAGGCACTCGGGCTGCCCACCGATTGGGGATACCGTCATCCCCCCGTTTTCCACGGGCACAGAGATGGTCTTGTTAGACCCGAGAATGACGAGCATTCCCAGGCAGGGGAACTTCCCCTGGCATTGCTTCTTGACACTTTCTGCGTTCTGCGGCGGCACCACCGCATCACCCCCGCACCCTCCTGCGCCGACGAGGAGGAGGGCTGCCACGAGCAGTCCTCCTCCCCCCTTCTTCTTCGTGCCCATTGGGCCTCCCTTGCCCAACCACTGTGTGGTGGGCGCTTGCGGGTTCGTCCATGAGCGTGAAGATACTTTCCTTCAGCTCTTGTTGACGGGTTTCCCACGGTCATTACAAGTTGTTTTTTTATTGTTTGTTTTCTTTATTGTTTAATTATTTCTAATTGTAAAGAAAGTAAAAACAAACTGTAATAACCGCAGGGAATATTTTTTATGTTTTTAAAGAACAATGGTTGGTGTTTATTTTTTTGTGTCAATGTATTTTGACGTATAAAACTAGAGCAGAACCTAGCATAGTATTTTAATTTTGTCAATACATGTACCCCCTTAAAAACCAACATCTTTACCCCTAAACGAACGCTTTGTCATAATTATTACATTTCATTTCAACATACTTACAACCTCTGCCTAAAAAAATAAATAAAATATCTTTCGTATTTGTGCTATAATACTCCCTACTTTATGGCTCGACGCAAACAATCCTCTGCCAATCTTATTTCGCGAATTAACCTGAACCCTGAAATCAGCCGGGGTGCTTTTACTATTCTCCTACTCATCTTTGCCGGACTCTGCCTTCTGAGCTTTTTTGGCAAAGCCGGCGTGGTGGGAGAATTTTTGGACGCGCTTCTGGCTATTGTCTTTGGCCAAGTACGCTATGTTTTCCCGGTTGCGGTCACCGTTACTGCCCTACTTATTGCCACCCACCACGAACAAAACCATTCTGCCCGAGAAGTCATCGGACTCATTCTTTTTTTCCTTAGCTTTAATGGACTCATTCATCTCTCGTACGCCCCGGAAGAAATGCGACAGCTCGGCATCGGTGGCGGTCTCATAGGTATTATTTTTGGCTGGCCGCTCAAAATGTACGTAGGTGACCTGGGCGGTACCATCATATTGCTCGGCCTCATCTGCATAGCGCTCATCATTTTGTTTAACCTAACCCTCAACCAAATCGCTCTTTTCCTGCAAGGCATTTTCAGCCATCTGGCTGAACTCAAACGTGATTTTTTCAAACCCGCACCCGCTGTTGCAGCAACGAGCACCAACGCTCGTTTTACCAATTCTTCTATTCCTACCGACACAGAGGAGGAGGAAGATGAACCGGAGGAAGAAATCATTCCTCCCAAACCCATTTTTAAACGTCCCATCAAACCCCTCGCTGTAGAAAAACCAGCCGAAGAACCCTCCCCCGAAAACAACATGGTAGAAACCTCACCCTTTGGCATTATTTCTCCCAAAGTGTACAAAGCTTTACCCCCCACCGAGCTCTTGGTGGCTTCCAAAAGCAAACCTACCTCTGGCGACATCAAAGCCAGCGCCCAAATTATTGCCGAAACCTTTCAAAATTTTGGCATTGAGGTGGAAATGGGCGATATTCGTGTGGGTCCCACCGTTACCCAATATTCCCTCAAACCAGCCAAAGGTATAAAAGTTGCGCGTATCATGGCGCTGTCAAATGACCTCGCGCTCGCGCTCGCCGCCCACCCCATTCGTATCGAAGCACCTATCCCGGGCCAGTCGCTCATCGGTATTGAAGTACCCAACCAGCGCGTGGCCATGGTCACCTTGCGCGAACTGCTTGAGAGCGAAGAATTTAAAAAACGCGAGCACAATATGTTTATCGCGCTTGGCAAAGACGTCTCCGGTAAAGTCTGGTTGGCCGATCTGCCCAAGATGCCGCACTTGCTTATTGCCGGCTCCACCGGTTCGGGAAAAACGGTGGGGATTAATACCATTATTTTAAGTTTACTCTACGAAAACACTCCGGCTACCCTTCGCCTTATTCTCGTTGACCCAAAACGGGTTGAGCTCACTCTCTACAACGGCATCCCTCACTTGCTCACTCCGGTCATTACCGACTCACTCAAAACCGTCAACGCTCTCAAATGGACGATTGGCGAAATGGAAAGGCGGTTTGACATGCTCGCCAAAGTCGGTAGTCGCGATATTCTTTCTTACAACAAACAAGCCGCTGAACCTTTACCTTATATCGTGTTTGTCATCGATGAACTGGCTGACCTCATGGCCACTTCCGGGCAAGAAGTGGAAAGTGGTATTATCCGCATCGCTCAAATGGCCCGTGCCGTTGGTATTCACCTCATTGTAGCAACACAGCGCCCGAGCGTGGAAGTTATTACCGGTCTTATGAAAGCAAATATTCCAGGTCGCCTGGCTTTCTCTGTAGCCTCTCTCACCGATTCACGCACCATTCTCGACACCCCAGGCGCGGAAAAATTGCTTGGTCGCGGTGATTCTCTCCTCCTTACCGCCGATTTATCCAAACCCAAACGCGTGCAAGGTGCCTATGTCTCAGAAGACGAAATGAAACAAGTGGTCGAATATTTGCGCGGCGATGAACCACCGGTATACGATGATTCGATTGTCTCAAAACAAAGTAACTTGGGTGGCAGTGCCGCCATGACGTTCTCGGGAACCGGTGATCAAGACAGTATGTTTGAAGAAGCTAAACAGCTGGTAATTGAAAGTGGCAAAGCCAGCGCTTCACTCTTACAGCGTCGTTTAAAAGTGGGATATGCGCGCGCGGCCCGACTGCTTGACGAACTGGAAGAAGCTGGTATAGTGGGGAGTGCTGATGGGGCAAAACCACGCGAAGTGTTT
>CAYOFO010000047.1:0-9421 GCA_964403325.1 uncultured Gammaproteobacteria bacterium | reverse complement strand
TTTTACAGAGCTAGAAGCAGAGCTAGAAGCAGAGCTAGAAGCAAGGAAGAAGCAGTATGAGTATTATCGGGAGGAGCAGTTGACGTTTGGGGATGATGTGAAATTTGTAAATCTTGATGAGATTTGTGAATTTAGATACGGTTTTACAGATAAAGCAAAAGATCAGGGAAATGTTAGATTTGTAAGAATTACGGATATAAACGAAAATGGAAAATTAAGAGCGGATGATAGTAAATACCTTGATTTATCTGAAGCAAATAAAGATTATCTTCTTGAAAAGGGGGATATTTTGATGGCTCGAACAGGGGCTACATATGGAAAAACTATGTTGTTCAATGAGGATTATTCTGCTGTGTTTGCTTCATTTTTGATAAGAATACGATTTAAAGAAAATGCTATTTTGCCTACGTATTATTGGCATTTTGCTCAAAGTAGTTTTTATTGGGAACAAGCAAATAAATTGGTTGGCGGTGGAGCTCAACCACAATTTAATGCTAATGTTATAAAATCAATCAAAATACCACTTCCACCTCTCGCCGAACAGGAAAGAGTTGTGAAGATTTTAGATAAATTTGACGCACTCGTGAACGATATTTCAATCGGTTTACCGGCGGAGCTTTCGGCTCGCAGGCAGCAATATGAATACTACCGGGGGAAGCTTTTAACTTTCAATTCAATATGACCAACTCAATCAACAACCAAATAATAATGTATGAAGGCGATGATGGACACTCTCGCCTTGAAGTACGCATTGAAGGCGAAACTGTTTGGTTGACCATCGATCAATTGTCTGAACTTTTTAACAAAAGTCGGTCTACAATTAATGAGCATATTTTGAATATTTATGCCGAAAAAGAGCTAAACGAAGCCGAATCTATGAAGAAAATCGGGATTTCCGATTTATCTACCAAACCAACAAACTACTATAATTTAGATGTTATTATCTCGGTTGGCTATCGTGTAAAATCTATTCAAGGCACAAAATTTCGTCAGTGGGCAACAAAACGCCTTAAAGAATACATTATCAAAGGTTTTGCCATGGATGACGAAAGACTGAAAGGAACGGGTGGCGGTAATTATTGGAAAGAACTCCTAGAGAGAATCCGTGACATTCGTAGCAGTGAAAAAGTTTTGTATCGCCAAGTGCTGGATTTGTATGCAACCAGCGTTGATTATGATGTCAAGAGCAAGGAATCCCTATTGTTTTTCAAAACAGTGCAAAATAAACTTCATTACGCTACCAATGAACAGACCGCGGCAGAACTTATTTATTCTCGTGCCGATGCTGAAAAAGAATTTATGGGGATGACAAATTTTTCCGGTAAACTACCGACAAGAGCCGATGCCATGATAGCTAAAAACTATTTGACCAAAGATGAATTGTATCGACTCAACCGACTTGTGTCTGCTTTCTTTGACCTCGCGGAAATAAAAGCTCAAAATCAGGAGCCGATGAAAATGAAAGATTGGGTAGCAGAGCTGGATACATTTTCTGAAATATATGGTAAAGGAAAATTAAATCACGCAGGCAAAATAAGCCATGAAAAAGCAGTAGAAAAAGCCGGGAGAGAATACCGAAAGTATCAAGTAAAAACCGTATCACCAGTTGAAAAAGATTATTTAGAGACTATAAACGGTATCGAGAAAAAAGTGATAAAAAGAACAAAGCAAAATAAGAAAAAATAAGTATGCCAAAAGTTAACAAATACAATCTGGTTGCGGAAAATCCCCAAAGCACGGTCGTGGGTGAATATGTGGCGGACAGTGCGCGTGTTGCTCAGTATCAAAGTGAGGCCGATTTGGAGCGGGCTTTTATCAAACAACTCGAGACGCAAGCCTACGAATATCTGCCCATCACTTCCGAAGCCGATTTAGTACTCAATTTGCGCAAGCAACTAGAGAAGCTCAATGATTTTACTTTTACCGATAGCGAATGGGAACAGTTTTTTGCTAGCGAACTTGCCAACCCCAACCAAAGCATTGCCGAAAAGACCGCCACCATTCAAGAAGACCATATCAAAAACCTGACGCGCAAAGACGGCACGACCAAGAATGTATACCTCATAAAAAAAGACAACATTCACGACAACAGCCTTCAAATTATCAACCAATATGCTACCGAAGACGGCCAGCGTGCCAATCGCTATGACGTGACGGTGCTGGTGAATGGGCTGCCACTGGTGCACATCGAGCTCAAGCGCCGAGGCGTGGCTATTGCCGAAGCGTTCAATCAGATCAACCGTTACAGCCGAGAAAGTTTTTGGGCTGCGTCTGGGCTTTTTGAATATGTGCAGTTGTTTGTTATTTCCAACGGTACGCATACCAAGTATTACAGCAATACCGTGCGCTCGGAACACATTAAAGAAGCAGGCGTTGGTACGGCAAAAAAAGGCAAACGCTCAAGCAACAGTTTTGAATTTACCAGCTGGTGGGCAGATGCCACTAACCGACCGATTACGGATTTGGTGGATTTTGGGAAAACTTTTTTTGCCAAGCACGCGCTTTTGAACATCTTGACCAAGTACTGCGTGTTCACTACAGATCGTCAACTGTTAGTAATGCGACCGTATCAGATTGTCGCCACCGAGAGAATACTCAGTCGTATTGAAGTTGGCACCAACTACAAAAAACTCGGCACGGTTGAGGCTGGTGGGTACATTTGGCACACCACCGGATCGGGAAAAACGTTGACCAGTTTCAAAACTGCCCAGCTGGCGAGTAAGCTCTCCTATGTAGATAAAGTTATTTTTGTGGTTGACCGCAAGGACTTGGATTACCAGACGATGCGAGAATACGACAAGTTCGCCGAAGGTTGCGCAAATAGCAATACTAGTACCGCTATTCTTTCCGAACAACTTACAAAGCCGAATGGTGTAATCTTGAAAAGCAAAAAAACAAATCAACCTATAATAGTTACTACTATTCAAAAGCTCGATAGGTTCATTAGTAAAAATAAAGGTCACGCTATTTTTGACGGGCATGTAGTGCTTATTTTTGACGAATGTCATCGTTCACAGTTTGGCGATATGCACGCCGCTATTACCAAAACATTCAAGAATTACAATTTGTTTGGTTTTACCGGTACGCCGATTTTTGCCCTGAATGCGTCTGCTGGCGGACGACCGGATTTGAAAACGACCGAGCAGGCTTTTGGTGAAAAATTGCACACCTACACGATTGTAAATGCTATTGCTGATAAAAATGTTTTGCCGTTTAAGGTTGATTATGTTTCTACCGTCCGCGAAGCGGAGAATATTGAAGACGCGCAAGTGAGAGACATTGACCGTGAAGCGGCACTTGCTTCGCCGAAACGCCTGGCAAATATTGTTGGATATATTCGCGAGCATTTTGACCAAAAGACTAAACGAAATAGTTTTTATAAACTGAAAGATCGCCGGTTGGCTGGGTTCAATTCTATTTTTGCCGTTTCATCTATTGATGTGGCAAAGAAATATTATGCCGAGTTTAAAAAGCAACTTGAGGGTGTGCCGAGCGACAAACGGCTCAAGGTTGCAACGATTTATAGCTTTGGCGTCAACGATGAAGATGCCGACGGAATGATTGATGAAAACTCCGAGGATACAAGTGGGCTCGACGTGAGCTCAAGGGATTTTCTAGATACTGCCATTACTGATTACAACGCGATGTTTGGCACGTCTTTCGATACTTCATCGGACAAGTTTCAAAATTATTACAAAGATGTGAGCTCGAGAGTGAAAAACCGTGAGGTTGATATCCTGATTGTGGTCAATATGTTTTTGACCGGCTTTGACGCCACAACATTGAATACGCTTTGGGTGGATAAAAACTTGAGACTGCACGGACTCTTGCAGGCATTTTCGCGAACCAATCGTATTTTAAACAGCGTAAAGACTTTCGGAAATATAGTTTGCTTCCGTAACCTAGAGAAAGCCACCAACGAATCCATCGCTCTTTTTGGGGATAAAGAAGCGGGCGGGGTCGTGCTTCTCAAAGCGTACGAGGAGTACTACAACGGCTACAAAGACGGCGAAATGGCCGTGCGAGGGTACGCAAGTCTGGTGGCAGAACTCACGGAAAAATTCCCAGTTGGCGAGCACATTGTAGGCGAGCAAAACCAAAAAGATTTTATCAAGCTTTATGGTGGAATTTTGCGAGTGCGCAATATTTTGACAACTTTTGACGAGTTTACCGGCAACGAGATTTTAACCGAGCGTGATGTACAGGATTATCACAGTAGGTACATCGACCTTTACAATGAATTTCGTAAGGGTGTTGAAGTTGATCAAGAAAATATTAACGATGACTTGGTGTTTGAGATGGAACTCATCAAGCAAGTAGAAATAAATATTGATTTTGTGTTAGCCCTTATCAAGAAATACCACGAAAATCACAATAAGAATCGTGAGATTTTGGTTGATATCAATAAAGCAATTGATTCAAGCGTTGAACTTCGAAACAAAAAGGATCTCATTAATCAGTTCATTACCTCGCTTGATATTCATTCAGTCGTTGATGATGATTGGCAGAAATTTGTAGACAAGAAAAAAATTGAGGAGCTCGAAAAGATTATTCATAATGAAGATCTGAATCACGATGCGACCTATACATTTGTAAAAAATGCTTTCCGAGATGGGAGCATAGCGACAACTGGCACAGCCATCACTACCGTTTTGCCGCCAGTATCTCTTTTTTCTCCAACTGGCGAGCGCACAAAGAAACGTGAGAGTGTTCTAAGCAAATTGACTAGTTTTTTTGAGAGATTCTTCGATATCTCGGGCGGCAAATTCTCAGAATAAAGGTGAATATGAGTTTAAAATGGGTAGAAAATTATTTCTAGCTAGGTTGCCGCTCTTCATCTTAAAAGTTTGTGCCCACCGTGTGTCCAAAAAGTGATGAAAGGGGGTGTGGATGATGGTTGATAACGAATGAGGAATGATAATTTTGCTGAAATGAGAGTAACTTTGCTAGGTTGAGAAGAAATTGTTATTATGTCGTTTATCGGCGCAATTTTCGTACGGTCTACAAATAAAACAACCCACTGTAGAATGGGTTGTTTTATTTGTACGGTGTCTAATTGGATTTTAGTTGCCAGTTAAAGGAGTTTTTGTATGCGGCAGGTCCTCTTCAGTAATAATGAAATTTCCTTGCTGGCTGACACGGCGACTGATGACTTCTTCGTAAAATGAACGCGGTCGTATTAGCTCTGCGAGCTTAAAAGCTTGGTCGCGGATAAAAATATCCTGTGCCTTTTCAGCCTGTTCGGCAAAACCATATACATGAAATCCTAACGAAAGTAATTTTTTTTCATCTGATTTTTCAGCTTGATTTTTAGTTAAATCTAGGATTATAGCCTCTAGATTATGGAGGTAAAGCTGGGGGTTGCCCGCTCCTTGTGGCAAGCCTTGGGTTGTCCATCCCAGATCAACAAATCCTTTGTTCACTACCGATTGAGCATCGAGCGATCGGGTAATGGGTTCCTTTTTACCCCTCTTAAAGACCGTCCTCTTCATAATATCGGTTTTGTCTCCGGCACTACGCTGGATGTATTGGATTTTTGTCTCCGGTGTAATTATTTCAGCTATCACCTTGACCGCATCAATGGGAAGTTTCCCTCGTTCTTGATCATACAGTGAGCCCGTGTTTAATTTTTCCAATTCTGCCACTGAAATTTCAGCTGATGTTGCCTGTTCAAATTTGGACGTTACTCCTTTTAGCTCAATGTAGCTTATTTTGCCCGTACCCATAGAATCAACATATCCTCTTTCCGCTGTTTCAACTTTAAATGGACAGTTATCTAAAATTTCTTGAACAACACGCTGGCGTTGTTCTTCGCTTGGTCGATAGGCGGAGGTGCCGTATACTTGGTCTAAAGTTACTTTTTTCCCCGGCTGTATTTTATTACCATCCGGATCAATAGCGGCTTCGAAAATTTCTCCATTTTTTATTATATATACAGGAATTCCCAATTCATTCGAGAGTTGGAGTGCTTCTTGCGGATCAACACAGTCCGGACGAGTCTGGTTATTACTTTCCACAGCGATATAGATGCCGGCTATCTCGGGACGAGCAATGACGAATTCATTATAAAAATTCGGACTTCGTTCTCTTAAGGCTGAGTCTACCTTTTCTTGGAGCGGGCGTTTGTCTGCGCCAAAACGCGTGGCTCGCTCACCAAAACCCTTGGCCACTGTTTGGGCGTCACGAGGTGTGGCGTCGAGCACAGTTCCCCGACCTACTATAATTCCACTTGATGCCCACATGTTACTTAGGCCGTCTCCGGGTTGTAGGCTGGAAGTGGACAAGGTGGGATTAAAAGCCAGCAGGATTTTTAATTTTGTTGCCCAGTCCACGTTTTCCTTTAACAGTGAGTTTTTACCAGGCACCAAGTTAGGCTGAATTGAATGAATAAATACTGTCGATTGTTCAATGGCAATTTTTTCAACTTGGCTATCGGCCCGTTCCTGCTCTAAAAGAGCCAACTGTATTTGTTCGTGTTCTTTAAACTGACTCATATGGCCACGATAAAAATCGGTAATTTTTTGACGCACCCCCTCGGCGCTTCTCTGGCTGGCAATTAATTCATTGATTTGAGTAATTTCTGAATTCAATTCTTCAAAACGACTTTGTTGCTCTTTTAAATTGATGTGGTGCGTGGCTAGTTCAGTTTCTAATCGTGAGAGATGAAAAATATTCAATATACGTTTAACTGTTGAATCTTTTATATTGTTGATTCTAAATTCCAAGGCGTCTATAGCTGCTTGAGTAGAGGAGATTTGGCCGTGCAGATTATCACGTTCTTGAATGAAGTTGTTGACCCTTTCTGTATGATTATCACGCTGCTGTTGCCCTTCACGCCTTTCTTGTCTGATTTGTGCCGCCAAAGTAGCGCGCTCATTTTGAGCATGCTCTTGAGTATAGCGTTGTAGTGTCTGTGTTTCTGCCATATATTGCTGATTTTTAGTTTAACTATTCTAGTATATTCAGACTATATTTACAATTCTCACCCGACTCCTTTTTGTGGTTGACACGTTTATATCTAGGATACCACTCTTCTTTTGGAAAGAAAAAGAAAAATTTTCCTCTAGCATAAGTCTTTGTCACAAGTTTCCCACAATATCACTTTTTCTGTATTGTCGTTGGTCATTTAAATTGTGTCCACCCTGTGTCCAAAAAGTGATGAAAGGGGGGGTGTGGATGATGGTTGATAACGAATGAGGAATGATAATTTTGCTGAGAATAGAGTAAATTTGCTAGATTGAGAAGAAATTGTTATTATGTCGTTTATCGGCGCGATTTTCGTACGGGCTACTAAACGAAAACGTCAATTTTTAGGCGGGCCAGTTGTATGCATCTCGAGCACGGGAGAAATTTGGCAAATGTTTAACAAAATATAATTTTATGACAATTAAAACCATACAAAGTAATCTAAAATCCGGTTTGACAGTGGCGCTTATTTCCCTGCCGCTGTCCGTATCGCTCGCCGTTGCTTCGGGGGCGACTCCCCAGATCGGTATCATTACCGCCTTTTGGGCAGGTCTTATTGCCGCACTCTTCGCCGGCAGTGCTTTTAATATCATCGGGCCGACCGGGGCATTGTCTGGAATCGTAGCTACCTATGTGTTACTTCACGGCATTGGTACTTTGCCGGTTTTGACAATTTTGTCCGCTGCTATAATTCTTTTAGCCTATGCCTTACGCCTCGAGCGGTACTTGATTCTTATTCCGTCGAGCGTTATTCATGGCTTTACCCTCGGTGTCGCTTGTATTATAGCGCTCGGGCAACTCAATTATGCCCTGGGGTTACGCGGTCTGCCACTGCATGAGAATTTTTTTGCCAACACGGTTGAATCGCTACGGCATCTGCCAGGAGCATCGTTAACGGCGGTTATAATTTTTCTTTGTTTTACAGCAGGGTTGTTCGTATGTAAAAAATTCATTCCTCGGCTGCCTGGAGCTATTATTTTAGCTCCGGTTGGCATCATGTTGGGTTATTTGGCGCACATACAGGCTATTCCGTTGGTTGTGCAGACACTGGGTGACAAATTCGGGGATATTAGTTTCAAATTTTTTATGCCTGTGCACTGGGAATTTTCGGTTTCTATGATTAAAGCCGGTGCTGTGGTGGCACTCGTGGCTATTTTAGAAACTATGCTCTCGGCAAAAATTGCGGATGGTATGACACGGACTAAACATAATGAGCGACGGGAACTGCTCGCTCTGGGACTTGCTAATCTCGCCTCCGGGCTGGTTGGTGGCATGCCTGCCACAGCCGCGCTCGCTCGAACTTCGCTCAATATTAAAACCGGAGCAAACCACCAGGCATCGGCCACCATCAACGCATTGGCTGTTGGGCTTATTTCCCTCTTTTTTCTCGGGTATTTTAGCTATATTCCCTTACCGGTTATCGCTGCCATCCTGGTGTTTGTGGCCATTCAGATGGTAGAAACAAAGCACTTTATTAAATTTTGGCGATACGAACGAGTTGGCTTTTTTATAGCCCTTTTGGTTGCCGGAGTTACGCTTATGGCCGATCCAATCCTGGGTATACTGCTTGGGGTGGCGGTATCGCTCCTGTTTTTGGTTGATCGGCTATCACGCGGCCAATTCGAATTAAAAGTAAACAAATTTGAACAGGGCGTGGTAGCGTCGATGTCAGGCGAAACTATTAAGGAGATTGAGGAGAATGCCGATGTGTTACTCTATTCTATCCGCGGCAAATTGTGCTACATTAATAGCCGCGCACACATCGCCCGATTTGAGGCGAATCTAATTAAATATAAAAACATCATTCTGCGACTGCGTGAAGTGTGCTTTATGGATATTGATGGCGTGGAGGCTCTTGATGAGATTGTGGATATTATCGAGTCGCGCGGTCAACAGGCGCTTTTGACCAGCATTGACCCGGGAGTCCTGAGGCTCCTTGAACAATCCAGTACAGCCTACAATAAACTCAAGCAAAAGAAATTGGTTTTTGAGAAAACCGAAAACGCCTTGCAATTTTTGGGTATACCGACTCGTACCGAGTAGTTTGTTCTTGCTTCTATTAAAATTTTTATCACGACCAAGCCACATTCGTACCAAAAGTGGACTCAAAAATATTGTTTAAAAATAAAAGTTTATATACAGCGTATCAAGGTCAGCCGGTTAATTTTTTAGAAAATTCTAGTCTGGGAGATTTATTTGAAGTGCAAATGTCAATGCTGGTGCAGTGTGTTGTCTATGGTTTACCAAGTGAATACGAACTGTTGATCACAGATACATACCTTAAAAATAAAAAATAACTAATATGCCAAAAATTATAATTGGAATTATTGGGCCAATAGCTGCCGGAAAAGATACCGCAGCCGAGTATATTGGTGCTAAATATTCCATACCTTCTTTTCAAATTAGTTCAATTTTAAAAACCATTGCTGTAGAGCGTGGTATTGTGTTGAATCGC
>CAYOFO010000046.1:6688-9810 GCA_964403325.1 uncultured Gammaproteobacteria bacterium | reverse complement strand
CCTTCTTTGATCCGAGCCTTAAGGTTTGTGATTTCTTCTTGATTGAGGTGACGCGTGAATCGGTACTGGCAGAAATTGAGGAGCTTATGATCCTTGAGCGTGAGTCGCTTAAGCAGATCGACTCCATAGTTAATTCACTCTTAGCTTTTTAATATGGATTTAAATATTGAAAAATTTGATCCTACAACTGCGGAATTGCAATCAATGGCCGAGGCAAGCAAGCAAATAATCATTACAGATTTTGAAGATGTGGCACAGGTTAAAGCGGTTCACGAGCAAAGAATTTTACTTAAAAACACCCGAATAAAAATTAAAGATAAAGGCGAAGAATTACGAGAAGACGCGGTTAAATTTCAAAGAGCGGTTATTGCTAAACAAAAAGAACTTATCGCCATTATTGAACCGGAAGAAGATCGCCTCAAAAACCTTGAAGAAGAAGCCACGCTCTATGCGATTAAGCAAGAGCGCTTGCGAAAATTACCAGAGCGCCGGGCGCGACTTGAGCAGGAAAAAATAGGCGAGCAACTGACAGACGAACAAATCAATGAGCTGGACGATGTGAAGTTTGAATCCCTTCTCACATCGCTCATAAATGCCCGGATAATAAGTGAAAACCTTAAAAAAGAAGCCGAGCTTAAGGCGAAACAGGCAGAGATCGAAGCTAAAGAGAAAGAGCTAAAAGACAAAGAATTGGCTATGCAGCGAGAGGCCGATGCTGCGGCTCAAGCACAGCGAGATAAAGAACTGGCAGCACAGCAAGAAAAAGACCGCCTAGACGCCATAGAACAGGCCAGACTAGACGGTGAGCGCCAAGCCAAAGAAGCACAGGCACAAAAAGAAGCCGAAGAAAAAGCGAAAAAAGAGCGCGAGGAAGAGGAGGCGCGGAAATCCGCGGCTAAACTCGAAAAAAGCAAGAAGTATAAAGCCTTTCTCGAATCACACGGCTGCACCGACGTAACCAAAGGAGAATTCAAGATTTTTGAGACTGAAACCGGCTACGTTCTTTTTAAGAGGATTGCTGAATTTTCCAAATAGCCTATGTCTCAAATTCTCATTAAAAACATCAAACATACCGAGAAAGTCAGTAAATCAGGCAAAGATTATATTTCTTGCATGATTACGACATGGAGTAGTCGTGAACAAAAAGACGTTCATGTATCCGGATTTGGCGATGAAATTACCAAAACTTGGAACCCGGGCGATACGGTAGATATTACGATCACTCAGAACGATAGAGGGTACTACAATTTTGAGCAGAACGAGAATACAAAAGCATCACCAAACCAAATGATAGTACTGCTCGAAAAAATCTTGGCCGAGCTTAAAAGTATAAATTTCAAACACATTCAAAGCTTGGCCAATGAATTCAACGGAACAATCGTCGAGGAAAAAAAGGAAGAACAAAAAACGGGAGATGTAGACGAAATTTCTCTTGATGATATTCCATTCTAAATTTCAAACATATGAGCAAATTCCGATCCGTAAACACAAAATTCTGGGACGATAGCTATATCTCCGAACTCGACCCAAGCGAGAAGTTGCTCTATTTGTATTTTATTACCAATCCTTTGACCGACCTCTCCGGTATTTACGAGATACCGCTCAAAAGAATTTCCTACGACACAGGATTCAATAGCGATATGGTCAAAAAGATACTGGAGAGATTCACGAAGGACGGCAAAGTCTTTTATTTCGATGGTTGGTTGGTCCTTAAAAATTTCATTCGCAACCAAACACTCAACCCAAGCATCTTAAAAGGCATTGAACGCTCACTCAAGAACGTGCCGCAATCAGTTTGGCTAAAAATACAAGAAAATGCAGAGCTGGGTACAGCGTGGGTACAGACTGTAGGCACGTTGGTACACCTTAACCTTAACTTAAACCTAAACCTTAACTCTAACTTAAACTCTAACGCCGAGGCGACCGTGCCCGATGAGGATAATTTAGACGAAACGTCCACCGACGAACCAATCGACCAACCGGAGGAGGACAGTCGGACACGTTCAGAACCCGAACCACCACAGAGCCTAGCCGACCTCGTAAAGCCTTATGAGGAAAAATACGGCGAGGAAATGATCAAAGCATTTCTTTTGCACTGGACTCAAAAGAATGACAACGGAAAAAAAGAGCTCTGGCAGATGCAAAAAGTATTCGATGTGCCGAAGCGTCTCGCAACGTGGGCCGGAAAGCCATGGAATCAATCAAAACAGAGCAAGGCAGGCTCCGGCGGCCAATTTGGTGAGATTACCCTACACGACAACACCAAAGCGATCTGGCGCGGCGGTAGGTGGGTAGACGCGCGAGATACAAACGTTTCCATTGATCCGGCCTATTACCCCGAACTTAACAAACACTAAAACTTTATTATGCCAAACGAAGAAGAACACAAAATCATTGAGGCGATGGAGCGATATGGTGGCTCATTTGTCCAAGCGCTCGCCGCTGCCTGCTGGAGAGCTGACCCGAATAATTTCCAACGTCTCAAAAAAGCCTTCCCCGAATACTGGCGCGAATACTCCGACATGGCCGGTATACCTCCTAAAGAAGAAGCGACATGCTTATCCGCTCCTTCTGACAGAAAGGAGGAACTATGAATCCTTCAACTTACCGGGATCGTATGAGGGAAAAAATCTTTTCCCTTCATCCCGAAGCCATGACCGGCGATATACACGCGGTAATGGAAAACCTCATGCCGACCTTTGACAATCTAAATCTAAAAGTAGGGCAAGACAGCATCGCTGAAAGTGAATGGTGGCTGTTCTATAACCCCGAAGACAGGCAAAAATTGCACGATCCAAAGCGTAGAGATAGTGTCCTCCGACGTGTGCGCCTTGCAATAAACCAGCTCCGCACGCAGTATGGCGCACCCATCCTATCGAACGAAAGTGGCTACTGGCTTTGCCGAGACCAGAGCGAAGCACAGGATTATATCGGCCAGCTCGAACACACGGTCAAAAGCATGTCTTCATCCTACTACCGGACGTATCACAAGATGAAAGGCACGCTTGAAGCGACCAGCTCATTTTTTGAACTCATGACTAATTAAAATTTATGTACTCTAAAAAATTTAAACTTCCAAAAAAATATTGGGTAAAAGGAAAAAGTAAATTCTTAGATACCCG
>CAYOFO010000046.1:0-6588 GCA_964403325.1 uncultured Gammaproteobacteria bacterium | reverse complement strand
ATTGCTAAAAATTACACCATCTACCCACCGGATAGTGCGGAAATACATATCCATAAAAACAAATAAGCTCCTTAAAAATTATCGCTTCCCGATCCCTGTTCTTAGTTCTTCAGCCCGACAACCCATAGCTACTGTCGGGGAGGTACGCGCGAGGGTATGCGCGCTCCGCTGGCTAAGAGCAGTACCCGGGAAGCGATGATAAAAAGCAAAGACACTATCAAGCCGTTGTGGGGAGGCTCTACGCGCACTCTCTTATTGCAGAGACAGAAGGGAATCATGAGGCAAACAATCCGGCAATTCCGCCAAAATGATTTCCGGACGTGGACGCATAAGAAGGTAAAAAAAGCGTAGGACTGACCCACTACGGACTGATAGGCGGCCCCGGCTCTTCATGAGTTGACATGAAGGGAATTTCATAGGACAGCTCTCTCTCGCGTAGGGCTGGGGCCGGAAATTTTGCTCGATACTTACTAATTATTTTTTATGCAAAACCCCCAAGAAATATTCAATCGTATCTCTGAAAACAAGGAAAAGATCAAAGACCTGCGCACCATGCTCGAAGATGCCTATATGCAGGATTCTAACTACCAGCTTCTCACTGAGGAGGTAAAAGAGCGCAAGGAAAAATTAAAAGCAATCCGAACAGCGCTAAATGAGAGTTATGGTTCAGAGCTTGATAAGCTGGATGCCCTAAAAACTGAAATCAAGACGGATAAGGAGCTTTTGAGGGATATCCTGCTCGACAAGTATACCAAGGGCGAAAAAATTGAACTGGAGGGGAAATATAATCAAATGGTGCTGCCAATTTTCTCGGTTACTTTTAAAAAGGAGGAATAGTATGACGGCATCATTAAATACCGAAAAATTAGGCAAGATAGTACAGCTCGCTAAGCTCGGTATTGGCGGCGAACGTGAGGTTGCTATTCGCTTGGTAAGAAAACTTTGTTGGGAACATGGCTTGAGCTTCGATGATGTGATGAATGAGCAGCAAATTCGTGAGTTTTCGATGAAATACAGAAACAAGGAAGAGGAGAGAGTACTGGTGCAAGCAATTTTGAGGTACGCAACCCTTACAGATAAGCACGAGATTTTTGAAAATAAACTTAGAAAAAGGATTTTCTTTAATACTACTCAAGAAAAATACATTGAGACAGTAAACGCTTTTATTGTTCTCATCCGACTATACCGAAAGGAAAAGAAGAAGATTATGGAGGCAACATTTAGAGCATTTTTAGAGAAACATAATTTGTACTATCAACCCACACCGGAGGAAGCTGCCAAAAGAGAGCAAAAAGAAATTTCCAAGGAAGAGCTAGAAATACTACGAATAGCCAACGATCTTACAGGCAAAATGGAAGACGCGCGAATTTATAAGGTTTTAGCTAATAAAAATTAAAAATATGCTCCAAGTCAAACCCCCAATACCACAAGGGATACTTGATGAATATCGTAACCGAAAAGACTGCTCAGCCAAACAAAGAGATCAAATGTTAAAAATTGGCGATATAAAAATGCAGACTTGGTTTGACGGTCAGCTCGCAGGTTTAGTATTTAGCTACGATTTAATTAAATTTGCCTACCAAGCAGGTCTAAAAGACAGAAACAAAAATATTAAAACACTCCTTGAGGATGTTTATGCAAGTAAATTTGGAACAAAAAACAGAGTTGAGCTTATTCAGAGGCTTGAGGCTTTATTAAATAAAAATATATGAATCAAGATTATATCCCTTGTCGCTGGTGCGGCAAGCCTAGTGACGACACTCACCACTTATTCCGGCGCTCAACCAGCCCGGAAATGATTGATGATCCAAATAATAAGGTCCGCCTGTGTCGTTTGTGCCATGAGTACGCCACCAAGTACAAAGAAGTCGAGCAGTTATTCCAATACTATTTTTTCCTGAAGCCAGAGCAAGAAAAAATCACCGTGGATTACGTCGCCCGATCAATGCAGGATATGAGCTATTTGTCACCACGAGACGTGTGCCGCTTCCGAAACTTCCTCGCTGGTCAATATAACTTTCTAAGCTCGCGCTTCCAAGAATTGGAGCGTATGGAGCCGTTCGCGTGGGAGCAATTACGCAAGACCGTCAAAAGCGATGCCCGGGCCGACAAGTTATACCGCCACACGGAGCAGGGAATTGAACAAAACGATCTAAAACTGGAACTAAAAAAAATGGAAAAATTACTGTCAGCGCTCAAAACAAACCATGAGCAGTTGATGAAAGAGGGAAATTTTGCCGGAATATGATCACACTCAAACTCAACCAAGTTTGTCTCGGGAAAAGAGTTGTACGTTGTCGGCGTATACCTCACAACATGAGCAATAGCCGGATGCACTGGATGACACGGAACAAATGGAATCAAGCGTGGAAAGAAGAAGTGGGCAATGCCGTAATGATGCAACGCCGGGAATTCTGGAAACTACCACTAGAGTACGCGAAAATAACAATAGTTTTTTTCACCACCCGACTGATGGACTACGACGGAGCGTACAATGCAGCCAAACCAATCCTTGACGGGCTAAAAGTCAAAGACGGCGCCGGAGTGATAATCGATGACAGCCCAAAGTACATTGATCTAACGGTGAAGCAAGAAAAGGTCGCTCATCGTCAAGAGGAACATGTTGAGATACAAATTGAAAAAGTATGAAGCAAATCATTAACAAAGTTCAAGGTTGTAATACGGCTCCCATGGAAACATTTCTCCATTTTCAAGGCAACCTTAAAACCATTGAATCTAAAAACCTTAAAAAGCTTAAAGAGAGCATAATCCGAAAGGGTTTTACCGCACCGCTTTTTATTTGGCAAAACAATATTCTCGATGGACATCAGCGAAAAATAGCGCTTGAGTCATTAAGACAAGAAGGTTATCAAATTCCAGAAATACCCTATGTGATTATTGAGGCAACAAGTGAGCGTGAAGCAAAGGAAATTTTGCTTACTTATGCCAGCCAGTACGAAGACGTGGATAGAGCAGGGCTTGAGGAATTTATAAAAGAAGCCAGTCTGTCTGCTTTCGATTTGGATGAGTTTACCGTACTACCGCTCGATCATATTTTGGAGGCAGAAGTTGAAGAGGATAACTACGAGATAAATTTATCTACCGAACCAAAAAGCAAGCTCGGGGATGTTTATCAGCTGGGAAAGCATCGTTTGATTGTGGGGGATTCAACCGATGCCAAGGTATGGCAAAAACTCATGGATGGAAAAAAGGCGCAAATGTGTTTTACCGATCCACCGTATAACGTCGACTACCATAGCCGTGGAGAGAATCTAAAAAGCAAAGGCAAATCCAGTATCGAAAACGACAAGATGGAAGACAGCGCATTTGAGCATTTTTTAACTGACTTTAGCGTGCAGCTTGCGGATCATATTGAAGAAAATGCTGGGGTTTATGTCTGCTACAGTTCGAGCAAACATATCCAGTTCGAGACTGCTATGCAAAATGCAGGATTCGCAATAAAGAATCAAATTATCTGGGTTAAGGAAATCGCAAGCATGGGCTGGGGTGATTATCGGTGGCGACATGAGCCGATACTTTACTGCACTTTAGATAACGGGAAAGGCACTTTTTTTAATGGCGACCGTACACATACCACCGTAATGGGTGATAAAGAAGGGAAAATAAAACATACCGGTGAGAGCATCTTGGTGCAGATTAACGGTCAATCTTATGAAGTAGTGGGCGAAGGGTTAAAAATTTTAAAGGTTAAGGATGGGCTGACTACGATTTGGAGAGAAAAAAGGGAAAGCAACTATGAACACCCCACACAAAAACCCATTGATTTGGTGAAAAGAGCTTTGCTCAATAGCTCAAAAAAAGGAGATATTGTGGTTGATCCATTCGGTGGTTCCGGCGCGACCCTTATCACCTGCGAAAAAACAGATCGAGTATGTGCCACCATAGAGCTCGATCCGGCATTTGCTGACGTAATTATTGATAGATGGGAAAAATTAACCGAAGAAAAAGCTATTAAGATTTAATTTTAAACCTATGATAACCCAATGTTCAAATTGTCCGGCGCGATACAACAATGAAACTGTCGATCATTGTCCGTTGTGCATGGAAAATAAGTTTATTAAACCAAAACCAGCCGTCAATTCGCCGCAGGTACAAAAGTATTACCAGCGGAAAAATATGGCTAATCAAAAATCATATGACCAAGAAAAAAAAGACCAAAGTTAAAGAAACAAAAACCAAAGAAGAGAAGAAGCTGGAACGTAAAAATGCCCTAGCTCTTCTCGAGGAGCCGTACGATGAAGATGACGAAGCTCAGAAAGAATATATTGAGCGAGATAAAACCGGCAGGCCGACAAAAATGACTCAACAAAGACTCCAAAAACTTGAGAATGCTTTTAAAATAGGCTGTACGGATAGGGAAGCGTGTATTCATGCAGGTATTGCCCTGCAAACCCTTTATAACTACGCAAAGAAATTTCCGGAGTTTTTAGAGCAAAAAGAGGACTGGAAGGAGAATCTTGTAATTCAGTCGCGAGCTAACCTCGCCGCTGCATTAACCCTTAAGCGCAGTGTCTCCGACTCGTGGGAGTATCTAAAGAGCAAGCGTAAAGCAGAATTTGCACAAATGAAGGTCGAGGCCGAGGTGGAAAAGAAGCTCACGGTTAAAGAGCTGGAAGACATGCAGAACGGTAATTTTGAAATCGAGGATGAAGAATAAATATGCTTAAATTCACCAAGCGCGACAAAGAAACATTCCTTGATAGGCGCTGGCGGTTGAATCACATGTATTGGATACGTGCGGAGAGTAAAAAGCTGCAGCAATTCAAATTCAACCATGTTCAAGAGATGCTTTTTTCTGAGGCTGAAAAGAAAAATTTCCGTGGAATTCGAGAGATGGACCTAAAAGGGCGTAAACTCGGGGTGTCTACATTCTGGGAAATATTTTATTTGGATGACACCATGATGGTGCCAAATACAAATACCGGAATTATCGCCCATCGCAAAGATGACGTGCAAAAACTATTTCGTATCGTTAAGCTTGCTTATAAGCATTGCCCGAAAACAATCGTGCTAGAAAGTGGTCGCGAATGGCACAAACCAGAAGCGAGCTATGATAATAAGAACGAGCTAGTGTTCGATGGCATAAATTCAACGATCTATGTGGCCTTAGATGTGCGCGGAGGTACTCCAAATAACCTGCATATATCTGAGGCGGCACATATCAGTGACCCGGATAGAATAAAAGCGTCTCTTGGTTCGGTCCCAAGTATAGAATTTGGCTCAAATATCACCATAGAATCTACTGCAAACGGCATGGGTGATTGGTTTCAAGAAACCTACACAGATGCAGAAAATGGTAATAATCACTATAAAGACCGCTTTTTCCCTTGGTTTATCGATCCAAAACACTCTATCAATCCACCCGTTGACTTTAAACCTACACCGGATGAATTAAAACTAGTTGAAAAGGTTATTGAGCGATACGGAGTAACGCTTAGCCATGGGCAAATTTATTGGTACAGACTTACCAAATACGAACAAAGAAATTTAATGCTCCAAGAGTTTCCGACTTTTCGAGAGGAAGCATTTTTGTTTGCCGGTAACTTGGTATTTGATGAGGAAGCTGTACGTTCCATCGTTCCTAAAAATCCGTTACGGGTATGGGAGGGATTGAATATCTGGCATGAGCCAAAACCAAATAGACAGTACATTATGGGCGTTGATCCGTCCGAAGGCGTGGGAGGGGATTTTAGCGTGATTGAAATATTCGATAAATTAACACTGGAGCAAGTAGCAGAGTTTTACAATAACGAAACATCGCCCGGCGATCTGGCGCGGCTTGTGGATAAGTTCGGGAGATTTTATAATAATGCGCTCGCCGTTGTCGAAAGTAATAACCACGGCGGTACTGTTTTAGACAATTTAAAATATACATACCCAAACATCTTTTTTAATGTAGTTTTAGATGAAAGACTGAACCGTAAGACTAAGAAATTAGGGTGGTGGACCAAGGGTGGACCGGGCGGAAATCGTGATTTAATACTTGATGAATTTGAGGAGCTGGTGTTCAACAAGACAGTTCGTATAAATTCTGGTATACTTAAGTCAGAGCTAATGACGTTCGTTACTGATGAGAACGGAAAACGTCAAGCTAAGACTGGAAAACACGACGATACAATTTTGGCTTCTGCAATAGCGCTGAAAGTTGCACGAATGCCGCGAACATCCATTGGGGTGTTTGCGTTGCATTAGTATGACTTTATTACAGCGCTTTTTTAATTTATTCTCTGAGCGTAAAACTACGCCCAGCCCCACAGCCGGATCAGTTGGGTACGCGCTCGGAAACGAGATAACCCAGCCGATCACCGGCATTTCACTTGCAGGCGCGAGAATCAGCACTGACAGTTTCTTTACTATTTGGAGAAACCACGGTGATGTTTTTGCATGTGTACGTGAACTCTATCAGAACGTAGGCTCGGCAGGCATTGCGTTTCTGAATAAAAGCAATTCTTCTAAAGACCCGGATCAGAACGAGGTAAAAATCGCTACTCAGATTTTTGCCAACCCAAAGAAATTTCGGGAAATAAAAAAAGAACTTATCAAAGACGTTGAAGTAACCGGCAACGC
>CAYOFO010000045.1:0-9945 GCA_964403325.1 uncultured Gammaproteobacteria bacterium | reverse complement strand
AAGAGGAATTTTTACGTGTAGCCCCAACGAGAATCGAACTCGTGTTACCACATTGAAAGCGTGGTGTCCTAGCCACTAGACGATGGGGCCAAATTGTTAAAACCAAAAATATAATACACTTTTAGTAAAAAAAAGTCAATATCTGGGGGATATTGACTTTAAAGTAGATTATTTACGAGTGATGGAGTCTTTGGTGTAAGAAGTGTTCTTTTGCAGTAGATAGTTCTTCTATTAAGTATTGTCGATCCACTGAATCAGGTATTTGTCTTAAAAGAGTTATAGCATCATTTAGTTTGCTGATAGACGCATCAGTTCGTAGTCCCAGTCGGCTATAGGTTAGTGCCATGTCAACAGCCTCTTTGGCCGCAAATACGTTTTTTCTTTGCTCTAAATTTAATTTATTCGATCGAGAAAGAATGCCAAGCTCCGTTGATTTGGCAGAAAGGTATAAAGTATTCGTGTCTGATTCGCGACCGACTGTCTTCCTCCGCTCAGGGAATTGGGTCAGATGTTGTTGGATGGTTCTTTCTAGAACTTGTTGAGCGCTTCTTACACTTGCGTCGTAGGGGTTTTCAAGAGCGAGCTTGATCGCTTCCGCTAGAGCGCTTTTTATTATAGTAAATTTTGTTAGTTCATCGCCAGCCTTAGTATATTCGGGTAAAAGGTCGGCTAATGCTTGATCCACGGTTGGAATGGTTCCTGTGCGCCGATTTTCTTCCACTAAAGTAGGTGTGCCATCCTCCTGGCCTGCATGTATGTAATACTGGTCAGCAGCATCTAAAGAAGACATAAATAAGTATAGGTTAATTTGGAATATACGTTAACTAAAACAGATCTGCTTTCTTTTGTCAAGTTTTATTGACGCATTTCTTCGGCAAAAGAAAAGTCTTTGTATATTTTATCGTGTTTACTCATCTTGAGCAAGATGTTGTTAAGCAATAAGATTTTTTAGTTGTTGTAATGCAGTGCAAACAAGTTCAATTTTCTTTATTTCACCCTCAATATTTAAAATATTTTTTTCAATTTGTGTAACATGATGCGAATGGGGGAGCACTTCTCTAATCGTCGCTAAAGTGTCAATTTCGCTTTGTTTAAGCTCAAACCATTTTTGTGCTTTTTGCGTAACTTTAGTAATTTGAGCCTCAATATCTGCAACGTCAATAATTTCTAAGGTTTGCTCGTCTATTCCACACTGAAAAAATATTTCACTTAATTGCTCATCTAGTTCGTTTAGAGTCCAGGGTCGGTTTTTAGTGCCTGCGTCTTGTTTTAATCTGGCTATTGCCACCGCTCTTCGGCCCTCAAAAGTTGACAGTATTTGAGTTTTATCAGCTCGTAGACCTGAATTTAGGTCAACAATTACGGTTGAAGCTGGTGGTTGTGTTTCAGACACTAACTGAGCAATGCTTGTGTGTCTTGGTTCAACTGGCTTAAGTATGGTTGTATCTCTGTTGTTAAATAATGTTTCAATTTGTCCTGGTAATGCCAAGCGTGCTAATGACATATATTTAGTTTGTTAATTATTAAACATCTCACTATAACACATATTTCTATTTTTGTCAATAGATTTTGACACAGAATGTATTTTTTGTCTAGAGAAGGGTTGTTTGGAATGAAAAAATAAGGAAAAAGGGCGCAATTTTGGCTGGATAGAGGGGTTGTGTAGGCATTTTTGCGCAAAAAATGGTATGATGAAGCATATTTTACCTGCTTTATGACTATTAAGACAATAGAGAAGAGAGAAGAATGGAATACTTTACTTTCTAGCCTGCGTTCGGATTTTTCGTTTTTACAATCCTACGAATGGGGAGAAATACTTCTGGCCGATGGGCAAACAGTGGTACGGCTGGCTGTGATGGCCGGTGAAAAGCTGGTTGGCGTGGCCCAGGTGGTGTACAAGACGCTCTACCGGCATTACCGGTATGCGCTCACGCCCAAAGGTCCGGTGTGGGCGGTTGGCGCGCCGCTCAAAGAGAGTTATGCTGTTCTCGCAGCGTATTTTCAGCAAGCTGGCTGTCTCTTCTGGCGTCTAGAGCCAGAAGAGACGGTGCCAAAATTGGCTTTTTCTTGCCACAAGACAGCAGATATCAATCCACGTGCCACGCTGCTTAAAGATGTGAATGGTGTGGAAGAGGAGCTCTTGGCGAGTTTTCACCCCAAAGCGCGTTACAACATTCGCCTGAGTGAACGCAAAGGTTTGCGAATCGAAACCGCCAAAGATTTTCCGGTTTTTTGGCGCCTGATGCAAACAACCGGTGAGCGCGATGGTTTTGCCCTGCACCCCGAACACACCTATCGCCAGGTGCTTATGTCGGATTTTACCCGACAAATTACCGCCTATTATGGCAACGAGGCAGTGGCGAGCGGGGTGTTTGCCGGGGCCGGTCAAAGACTATTTTATGTCTATGGTGCGTCAAATCATGCGTATCGTGAGCTCCAGGCGCCGCACCTGATACAATGGGAAGCCATGAAATTGGCCAAAAAATTGGGGTATCGGTATTATGATTTTTTTGGGATTGCGCCGGGCGTGGTGGGGGATGAGGGCGAATACCGGTTCGATACGAACCATCCCTATGCGCGTGTTACTGAGTTTAAACTTCGCTTTCAAGGCATGCCAACACAGGATGTAGGAACATACGATATGGTACTTTCACTGAGGTATTACCTCTATAGGTGTTGGCGAGTGCTGCGGCAAAAGTGTAAACGCAGGTAAGAGTGAAAAAATGCAAAAATTTGCTTTTTTTACGCAAAAAGCTTAGACTGAAGTCTATTATTCATTCATTGGTTGTTTGTTCCCGGTTTGGGGCAAGTAGTCAGAAAATACATTTGGTATGGGCAATTTTCAAGGTGGCGGCAAGAGAAGTGGCGGTTTTCGCGGGGGTAAAAGCGAAGGCAAGCCATTTTTTAAGAAAAAAAGTTGGGGTGACGACCGGGGCGGAGCGCGCGGTGATGATCGGAATTTTACTATGCACAAAGCTGTTTGCAGCACCTGTGGAGAGAGTTGCCAGGTACCATTTCGCCCAGTTGGCGATAAACCGGTTTATTGCAGTAATTGTTTTGCTTTAAGCAAAAGAGAAAATGCCGGACGAGAAACCAGTGGTCATGAGTTTACTCCACGCTCGGCCAAAAGAGATTTTGCTCGGCCCGGCGCTCGACCAGAATTTGCCATGCCTCAGGGAAATGATGAACTCAAGAAACAGGTTGAAGAAGTAAACCGCAAGCTTGACCGGTTGATTGATACCGTAGAAAAACTCGTGGCGAGTCAAAAAGTTACCACGGTGGCAAAAGCTGAGTCACTGCCGGAGCCAGATGCCCCGCTTAAAGAAAAAATTAAAAAAACAACAGCTAAAGTAACGGTAAAAAAGAAAAAATAATCTTTTTAAAACCGCAAAACCCTCGCACGCGAGGGTTTTTGTTTTTTAATGAAATCTCCAGGTGAGGTGCTAGATTTTATTTGTGAGTTAGAAATTTTTTGTTCACTTCATCGTAAGTTACATTTTTACCATCAATAGAAACTGTGATTTGGTTAGGTTTTTTACTCTCAAGTAAGGTAAAATCCGGATCAGTTTGAGACGACTGAATACTAAAGGTAGATGAAGAGGTGGTAGCGATTAATTTGCCGGTGTGTATATTTTTGGTCGACCAATCCATTTGCAGAGAGAAAACCTCTTGACCTTCACGACATACATGACGCAGGGTTGGGCCATGGACCATGCCATTGAAGTGCTCGGAAATTATCCATACTTTTCCTTTCTCGGCAGTGGTTTCTTCTTTGACCATACCAGCAGCCTTGTCATCTAAAATGCAGTTATTGATTATTTTTGCGCTTGTGCTGTAGGTGGTGATTGTTTTATTTTCTTGCGTAGGAGCGCGGTAGGTATTTTTGTGCGTCGAACAACCGCTGGTAAAAATGAGGATAAACACTAATGGTAAAGCTTTTAATTTTAACATATTGTGTAAAAAACAATGTATTATAAAAATTCCATTTAAAAAGTTTGGTCCGAGTAGCTAAAATAAAAATGGCTTTTTCAGCCATTTTTATGAAAAATGTTCCGAGACTAGGATTCGAACCTAGATAACGAGATTCAGAGTCTCGTGTCCTACCATTAGACGATCTCGGAGCGATAACAAATTCCCCAAATTTTAGCATATTGAGGGCTTTCGTCAAGTTTTAAGGTGCGGGTTTAGGCGATAACTTCACCGCCAAATTCGGCGGCTAAGGTTTGCAGGGCGTTATCAAGGGAGTGGCTCGGCGCGGGTTCACTGGTTTCAAGCACGCTAAATCGCAAAGAGATCGGTTGACCCAGGAGTTCGCAGAGCATTTTTTCGAGAAGCATTTTATTTTTTTTCTCTTCCAGCTTTTGTTTGTGAAAGGCAAAAGGAAGCTGTATTTCAATGGTGGCGCCATCAACATTGCGAACAGTGGCCATTTTGAGAATGATGGTAAGTGAAGGAGTTTTGGGAGTGAGGTCAATAATAATTTCATTCCAGCGTTGTTGAATGTTTTCTAAAACCAAGGGTGGGTAATTAACGCTGGGGTTGCTCGTAATATCTACGCTGTGAGTTGTTTCGTCCGGTGGGACGGGTGGAGTGGCGGGTGTTGCTGTTGTGGCCACTGGCTGTACCGGTAAAGGGGTGGGAGTGGAAGGCGCAGGAGAATTTTTGATGGTAGGGGTTGAGGTGGTGGGGTGGGGCGCAGTAGGGGGTAAGAGTGTGGTTTGGGTTGATGCTTTGTTTTGGTGTACTGACCAAGCCAGAGTGAGGAGTTCGAGGGGGAGAGTGGGTAAAAAGGCGGTTTTTATTTCCGCTCGTCGCTGCGTAGCGAGATCAATAAGGTAAATGAGATCGGCGGAGCTTATAGCTGGTAGCAGGGCTTCAACCGTTGACCATTCCGATTCTGAAAAATCATACTCTGAGCGCGTACATTGGGCTCCGCTTTTGAGGTAAATAAGTAATTGCAGCACTTCGATAATTTCTAGGGCAAATGTATCGATGCTTTCGCCGGTGCTGGCCAGTTCTTTTACGAGATTAAGAGCCGGAGCGGTGGCCCCGTGCCAGAGATGTTTCAGATAGAGCAGTGTTTTTTGGGTATTGTTGAGAGGAAGTACCAATGAAGCTTCGGCTGCAGTGATAGTATTGCCGCCGAGAGCTAGTACTTGTCCGAGCAAGCTTTCGGCATCGCGCAAACCGCCGGCGCTTTTTTTTATGATAGAAAGTAGGATGGCCGGGTCAACACTGACTCCTTCGGCTTGGCAGATGGACTGGAGTTTGCTCAGCATGAGTTCGGTTGGTATTTTTTGAAACTGAAATCGTTGACAGCGAGACACAATAGTGGCGGGGAGTTTGTGGAGTTCGGTGGTAGCGAGAATAAAAATAACATGCGCTGGCGGCTCTTCGAGAATTTTCAGTAGAGCGTTAAAAGAATGGGTGGAAAGCATATGCACTTCATCGATGATGAAGATTTTGTAGCGGCTCGAAGTAGGTTTGAAACGGGCGTTTTCAATAATATTTTCGCGCACATTATCAACGCCGGTTTGGGAAGCGGCATCAATTTCAATCACATCCACACTACTGAAGGATGTGATGGCTTGGCAGGAGGCGCAGTGCTCGCAGGGCTCAAAACTGGTAGCGGGGCGTTCTAAACAATTGGCGGCTTTGGCGAGAAGTCGTGCTAAAGTCGTTTTGCCGGTACCACGAGGCCCAGAGAAGAGATAAGCATGAGCGAGTTTGTCTTGCGCGAGCTGGTTTTGCAATGTTCTGAGAATATACTCCTGCCCAACCATGGCAGAAAAATTTTGTGGACGATATTGGCGGTAAAGGGTTGACATATCATTGTTGGGTGTTTTGTACTATTGAATTTGAATTATGAATAACGAATTAAATATTTAGCTGTGAGCTTTTAGCTGGGAGCTATGAGGAAACTTGCCGTCGATTGTTTTTATGTTTTAACACTCGACAATAGGCGAACCACTTTGTTCCTAACAATGACAACAAGGAAAAAATTTCGCCTCTACCAGCTAAAAGCTCGCGCTTAAAAGCTTAAAAATGTATTTTTCTACGTGTATGCTGTATGTCTGTTTTACAGACTCATTTCACTTAAGTCAAGGCCGCTAGGTTTAGAAACGCCAAGTTGGGCGCGTTCCATAATTTCAGCTTCAACGAGTTCGCGTGGTCGACCATATTTGAGGCGAGAAAGTTCTTTGATGGCCGCAGCCAGTTCTTTGTTGCCGGGTGTGGGTGGGTAGGTGAGCATGTTAAAGGGTTTGGCAGCAGTATTATCGATGAGGAGTTTGGAATAAGCGGTATATTGCTCTACGTTTAAGAGGTCGTAGGCGCCAAACACCGGAGCAAATTCTTTAGATAACACCTCGGCATCTTCGGGACCGATACGGAAAGAAACCAGTGAGCCGGCATTGCCGAGCACAGCGTCCCGAACCGTGGTTTTTCCTTTATTATCTTCGAGTTGCTTCATGTATTGGTGAGCGATAATGAGTTCAAGGCGGTATTTGCGGGCCTCGGAGAGAATGGTCGCAATAGAGTCTGTAATAAAGTTTTGGAACTCGTCGATGTAGAGGTAGAAGTCGTGGCGTTCTTCCTCGGGCATGGAAGCGCGTTCAAGAGCGGTCATCTGTAATTTGGACACGATAATCATACCCATCAGGTTGGCGTTAATTTCACCTACTAAACCTTTGGCCAAATTGACCAGCAGAATTTTTTTCTTGTCCATGATTTCGCGGAAGTTAAACCCCGAGTGGGTTTGACCGATAATATTGCGGACCATTTCGTTTTCGACAAAACGACCGACTTTGGAAATAAGGTAACCTAACATTTCTGATTTATGGAAGTCGGAAGTTTTGGCCATTTCTTTTTCCCAGTAGGCTTTAACCACTGGATCGCGGAGTTTTTTGGTCCATTTTTTCACAAAAGAGTCGTCGGTGAACATGCGTGGAATTTCGGCAATACTGCCCGGATTTTCGAGGTCAGCCATGAGCGTCAACATAACATTACGCATGTTGTGCTCAAACATCGGACCGATCATGGAAGGATCAGTAACCATTTTATAGAAAATAGAGATCATTTCTTGGGTGGCAAAATCTTTTTGTTCTTCGCTATGCACTTCAAGCATGTTCAGGCCGATGGGGCGTTCGATGTCTGACGGGTTAAAGTAAATGACATCATCAGCCCGTTCTTTGGGGACGTGTTGTAATACGTATTCCACAAAATCGCCATGCGGATCAATAACGCAGACGCCTTCACCGTTTTGTACGTCTTGGACAGCCAGATTTTGGATAAACACACTTTTGCCGCTACCGGATTTGCCTATTACATATAAATGACGACGACGATCGGAGCGGGTCATTTTGACGACAGTTTCGCGTCCCCGATAGACGGAGCGACCGAGGATGATGCCTTGGGTTGGCATGTTGGTGGGTGGTGGAGCTTTGCGTGCCCCCAGCCAGTTGATATGTGGTGTTTCGGTGCTGGCAATCGGCATGTGCCACAAGCTGCACATTTCTTCGGTGCTCAGTACCAGGCTGTGGGTTTCGCGCATGCTGCGGTAAATGGAAGCGCTGATAAGTTTGTTTTGGTGGCGGGGAATGGCCGCTGAAAAACTATTGCCGTAGCGATAAATATTGTATTGACTATAAGCGTTGAGTATGTTTTCGAGATTGAGGCGGGCTTTGTCGCTCGAATTGGCGGAGCTGACCAGGCGCATGGTAATTTGCAGTCCGCCATGACTCATTTTTTCTTCGATATTTTTGACCATTTCTTCTTCCATGGGCGTCAGATGATACTCGGTTTTGGCTT
This sequence comes from uncultured Gammaproteobacteria bacterium, assembly GCA_964403325.1. Lineage (GTDB taxonomy): Bacteria > Patescibacteriota > Patescibacteriia > Magasanikbacterales > GWA2-37-8 > CAZQNF01. The sequence continues at coordinate 2,136 of CAYOFO010000045.1, read as the reverse complement.
TGGTCGGGTCGGAGTGGGAAGGGGAAATGGCTTCGGTAATTTCGTGGATGCTTTTAAGGAAAGTGTTTTGTTTTTTGACTTGTTCGAATTTTTTTCCTTTGCGTATTTCGCGGATAAATTCTACGCCTTTGTGGCGCCAATGCGATCCGGCCGGGCGCACCACGTACTGGATAAGCGCCCCTTCGCTGTCTTCGATTTTGGATAGCGGGTTAAGCAAAGAAAGCAAAGGGTCGCTGTCGAGTTTTTTGTATGTTTTGAGTGGAAAAATAGAGTCTTCTTTGAGGGTCAGATAAGCGCCGATGATATGGCTTTGGGGTTCAAAAATATTGTAGTCGGTTTCCTGGGTGATCTCGGCGTGTGGGTATTGAGCGTGAACTTGCTGCTCAATAAGGTTTTTAATTTTATTGGGAGCGGTTATGTAAAAAGATATTTTGCTGTTTTTGACGGCAATTTCAAATGAAACATGTTCACTGCCGCCAAAAAACCAATGAAAAATACCATGTTCGGTTTTCAGTCCGGAAATGCTTGAAAAAATACCTTCGGCGACAGCGATTTGCTCCCGGACATGGTTGATATTATCTTCTTGTCCGCCTTGACTGGTGTTTTCATTTTTTCGTTCTTTGGGAACGCGAATAAGGAGAATGGAGCGATCAAATGCTTTGCCGTCTTCTCCTTGGCTATGCAGAATGCCTCGGATGATAAATAAAACCGAAAAAAGCGCCCCGAGGCCGCACAAGGTTAAAATAATCGCAAAGGCGATTTCATTGTTGATAATAAGGCGGGCTAAATCAGAAATGCTCGAAAAAAAATCTTGAAAAAATTCCATGGTTATAAATTAGAATCTTTTTTTAAATTGAGAATTTTATCGGTTTTAATTTTCGCTTCTTTAAGCAAGAAGTACTGATTGATACCGGGCAGCAAGCGTAACCACAATAAAATCAAACGCAAAATAGCGGCTGCTTTGACTCGGGTGGAGTTGAGCATGAGGCGAATTTTGGCGGTGGTTTTTTCTCCCTGCAGCTTAAATTCTTCTTTGGCAATGGGAGATAAAGTGGTGTAAGTATCGCGCAGACCTTCCTCAAGAATTTTTTCAACCTCTTGGCTCATGGGGTCAGGTGCGGTGGCTGGGGCGGGAATAGATCGACCCGGGCGTCGCGTGCCGGTTTCGGTGGGGTGTCGGGGTGCTTCGGGGTGAGGCGCCTGTTCGCTGGCGGGTGTTTTTTCGTCGCTGGGAATAAATTCCGGGCGGGATTCGGGTATTTCGAGAGCTGGCTCCTCGACGGGAGAAAGTTCTGGGGTGATAATTTCTTGAGAATTCATAGAGATAACGACCTAAGTATAGCACATTGTGCACAGAGTAACCAGGTAACGTGTTGGGTACTAAGTTTGTTTATTGGCGGGTTAGAGTGCTGGTTCCATTGGGATGGTCTTTAAGGGTGTAACCAGCTGTCTCGATCGCTCGGCGTAGTTCATCGCTTTTGGCCCAATTTTTAGCGGCCCGCGCCTGGTCACGGGCTTGGGCCAGGGTTTGAATTTCAAGCGGTAGTTCTTGCGATACTATACCCCGGTTTTTTTCTTCGCAGGCTTCGACATTTTTTGCTATTTTTAAGCCTAAGACCTTGTCAAATTCCAGTAGAGTGGCAAAATTAAAATGAGTTGGATCTTTTATATAGCCATGGATTTTGCCGAGTGCCTCGGGAAGATTAAGATCGTTATTTATAATGCTGGTAAATTCTTGAATTTTTTCTTGGTTGATAGCTTTGTCCTGACCGGTAAGATTTTTGAGTTGCCAGGCAGATTGGTAGAAATTGCGGAGACCGGTTTGTGCGGCTTCGAGAGCTGCGAAAGAAAAATTTTGTTGTGATCGGTAATTGGCAGAAAGTAGGAAATATCGGAAATCAAGTGGGGAAAAACCTTTTGCCAAAATATCTTTCAGCGTATGAAAATTTCCTAAACTTTTTGACATTTTTTTCCCGTCCACTAATAAATGTTCGCTATGCACCCAATAATTAACGAATGGTTTATATACTACTTGGCTTTGCGCAATTTCATTGGTATGGTGTGGAAAAATTAAATCCACTCCGCCGGTATGAATGTCAGTAGTGTTATTTCCAAATTCTACGTTATTTACAACTG
>CAYOFO010000044.1:7290-10531 GCA_964403325.1 uncultured Gammaproteobacteria bacterium | reverse complement strand
TAAATAAAACGCCGGTTTTGCTTTCGATCATCTTTAAAAGATATTTTTCGCGAATATGGATAAGGGCGATCGACGTGCCGGTGCTGTGCGCCCGTCCGGTGCGGCCGCTTCGGTGGGTGTAATGATCAACTTTGGTGGGCAGTCCGTAATGAATAACGTGGCTGAGTTCTTTGACATCAATACCACGGGCTGCGACATCGGTTGCGACGAGAATTTGGATTTGCCGAGCTCGAAATTGCGCCATCACTTGTTCGCGCTGGGGTTGGGAGAGTTCACCGCTAATGGCAGCGGCCGTATATTTTTCATGGACCAGTTTGCCGGCAATTTCTTGGGTTTCGAGGCGAGTATTGCAGAAAATAATGCCGTAAATATCCGGATGAACGTCCAGAATGCGTTTGAGGGCTTCGTATTTTTCACGTGCCTGAATGAGATAGTATTCATGATTAATTTGCGCGGAGCCTTGGTTTTTGATGGAAGCAGAAATTTCTTTTGGGTTTTTCATGTACGTTTTCGCGATGCGTTCGATGGTGCGATCCATGGTTGCGGAGAAAAGCAAAGTTTGTTTTTCTGCGGGTGAAGTTTTTAAAATCGCATCAAGCTCTTCTTTAAAACCCATCTTGAGCATCTCGTCCGCCTCGTCGAGGATAAGCCAGGAAATACTCTCGAGTTTTATGGTGCCGCGATTCACCATATCAAGGGTGCGGCCTGGAGTTCCCACAATAATTTGCGCCCCGTTAAAGAGCGCGTTGTGTTGCGTAACATAGCTGTCGCCACCATAAACAGCGACTACTTTTATTTTTGGTAGCTCTGTGAGAAAGGTTTTAATGTCTTTGCTGATTTGTAAACACAGTTCGCGTGTGGGGCAGAGAATAAGCGCCTGTGGACGCTTGGAGTTTTCGTCGATAAGAGATAAGACCGGCAAGCTGAAGGCGCCGGTTTTTCCGGTGCCGGTCTGGGCAAGAGCGATTAAATCTTGGCGCGAGTTTAAAATGTGGGAAATACTGGTTTTTTGGATGTCAGTTGGAGTCTCAAAACCCATGGTTTTGAGTGATTCGAGAATTTCCGGGCGCAGCCCAAGCGTTGAAAACGTGGTCATATGATAAAATGTATAAGCACATGACCGCGAAGAATTTTCTTTTAGAGCCGCCTCTATAAAGAGTAATTCGTTTGAATCAGATGCGAATGGTTGAATGAATTAGCAAGTATACCCTAAAAAGAGATTAGTGTCAATGTAACCCCCTTTTGGTTTGGAGGATGTTTGATAGGTGTGTGGTTTGAAATTTTCCTGAATTCAAGACAAAAGCCTCCGGTATAGGAGGCCTCAAAACTATTTTATTACTCACGACTGATTTGGGTAAACAACAGCTCCGCAATGAAGGTTTGAACATCGAACAACTCTTCTAACTAGTCCGCATGAACAATTATTCACGATCATAGGGCCTTGCCCTAAGCTCGATGTCAATAATTGTATGGTCGGGGACTAGTTATGAACAGTGCTCCCCGTCGCGCGCTCTTTCGCGCGCTTCTTTCACCACCACCCGCGCCAGGGTGGTGGCTTTCTTAGTTCAAGTCGGGGGTGGTGGTTCCCCCATCGACGGGGCAGGTGCCCCCGTCGATGGGGGCGGTCGGCATGTCGTCAGCCGTCCTGCAGTAGACGGGCGCGGCGCGAAGGCCGCTATCCGTCCTGCTGTCCACCGAGGGGGGGCGATAGTCTGGGTTTTCTTCCGAGCACCGCGAGGTGCTCAGAGCAGCGGCCAACGCGGCCGCCGCCAAGAGAGGGCCCTTCTTCTTCTTTTTCATTTAGACACTTTTTCATCGGTTGCCGAAGCCGATGCCTCTTGGGCCAGTTACGTTTCCCGTCTGTTCGCCTTCATGGCGATGTTTTTAACAGACGGAGTCCGTTTGTTCCTGCCCATGGTCACGAAAAGCGTAGGCCTTTTCGCGAAGACAAGCTTCTGTGTGGCGCCACAGCTTGCTCATCTCGGCTGACCAGTTCGTTATCTGCCTTAAATAAGCCGGGTAACAGGTGGTCAGTCGAAAAATGAACAGTTGAATATAGCAATAAACTAAAAAATTGTCAATATTCATTGACAATTGGGTATTAATCGATCAGTTAAAAAATGCGGTACCCTGATTTGAGGTTTATTTATAGATAATTTTAAATAAGCGTCCTAAATATGTTGGGGCTAAAAGAACGGTGAGGTTGACGGCGAATCCTAGCACGCACTATTGTTGCCACACATTTTAAATGCTATGTAGACACTCATAATTATAATAGTAGCTATTACAATAAGTGTGAGAATAATTATTTTTAAAATGAATTTCGGTGATGGTGAAGGTATGTTGTTAAATTCTTGAGTTAAAATTAACCTCTCTAAAAACAGATTAAAATTTTCAGCATTTGCATTAGGATAGAAAAAATTTTGCATATTTTTTAATAATGTAATATTTTCTCCTAGATCGTTCTGTTCAAATCTAAATACCTGCCCGTTTTTAAGCCTTATAATAAGGGACAAGGATATAGACGTATATTTTTCTCTATATTTTAAAATCGGTAAGTCTATTGAAGCAATTTCTAAGCTAGGAATAAAAAAATTTTTATTATCAACCGACAAACCCTCTTGCGTAGCTTCTAGTTTAACGCCAATCGTGTGTTTTCTTTTTGCAACAGCCAAAATGATTATATAGAGAATAGCTGGTAAAAAGACTATACCTCCAGTTTGGATAATAACTATGAGTAAATTACGGTCTAATAGACCGATTAGGCACGTAATAATGATGCTTAATACTCCAGTCATTATATAGCAAAAAACGCGAATTTTATCTGGAAAATTGTAAAAACGTCCCATAAAGTTTTAAGTAAATTTTTTTGTCCATGCTAAAAAAAATATTTTTTGCCCTGCTGCTTATTAGTCGGTAAGAATATCAAAGTGGTACACCTCTTCCTTTACCCCAAGTGATTCATAGAGTTTTATGGCAGGGTCGTCTTCAGGGTCGGCCTGCACAAAAATAACGTAGGCGTCTCGTTCTTTGGCAACACGTTTCAATTCATTTATAAGGTTGGTAGCTACTTTTTGGCGCCGATAGTTTTTTAAAATCGCGAGATCGTAAATGTATATTTCGCGTCGATCCTGTTCGAATTTTTCGAGTACATAGGCTGCCAGTCCGCCGATAACTTTATTTTCATCTTGCGCGACTATGGCAATAAAATGGTCTTTTCCGAGTAATGAATGTAAGTATG
>CAYOFO010000044.1:0-7190 GCA_964403325.1 uncultured Gammaproteobacteria bacterium | reverse complement strand
TCTTGCGCGACTATGGCAATAAAATGGTCTTTTCCGAGTAATGAATGTAAGTATGAGTCGCTTGGAATTGCATCTTGGTAGGTCGATCGTTCTCCAAATGCTTCACCAAAAACTTGGAGAAGTTCTTTTAACAGCGGTATGTCAGAAACAGTAAGTTGTTTGTAGGAGTAATTCATGAGCTTTGATGAGTTTGTTAGGATAATCACTAGTTAAAAAACTATCTGAATTTTAAGTAAAGTAAATTTACTTGTTTCCTAAATAAAACGCAAAACCGCTGCCGCAATCATAAGGCAAACCAGTGAGCATCCGGCCATAATGGCGATTTTTGGTAGTATCCATTTTTTGTCGGTACCGCCAAACACTACGGCGCTTACTTGAGTTGGTAACACAAACCCTAACCAGAAAAAACCAGCAATACCAAACGTGTTCCACTCCGCGGGCAAGCTTGTTGCAAATAAGGCTAAAACAAAGGTTGTTATCAAAGTCAATAAAAATTGCAAAGCATAAAGTCCGCCCATGCCTTTCATCATTTCTTTTTTCTGTTCTTCCGAGTATTTATCAGCGCCGTGAATTTTTCCCCAAGTTTTACCAAACAGAACGGAATACCACAGTGCTCCACAGATAAATTGGAGAATCGTGGCGATGAATATAGCTAAGTAATTGAGTTGCATAATGTTTGTTTGATGTTAATATATTAAAATGGTTTAAAATTTTTTACGTGCTTCGTTTTTCTTCATACGTGCTTTAATGAGCTTTTGAATAAGTTTGGCGGGTAATTTTTTGTCTAGAGGAAAACGAATGGTCGCGGTTGCAGTTTTATAATCTTTGAGCTCCGTCTTATGTTCGGCGATAACCGGTGGTGGAATATAAAGACCAATGTGGGTTTTAGCAAAAGCAAAATAGGCTAATCGTCCTTTGTAATCGTAGTAGGGCATGCTGTAGCTGATGCGTTCCTCAGCCAGCGGAACAGTAGTTTTAATGATGGATCGAAGTTCTGAAAGTTTGTTTTTTATTTCTTTGGGAGCACTGGCTATATATTCATCTACGCTCTGGGGAGGTTTGTTCATAGCTTTAGATTCTAGAATATTTACTTTGCTTCGTAAGCTCGCTTAAGAGTTTCGATATCAAATTTTTTCATCGGCATGAACGCTTGAGTCACTCGGTCAATCTGTTCTTGGGTGCCGTTTTTCATCATTTCATCCATAATTTGAGGATGAATTTGCCAGGATAGACCGAATTTATCTTTAATCCAGCCACACTGCTCGGCGCGTGGATCGGCCGAAAGTTTTTCCCAATAGTAATCGATCTCGTCTTGCGTTTCACATGGAATGAGCAGAGAAATCGCTTCGTTAAAAATAAAATCATGTTGCCCCGCGCCATCCATTGCGGCAATCCAGGTATTAAGAATGTTAAAGTCTGCAAACATAACCGCTCCTTCTGGTTTTAGTCCCATTTCCTGGGGGTAACGGGCTGTTGTGCCGCGTTTGCCGCCGATAAAGACTGAGCAATAAAAATCCATCGCTTCCTGTGCCCGACCAAAAACTTGTTTCGTAAACATGAGTGACGGAATAATAAAAGGTCGTTCTTCGCCATTTGGATTGGTAAGAATAAGTTGCCAGGAAAAACCGTACTTGTCTTGTATCCAACCGTAATACTCGCTAAATGGATATTTGTTGAGTTCCATTAATACTTTACCGCCAGCGGAGAGCTTTTCCCAGGCAGTATCTAAGTTTTTTCTTGCTTCAGGATCTTTGGAAGGGTCAAAATTTACCATGAATGATACGGATGGATTGGGTTTAAAAATCGGCCCGGCATTAATGGCCATAAACGGTTGACCGTTTAAAGTAAATGAGAGAATGTCCGAATCGCCCGATGGACTGGGTACATTGTGGATAACAGATTGGTGGGTTATTTCTGAACTCGGGAAGAGAGATGTGTAGAGCGCTACTGCGTCTTTGGCTTCTGTATCAAACCATAAATGAGGGATAATTTTTTGCATAGCAAATTATTGTATATAATTTTCAACGTATTTTTTAAAGTTATCGAGAATGGTTTGCCAGCCGTTTCGTTGCTTTTCAAGTGGATTCATATTTTCGGGATCAAATGTTTGGGTTACTTTAACGCCGGTCGGGAGTTGTGTAAATTCTATTTTGACATGCCGTCCGTCGGCAATGTCGTATTCGATGAGTTCGTGATTTTTTACATTGGTGTAGGTGCCGGTAAAATCAAAACTCGCACTTTTGTTTTTGGCAGCCATGGTTGTTTTAAAATTCCCTCCGGTTCGTACGTCATTTTCCGCGTATGGCGCTTCCCAATCGGTAGAGGCAAAAGCCCATTTGGTAATATGTTCAGGTTTGGTCCAGAGTTCCCAGACAGTGGTGAGCGGGGCTTGTATCTGGCTGGTGATGGTAATAGTAGTAGGTTGCATATTTTTATTTAAAAAAATGAATTTTTACATTCTAACGTATGTAGGTATTTTTGCCCAGCAAAGATAGTGATGTTTGATGACTCATTTGTCCGTTTTGGTTAAGAATATAACCATTACCTTGAGCTTCGAGTACAAAGATGGGATTTTCACTATTATTTAGGTCGGTAAAGATTTTTGTCGGTTGAATAGTCGGATCTAGGGTCCAATCGGTAAATTTTTTGATGTTAAGAGAAAATTTGACTATTTTGGTGACGTTGTCTTGTTTGCCTAGGATAAAAATGCTGGTTTCGTTATTCGTTTGGTAAGGTACGATGTCAATTAGGCTGGTTAAACCGGGTATTGAGAATACACTTCGCGCGCCGTTAATTTTGGTAGATGTCTCAAGTGTAAAGATTTTGCCTTTTTGGCGAATGAAAAAGAGGTTTTTGCCAGCGGTTTCAAAACGAGTTAGTGTGGGGATAACGGATCGTAAGGTTTCTTTTCCTTGGTCGGAGAACAATACCAGCGTACTGGCTGCAGCAGCTTTGTCTTCTATGAGGTAAGATATTTTTCCGGCATTGTCGACGGTAATGCGCAAAGAGGTTGGAGTAAGAAGTTTTTTCTTGGGCAGAAGTTTTTTCTCCTGCAGGAAAGTACCATTATTATCAACCAAGCGGATAAAGGGCAGGCGTTGCCGATTTATGAGTATGCCAAAGCGTGTCTCGCCATCGGGAGTGGTAAAAGATTGAGCGTCAATGATAATTTCATTCTTTTTGGCGCGGTAGGACCAGTGTTCGATAGTAGGGTCGCTCGCATCGTAGTAAGTAATAGTCTGGGTATTTTTTTGACCGATTATTCCGGAGTAGGGAGAGAGAGTGTTGGTATCTGGGTCGCTTGAAGTTTCTGTGTTGTCTGGAGTGCCTTCGTTATTATTGGTTTGAGGTGTAGTTACCGATCCGTTAGGATTGTTGGTGACTAAAGGTCGGACAGTTGGTTCGGGTGGTCGGCTTAAGGCATATTGGATTGCTTTACCGATATTGAGCCGCTTAACATTGGGCGCTTTGCCTGCGTCTACCGGATTAATAGGGTCGCTATTTAGGAGGAGGGCTTGCACAATATCCGGAGCTTGCCACAAAGGTCGGATTGATTTGATAAGGGCGGCTGCGCCAGAAACCATTGGGGCAGAAAAAGATGTTCCCCATAGAGGAGCCGGTTGACTGGGATCTTTTAGATCGGGTAAGTATATGGGGTAGCCGGGGGCTGCCATGTCTAGAGCTTTACCGTAAGAAGAATATGTGGCGAGTTTATCGTGGTCTAAACCACCTACGCCCAAAATCCAGTTTTCATTATCATTAACATCAAATTCAGACGGGTAGGTTGGGTAAAGATCGTTATTACCATATGCGGTTTCTCCTTGGTTGCCAATTGCTGCGACGATGACAATTCCTTGGTCATAAGCTTTTCTTAAAGCCTGTTTAATTTGTGGTAAGCGATCGCAATTCAAACTAAGGTTAATAATATCAGCGCGGTGGTTGATAGCATAGTCAACGGCTTCAATAATGGTATCCGTATCTTTTACGAAGAGAGGCATGATTTTGGAGTTTGGGCTTACTCCTACGCCGCCAATTCCGTTGTTTGCGGCGGCCCCAGCCACGAGAGCGGCCCCAGTGCCATGGTACATGTGTCCATAAGGTAACGGTGCGCTAAAAAGCGTGCTCGTACCGGTAGTGAGGTTGTTGGTATTGGCATCAAGATTCCAACCATGGATATCATCTATGTAGCCATCATTATCATCGTCAAGTCCGTTGCCGGGTATTTCTTTAGTATTAGTCCAGAGACTGTCGCGTAAGTCTGGAAAGTCGGTTTCGAAGAGTCCTAAGTCGATAACGGCAATAGTAACGTTGGGTGAACCGGTAGTGGTTTCCCAGGCTGAAAGAGCGTTCATTTGCTCAAACGAAGATTTTTGTGTAGAAAATAAAGGATCGTTGGGGGTGAAGGTGGCGAGAGCAGAGTGGGGGGCAAGGAGGGTGCTCACCAGAGCGAATAGTAAAAAACGTGAACGCATAGGTAAATAGTAGGTAAAATATACCTTTATACTAGCATTTTTCCCCTCTTTAGGCCAGGTTTCACCCGAGCATTGAAGCACAAGAACCTGCCTACCGGCAGGCAGGCATGAAAACATAAAAACAACTTACTCAATCAATCCCCGCCTGGGCGGGGTAGGGGGTGGGTCAACAACATAAAAACAATTTTCCATTTGTTCTTAAATACCAAATACACATTTTTTAAGGTTTCAGGTGTTAGTGGTTAAGTTTTAGAAAATTGAATGTTGTAAACAACTATACTCAATACTCAATACCAAATACTTAATACATAATTCGTTATTCATAATTCAAACTCAATACCTGAGCACTAAAGGCTCGTAGCTAGATACTATATACAAAATACTTGATACTAACACCTCAAACCTCACAGCTGATAGCTCATCCCTGAAACCTTGATAACAGATACCAAATACTTAATACATAATTCGTTTATTCATACTTCCTCATTTTCGACTTGATACTAAATTCCGTATACTCTATACTAAATCTGATTTAACACTTAAGCAATCTATGGCCACTCGTCTTGAACAGTTATTTACGCTCATTCCGCCAGCAGAAGTATCAACCAAAATGATGGAAGCAGCCCCGACAGTAGAGGCAATTGACGCAGCGGTGTCTGGAACCAGGGCTGAGCTTGAAGCTATGCTTACTGATTTAGAAAATAAGATTCGATCGCGGTGGTGGTTGGGCGCAGAAGCAGCACCGTCCTGGGATGGTTATGCCAGCACTGGCGTTGCTCTCGTTCCTCCGCACAGCGATACGGATTATCTTAATCCCAGTTTTTTACAACAAATGCATGAGCGTAGATTGGCGGGTATTAGAACTATTTTTTCCGAGGATGCTGGGGTAACTATTGAAGACGGTGATATAAAAAGCTTTGCGCGCGTTCAAAAGAAACTTGAGCGCTTACAACGACTTGGCCGGCCGATGCTGTTACCAGACTTGAGCCGTGTTCGTTTGATTGTTCCAGGTCTAAAGGCTCTTGAACGAGTTTATCTTAAACTAATTCACAATATCTCCTTAGAACATATTCATTTTTTAAATTATTATGCTGGGGATATGGACGGTGGAAAATATAAAACGCCTTTTCGCGGAGTTCTGACTATGTGGTGTGAAAAAAATCAAACGCAAGAAGGTGGGTTGTATTCTACCGAAGTGCAGTTGGTTACAGAGCGAGTGAGGGCTGTGATGGATCTCAACCACCCCTTTGATGTGCGACAGACAGCGGATTATCCGGATGATAATGGTGAAACAAAAGATTGGCTGCACAGTCTTTTTCTAAAAGCAACCATTTTAGATTTTTGGGAAAAGTTGGGAATTGGGTGTTTTAGTTATGATGAGGAATGGGAAAATGAGATTTAAAATATGGGTCTATATTTAACTTTTTTAACTTAAAGTAAAGAAGTTTTCTATAGATGGTCCGCCAAATTATTGTGAAAACGAAGATGGGCCTGCACAATCATATCAACGCCTTTTTTGATACGATTAAACATATCTTCATTGCTGGTGTAAGGCAAAAGGGCCTTGAGAATGTCAGGGTAATGCGATTGAGCATCGTGGATAATGTGGTCATCCAGGTAAAGTTTTCCGAGCTGTTTCTCGCGAAGTGTGGCTGCTGAGTCAGTTGGGTACGCTGTAAATTCTTTTGCAAAGGTGCGGTTGCGTCCGGCTTGTAGTTTTCTAAATTCGTGGGGAATAAAAAATTCCAGCATGAGCAGGGCGCCAGCAATAGTGAGTATGTGTTCTTGCTGCAAGCCCTCAAGGGTTTGGCGATAAAAGATCGCACCGGGTAAGGGCGTGGTATCGGCGATAAACGTATCAGTGGCGCCGAGGAGGCGGTAAAAAGCTCGTCGCCATTCATGATGGGAACGGTCGGCAGTAGTGTTGCCTTGTTCATCCTCTCCGGCTTCGTCGCGCAGATTTGATTCAAGGGCGGCCTGTAAAGGCAGTATTCCTTGTTGGGCGGCTTTATCTTTTCCCGTGCGCAGCAAATCTTCAAATGTATGGGCGGCGTGTGAAATTTGGGCCAAAAACATCCTCCAACCATCAGGAGTAAGGTTGCCGGATTCAATTTTGTTGAGCACAGCCGTATCAAGCATGGCGTCTTTGGGCGCATGGAGAATTTCTACCAGCCGTATTTTAGACATTTGTTCAATATGTGGACGGTCGTGCATTTCTCCCATATTTAAAAAAATTAAGAATTAGAATGTTTGAGGGCAGATAGTGCGATGGGGAGTACCTTGCGCACCCACGCCTGGTACATGGCGCCGGAGGGGTGTAAGCCGTCCTCAGCTATCAAGCCGGGTGTTTGCCGAGCTAGTCGGGAAATGTCAGTGACATTTATATAGTGAGCACCTCGTTTGGTTGCTGCTACTTCGTTAATAGCGTTAAAGTGGTCAATGGCAGTCGCAATGGCTTTGGGGTCTCGATTGCTGGCAAAGGGGGTGGCGCCCCAGTCTGGAATTGACAGCACGATTACTTGCTCCGGTTTTCCGTGCGCAAAAGTAACGGCTCGTTCCAGTAACTGTTGGAATTCTTGGCGATATGTTTCGGGGTCAAGACCGCGAAATTGGTTGTTGACGCCAATTAAAAATGAAACAAGATCATAGGTGGGGTTTAGCTTAGCGCGGTCAATTCCAGCCGCAAGTTCGTTGGTGGTCCAGCCAGTTTGAGCGACA
>CAYOFO010000043.1:0-10820 GCA_964403325.1 uncultured Gammaproteobacteria bacterium | reverse complement strand
GCCGTGCTCGTCACGGTTCTAATCGCTCACCTATTTGGGTTGGTGGTGGTGTAACTTTTGGTCCAATTTCAGAACGTAATTATAAAACAAAAATTAATACCAAGAAACGGCGTTTAGCTATCAAAATGTGTTTAGCTGACAAACTTCAAAGTGGTAATCTTGTTGTGGTAGAAGATTTTAATTTTTCTGAAGTAAAAACAAAACAATTTTCTACTTTTTTGAAAAATTTACCAACAGTAACAAAATCTTGGTTGGTTTTAAGTGCTGAAAAAAATGAAAATTTACTTCGCATGACACGTAATATCCCAAAAGTAAAAGCTGAAATGGCCGCTCACATTAATGTGGTTGATCTTATTGGTAAACAAACTATTTTAAGCAGTAAAGAAGGGGTGCTTAAAATTCAAGAAATTTTTAATAAATAGATAAGCTTGTATGGGTGTTCTTAATCGTTTAAGCAAAAAAAATACCAAAATTACCAATGAAGCTGGCGAAAATTCAGTGGTTGAATCTACGATGAAACCAACTTCACGTGCTAAAAAAACAGGTCAAACCAATGTTGATGGTGGAGTTGTTTTAAATGTTGCTCACCGTATTATTGTAAAACCATTGGTAACTGAAAAGGCTGCTTTGTTGGAAGCTAAGAATAAGTTTAGTTTTATAGTTGCTCGAACTGCTACTAAGAAACAAATAAAACAAGCTATAAAAGAAATGTATAAAACTGACGCTCAAAAAGTTCAAGTGGTAAATGTTGCTGGGAAAAAAGTTCGCTCAGGCCGTATAACTGGACGACGGTCTGATTATAAAAAAGCTGTTGTGACCGTAGCTTCCGGAAGTTCAATTCATCTTCATGATAATGTTTAATTTTGTATATAAAGGTTTTTATGCCGATTAAAGTTTATAAACCTACAAGTAGTGGACGCCGACAGTCAAGTGTGGATGCTTTTTCTGATATCACTAAATTTAAACCTGAAAAAAGTTTGATTACTATTTTAAAGGCAAAATCTGGTCGTAATAACCAGGGTCATATCACCGTACGTCATCAAGGTGGTGGTGCAAAAAAATATTATCGTATAATTGATTTTAAACAACATAATTTTGATATTGAGGGAACGGTAACAGCTATTGAATACGATCCAAATCGCAGTGCACGCATCATACTTGTTGATTTCTCTGATGGAAAAAAATCTTATTTGATTGCTCCGGAAGGAATACAAGTAGGTGATAAAATTGTATCTTCAAAAAATCAGGTTGAGGCACGTATTGCTAATCGCATGCCACTTCAGTATATCCCAGTTGGTTTATTTGTTTATAGTATTGAATTAACTCCAGGCAAAGGTGGGCAGATTGTTCGCAGTGCCGGAATGTCAGCCCAGCTTATTGGTGTTGATGAAAAATATGCTCAAATTAAATTACCTTCTGGAGAAGTTCGTTTTATTCTCAAAGAATGTACCGCCAGTGTGGGTACTCTTGGAAACTCTGATCACCGCTTAATTCGTTGGGGCAAAGCTGGCCGTATGCGTCATCGAGGTATTCGTCCAACAGTTAAGGGAAAGAATATGAATCCTGTAGATCATCCGCACGGTGGTGGTGAAGGTCATAGTCCTATCGGTCAACGTCGTGGTCCTCAGACAGTTTATGGTAAAGCAGCTCGTGGTGTAAAAACCAGAAGTAAAAATAAATGGAGTAATAAGTTTATTGTCAAAAATCGAAGAGCGGGTATATAAATTGTTAAGCCTAATGCATAACGAATTCTCATTACTATGTCAAGAAGTTTAAAAAAAGGACCATTTATTGATCCTAAGTTGCTAAAAAAGGTACTTGCCATGAAAGAAAGTGGTAAGCGCCAACCAATCAAAACTTGGTCTCGAGCTTGTGTTATAACGCCTGAAATGGTAGGGACTATATTTTTGGTACATAATGGTAAAAATTTTCTTCAGGTTTTAGCCGAAGAAAATATGGTAGGTCATCGTCTGGGAGAAATGGCTCCAACTAAGAAATTTATTCGTCATGGTGGTAAAATGGCTAAAGATCAGGAAAAACCTGCAGCCACTGCCCCTGCTCCTAAAAAATAATTGTAATTTTTATGACTACTGATGTACGCGCTCAACTTAAGTTTTTACGCATGAGTCCAAGAAAAGTACGTTTGGTCGCTGATTTAATGCGCGGTCGTTCAGTTTTGCGCACAGTAAATACACTATCTTTACTGAATAAACGAGCGGCTAAACCTTTGCTAAAACTTCTTCGTTCTGCGGTTGCCAATGCTGAGCATAATTTTTCTCTGTCTCCAGAAAATTTAAAGATAGCTACTATTACAGTTAATGCTGGTCCTACTTTGAAACGTTTCACACCAAAAGCTCATGGTCGAGCGACCCCTATCCGTGAACGTATGTCTCACATCAATCTTGTTCTAGCCCCTTTTGCTAAAAAAACTACTGATCAAGCTTTAACAAATGTTTCTACTCATGTAGAATCTACTAACTCCTAAGTTATGGCCTCCAAAGTACATCCTCTCATTCAACGTATCCCATTTATTTTTCCGTGGGATTCTCGTTGGTTCGCCAAAAAAGAACAATTCCCTCTATACTTAAAGCAAGAAGTAAAAATTCGCCAGTATCTTCAGAAGAAGTTGCGGGATGCGGGTATCGACAGTATTAGTTTGGAAAGAACGACTAAAGAATTAACGGTAACTATTTTAGCCGCTAAGCCCGGTGTAGTTATTGGTCGGAGTGGACAGGGTTTGGAAGTAATTCGCAAAGAACTGGAAAAAAACTTTTTACAATTTAAATTAAAAGTAAAATTAAATATTCAGGCCGTCTCTCAGCCAGCTTTATCTGCCTCTATTGTGGCAGAAAATGCAGCTATTGAGATTGAAAAACGTTTGCCATTTCGCAAAGTTATGAAGCAGACTATTCAAAAAACTATGACAGCAGGGGCTAAAGGAATAAAAATTCGCATGTCTGGACGTTTAAATGGTGCTGAAATCGCCCGTACTGAAAAGTTGGCGGCTGGTAAAATGTCTCTTATTACTCTGCGTAGTCAAGTAGATTACGCGCTTGCAGAAGCAAATACCATTTATGGAAAAATTGGTATTAAAGTTTGGATCTACCACGGAGAAGCTTTTGGTAGACAAGATAAATTTGATTTTCAAAATAAAGAAGATAGTGAGCAATCCGATAAAAAAAATTATAGAAAAAATTAGCTGAAGTTTTTATATGTTATTACCGAAAAAAGTTTTACATCGCAAACATCACAAAGGACGTCGTCGTGGCGAAGGTGTTGCTACACGTATTAATAATGTTGCCTTTGGTGATTTTGGTTTAAAAAGTGAAGGATTTGGATGGATAACCAGTCGACAGATTGAAGCTGTTCGACGTACGTTAACTCGCTATACCAAACGTGGTGGTAAAATTTGGATTCGTATTTTCCCTGATAAGCCTGTTACAAAAAAAGGAAACGAGACTCCGATGGGTGGAGGAAAGGGTGCGCCGGATCATTATGTAGCTGTTATCAAACCAGGTACGGTACTTTTTGAAATGGTGGGAATTACGAGAGATTCGGCAAAAGAGGCAATGCATTTAGCAAGTTATAAACTTGGTGTCAAAACAAAATTTGTTGAGAAGCAGTAAACTTACTTTTAATTTTAAATCGTATGGAATTTACAGAACTTGTTCAAAAAAGTATTGAAGAATTAAAAGAGATGCTTTTAAAAGAAAAAAATAATTTGCATGCTTTGCGATTAAAAATATTTTCTGGAACTTTTAAACAGTTTCATCAAATTGGTCGGTCGCGAAAAATGATAGCGCAAATGATGCATGCGTTATCACAAAAGTTAAAACTCAAACAAGCTAAATAATCTTTTTTAAGGAATATGGCTCAAACTAAAAAAAATATTATCAAACCTGCTGCTGTATCTGTTCATAACCGTACTTTTACCGGACAAGTGACCTCGGTTGGTATGCAGAAAACCATTGTGGTCAAGGTTAATACCATGAAAATGAACGAAAAATACCAGAAACGTTTTCGAGTAAGTACAAAATTTCATGTTCATGATGAAAATAACGAAGCAAAAGTAGGTGATACGGTTCAGTTTACTGAATGCCGACCTCTTTCTAAAACTAAACGCTGGTATTTAGCCACGATTGTAAAATAATTCTGTATGATACAACATCGCTCCATGTTAAACGTCGCGGATAATACTGGTCCTAAAAAACTCCAATGCATTCGTGTTCTCGGTGGTTATAAAAAACGTTATGCACAGCTTGGAGATATTATTACTTGTGTAGTAAAAGAAGCTGCTCCGCGTGGTCTTGTTAAAAAAAGTGAAGTCGTTCACGCAGTTATCGTTCGTCAACGAAAAGAATATCGCCGAACTGATGGTACGTATATTCGATTCGATGAAAATGCTGTTGTAATTGTTGATCGAAAAAGCAAAGAACCAAAAGGGTCTCGTATTTTTGGACCTATTGCCAAAGAATTGCGTGCTAAAGGATTCCAAAAAATTCTTTCGCTTGCTCCTGAGGTTTTATAGAATTTAAACAAAACACTCAATACTATGAAAATAAAAGTTAATGATCAGGTGAAAATCACCACCGGTAAAAGCAAAGGCAAGTCTGGCAAAGTGATTCAGGTTTTTCCAAAAGTTGAGCGTGTTGTGGTAGAGGGTTTAAATATTATGAAAAAACACCTTCGCCGCCGAGCTACTGACAAGCCAGGTCAGATTGTCGAACTCGCTAGCCCAATTCATATGAGTAATGCGGCCCTTTTGTGTCCAAAGTGTAATGCTACTACTCGTGTCGGGTACAAAATGGATGGTGAAAAAAAGAAACGGGTGTGTAAAAAATGTGATCAATTCTTAGATTAAAAATATGCCTGGAAATAATTTATACGAAAAATTTAAAAAAGAAATTGCTCCAGCTCTTGTAAAAGAATTGAAGTTAAAAAATATCATGCAAGTACCCAAGATAAAAAAAGTTGTTTTGAATGTTGGTGTGGGGAGACATGTAAAAGAGGCTAATTTTGTTGATAATGTTGTAAAAGTTTTAGAAACAATCACTGGGCAAAAAGCGGTAAAAACCAAAGCAAAACAATCAATTTCCAACTTTAAAATTCGTGAAGGTATGGAAATTGGCGTGATGGTAACTTTACGCGGACCGCGTATGTATCAATTTTTGGAGAAATTATTGTCTACAACTTTTCCACGTGTCCGTGATTTTCATGGCATTAGTCCAAAAGGTTTTGATCGTCAGGGCAATTATACCATTGGTTTTAAGGAGAATGTGGCTTTTCCAGAAGTAAAAATGGAAGAATTAGACAAAGTGCATGGCTTGCAGATTGTTATAAATACCTCAGCAAAGGATAAAAATGAAGGTAAAGCTCTTCTTGCCAACTTAGGATTTCCTTTTAGTACTAAATAATATATGGCTACCCAAGGACAAATTGCAAAATCATTACGAAAACCGAAATTTACCACTCGTATAGTACGTAGATGCTCACTCTGTGGTCGTCGTCGTGGCTTTATGAGAAGATTTGGTCTTTGTCGTATATGTTTCCGTGAACTTGCCAATAACGGAAAGATTCCGGGAATCCGCAAATCAAGTTGGTAATTTTTATACTAAATCAATTTTAAAATTTTATACACGTTTATGATGACTGATCCTATTGCTGACATGTTAACTAGAATTCGCAATGCTTCTTTAGTTCATAAAAAAGAAGTGATAATCCCATTTTCAAAAATGAAAATGGCGATAGCGTCTATTTTAGTTCGTGAAGGATATGTTGAAGCGGTGAAAGAAACAATGGATACCCATCCCGCCCTTCTGATTACCTTGAAATACCAGAATGGTACTCCTGCCATTCAACACATTGAACGCAAGAGTACACCTGGTCATCGTTTGTATATCAAAAAAGATGAAGTAAAAAAAGTTTTGAATGGTTTTGGTTTTTCTATCTTGTCTACTCCACAAGGAGTTGTGACCGACAAAGAAGCTCGTTCCCTAAAATTGGGTGGAGAACTTCTTTGTGAGGTTTATTAGTCTGTAAATTCACTTAAATATGTCGCGTATAGGAAAAAAAATCATCATCATTCCCGCCCAGGTTAAAGTTGAAAAACTTGCGCATGAATTAAAAATTACTGGTCCTAAAGGAACGCTTACTCAAGCAATTCATTCTCGAGTAAATATTGAACAAACCCCAGAAGGTTTGTTGGTCAAAGTACCGCAAGAAGATAATAAAAAGGACCGAGCTTTATGGGGAACATTTGGTAGTTTGGTAAAAAACATGGTTATCGGAGTGACCGATGGATACAAAAAACAGTTGCAAATTGAGGGGGTAGGGTATAAAGTATCTTTAAAAGGAGCTGATCTAAATTTAGAAGTTGGTTTCTCTCATCCAGTTTTATTTACTGCTCCGGTTGGAATAAAATTTTCCGTTGAAAAAAATATTATTACGGTTGAAGGTTTTGATAAGCATTTGGTCGGAGAAACAGCGGCTCAATTGCGTGCAGTAAAGAAACCTGAACCGTATAAAGGAAAAGGTATCCGTTATACTACTGAAACTGTTCGACGCAAAGCTGGTAAGACAGGTGCTAAAGCTGCTTAATTGTCATTTACCTAGATTTTTACAAGTATGAAAAGATTGTTTCAAAAAAATAAAAGCACTCTACGACAGGTTCGTCATGCTCGAGTGCGAGCAAAATTAATGGGAACCAAAGATTGTCCTCGCTTGTCTGTTTTTCGTAGTCTGAAGAACATGGAAGTGCAATTGGTTGATGACGAAGCTGGAAAAACACTCTGTGCCGTACACACCAATGAAATTACTGGGGCTAAAGGCGCCGAGAAAACTCACAAAGTTACTCTTGGTTACGAAGCTGGAAAACTTTTGGCCCAAAAAGCAAAAGCCAAAGGAATTGCTGCGGTAATTTTTGATCGTGGTGGATATCGCTACCATGGACGGGTAAAAGCCGTGGCTGAAGGAGCGCGTGAAGCCGGTTTAGTTTTTTAAATTCATGCTCTAAAATTAATAA
The DNA here is from genome assembly GCA_964403325.1 of uncultured Gammaproteobacteria bacterium. Taxonomy (GTDB): domain Bacteria; phylum Patescibacteriota; class Patescibacteriia; order Magasanikbacterales; family GWA2-37-8; genus CAZQNF01. Next base: position 3,799 of record CAYOFO010000043.1, on the reverse strand, counting down.
GCGCTTTATGATGAATAAAATGGACAAAAAAAAGAGTCATTTTGACAAAGCAGAGAAATCTGAATTTGATCAATATATTTTAGATTTAGCTCGAGTTACTCGTATTACTGAGGGTGGTAAACAGATGAGTTTTCGGGTTTGTGTTATCTTAGGTGATCGTAAAAATCGAGTGGGTTTTGGTGTAGCTAAAGGCAGTGATGTGCAATTGGCGGTAGAAAAAGCCGTACATCAAGCCAAAAAAAGAATTATCCAAATTCCCCTCATCAACGATACCATTCCACATCCAGTTACGAGTAAATACAAAGCTGCTATGGTAATGATTAAACCTGCCCCGAGAGGTTCAGGTATCATTGCTGGAGGAGCGATGCGTACAGTGCTTGAACTCGCTGGCGTTCCGAATATCTCAAGTAAATTTTTAGGAAAAACTAAAAATAAAATTACGGCAGTAAAAGCTGTTTTTCAAGCACTTTCATCTTTTAAAAATCGACCTGCTTTAAAGAAAGCGCTCATTGTTAACGACACTGCTCCTGAAGATGAAGAAGAGCAGGCTCTTCAATCTCGGTCTAAAAAATTAAACGTTAAATAATTATGCTACAAGCTCATACATTACGTGGTGCCAAAGGTTCACGACACCGTTCCAAAACAGTTGGTCGTGGTGATGCTTCTGGACACGGTAAAAGTTCTGGTCGCGGTGGAAAAGGTCAAACCGCGCGTTCGGGCGGAAGTCGAGGTTTAGCTCGCAAAGGTTTTAAATCTTTGCTTCAGTCGGCTCCTAAGCTGCGTGGTTTTACAAGTTTAAAAACCAAGCCAACAGAGATCTATCTTTCTGATCTGGAAAAACAATTTGGCACCGGCGAAGAGGTGAATCTCGTTTCTTTGAAAGAAAAAAAATTAATCAAATCAACCGATAAAGCCGCTAAAATTTTGAATTCTGGGGAATTAACCAAAAAATTAATTATTACCGGAGTCCTTTTGACAGTAGGAGCTGCTCAGAAAGTAAAAGCTGTTGGTGGAGAAATAAAATAAGCTGCAAGATCCATACAGTCTATCAGATCCCTCAGAATGCTCAGAACTGCTCTATGGGTTTGATGGACTTTTTGATTTTATAGACTTTTCCTAAAATTTATGTGGTATAAAATACAACAAATTTGGAGTATCAAAGAATTGCGTAACAAAATTTTGTTTGTCATAGCCATGTTGGTTATTTTTCGTTTGGTTGCTCATATTCCCATTCCGGGAGTAAATGTGACCAATTTACGCTCTTTCCTTGAGAATAATCAAATTTTTGGCCTACTTAACCTATTTTCTGGTGGAACACTCAAAAATTTTTCGATTGTCATGCTCGGGGTAAGTCCTTATATTACAGCATCAATCGTAACTCAGCTGTTGACCATGATTATTCCAAGTTGGGAAGAAATGAGTCAAGAAGGAGAATCGGGACAGCAAAAAATAAGTATGTATACTCGCTGGCTCACTGTACCGCTCGCTTTTTTGCAGTCTTATGCCATGATTCGTTTGCTTAATCAGTCATCTTTGCCGGTTCTCACAGATTTAACGCCCTTACGCATCGTGACAATCATGCTCACGATTACGGCGGGTACGATGTTCTTGATGTGGTTGGGCGAACTTATTACCGAGAAAAAAGTAGGCAACGGCGTATCATTACTTATTTTTGCTGGTATTATTTCGTCTTTACCTGAAGGTATGCGCAATGCTTTTATAAATTATAATCCGCAAGACCTCTACATTTATTTGTTATTTGTAGCCATTGTTCTCTTTACTATTGTAAGTGTAGTGTTTGTGAGTGAGGGTCAAAGAAATATTCCGGTTACGTATGCCAAACAGGTGCGCGGTAATCGTATGGTAGGTGGTACTTCCGCTCATTTGCCGTTTCGAGTGAATATGGCTGGTGTGATACCAATTATCTTTGCTATCTCGATGGTACTTTTTCCTTCGATGATTGCGCAATTTTTTGTTCACGCGAAAAGTGCCTGGTTGGTTAATGCGGCAAACGGAACAATCCGCCTGTTTCAGAATCAGATTTTTTATGACGTGCTCTATTTTGGTTTAGTCTTTGCCTTTACCTATTTTTATACAGCTATTATTTTCCATCCTCAGAAGATTGCTGAAAATTTACAAAAGCAAGGTGGGTTTATTCCCGGAATCAGACCAGGCAAAGAAACAGAAAGTTATTTGTCCGGAACGATGAATAGACTTAATTTGATTGGCGCTTTATTTTTGGGCTTTATTGCTTTGTTACCGCTCTTAATTCAAGCTTTTTCCGGAACAAATACTTTGAGTATTGGTGGAACCAGCTTGCTTATTTTGGTGTCAGTGGCCATTGAAACAGCCAAACAGCTGGATTCTCAGATCACAGTTCACGAGTACGATCGGGTGTAGGGTGTACAATTTTGTTAATAAAATTAAATCTCATATGTATTCAGAAATAAAGGAACAAGGACGATTAACTCCTCCTCAGGAAGAAGAGTGTGCAAATGATACGGAATTTTTTGCGGCGGCAAAAAGATTATTTACCGAAGGTTATGGCCAAGAACATCTTTACGACGTTGCGTTATCAAAAGATGGGCCTTCTTTCGAACAAGAGCTAAGAGCCGACCCGTCCGTTGCGGGTGTTAGAATAGTGTTGGAGCGCCAAGAAAGCCAAACTTTCCGCCATGTTTTTGTTATGAGGAAGGATGAGCAGGGGCAATTACTACCTCCTAAATCTGAAATAATGAAGGTTTCAGTGTAAAACACTTTGAATAACTTCTTGCGGACATTTGTAGTTTCAAGGACGGTTATAGATTTTAATATCTGCTGAATTTGATTGAAGAGATTTATCCTCGACAAACTATGGTGGATGTTGTTATGCAAATAGTACGAAGAAGATTGCTAAGAGTGAGTAAAAAAATAACCTCCTACCGGAGGTTTTTTCTTGCCTACAAACTTAAGTTTTGTTATAGTGGCTAAGCATTATTTTCTATGAAAAAAATCATTATCTTCCTCGGTATTCCCGGTAGTGGCAAGGGAACCCAAGCCAAAAAAATTGTGGAAAAATATGGCTATGGCCATATCTCAACCGGCGATTTGCTGCGCAGTTTACAAAAAGACGAACATGCCCCGGCTGACGAGCGTGAGGCGATGCAGGAAATGATGAGTGGAAAACTCGTGGCCGATTGGCTTATTTACCGCCTGGCGTTTCGGGCTATGGATACTTTTCTCGATAAAGGGCAGGGAATTGTGCTCGATGGCGCCATCCGAAATGTCGAACAAGCCAAAAAATACCAGGAATATTTTGCCATGAAACATCTTGATCCCGAAGTGATGACCGTAGAAATAACCCTCAGCGACGAAGAGTCCTTTGTGCGGCTGGGGAAGCGCCGAGTTTGCAAGATGTGTGGCGAGCCAGTCATTGGTGGAACTCTGGAAGCATGTCCAAAATGCAGTGGCGAGCTTATTACCCGCAAAGATGATGCCGAAGAAGTGGTAAAAAAACGTATCCAGGAACAAGGCAACGAAGCGGTAGCCCCAGTCCGAGAGTTTTATCGCAGTCTTAATTTGCTTCAACAAATCAATGGTATGCAGCCGATTGAGGTTGTAGAAAAAGATATTGAAAAATTATTACATATTTAATAACTTAAAACCTTCCGCCCAAGGCGGATCAGCCCTGCGCTGAAACACCTAACACCTAAAAACTAACTTAGTATGTGGATAAAAACACCTGAAGAAATGGATTGGATCGACAAAGGCGGAAAAATTATGGGCGAAATTTTAGATGAGCTCGCTCAAAAAACAAAAG
>CAYOFO010000042.1:4431-11035 GCA_964403325.1 uncultured Gammaproteobacteria bacterium | reverse complement strand
GTTGGGGCAGATACTCATGGACAAATTTCTTTGGCTCTAGGGCCAGAGGGCGTTTATCATGGGAAAAGTAGATACGGTAAGTATGATATTCATCTTGCTCTGGATATATTGGCAAAATTTTCAAGCCGACCAGAAATAAATGGGGCTATTGGCGCAGGTTTTTTTGCCTCTTTGGAAAAAGATTTTGACTGGTTAAAATTAGGGCCTGCTATAACAGGTGGAGCTTTGTGGAGAGATAAAAAAGGGCTTGAATTAGAAATTGGTGGAGGTTTAGTAGCTCGTTTACCTCTTCTTCCTAAATATCCTACAGTAGGTTTGCTTCTTTCAGCAATGGCAGAAAGAAAACCAGAGGCAGCGGGCTCAATATGGGTTCCAAGTGGTTTGTTGGCTGTACAGGTTGGTCTGCATTAATAAAAAATTTTAAACTTTGTCTATCAGCTTTGACGCCTTGATTTTTATGAGGGTTTGTGGTAACTTAAGGTCAAGAAATAAAATTTCTGCTTAAAAGCAGATTTTTTGTTTAGCTAATCTTTAGATTAATAAGTTATTTTTTTTAAAAAAAGTCCAGTTTGTTCACCACAATCTGATACTTAAAACTGTCTCAATTTCGTATGAATATTCGTAATATCGCCATCATCGCTCACGTTGACCACGGAAAAACTACTTTGGTTGATGCCTTGCTGCGCCAATCTAAAACCAAACTTAACAAAGACTTGGATCAAGTTACGACCATTATGGATAGTAATGACCTGGAGCGCGAGCGCGGTATTACTATTTTCTCAAAAAACGCGTCGGTAGTGTGGGGAGACACCAAAATCAATATTATTGATACTCCTGGACATGCGGACTTTGGTGGAGAAGTGGAACGTGTGCTTAAAATGGCAGACGGCTGTCTGCTCTTGGTTGATGCCAAAGAAGGCCCGATGCCCCAAACTCGTTTTGTGCTCAAAAAAGCTCTTAAGATGGGGTTGCGCGTGATTGTGGTGGTAAACAAAATTGATAAACCAGATGCTCGTATTCAGTATGTGCTTGATAAAACTCTCGAACTTTTCCTCGAGCTCGGTGCAAGCGACGAAATCGCGAATTTTCCAGTGGTGTATGCTTCCGCGAAAAACGGTAAAGCCGGGCTTGAACCAAATTTAGAGGCCATGACTGACATTGCCCCAATTTTTGAAAGTATTTTGCAAAATGTGGCTGCACCAACCGGTGATCCAGCGGCTCCACTCCAAATGTTGGTAGTGTCTACGGTTGCAGATAATTATAAAGGCCGTATCGCCATTGGTCGTATTTACAACGGAACCATTAAAGCCAACCAGGAAGTAATGCATATTTCCCGCACCGGTGCTCAGAAAAAATTTCGCTTAACCGCACTTTTAACATTTGAAGGTTTGGAGCGTGTGGAAGCTAAAGACGCCAGTGCCGGTGATGTACTCGCGCTCGCCGGAATCCCGGAGGTCAGCATTGGTGATACCATCGCTTCGGTGGAAAATCCGGTTGCACTCCCAACCATTCATATTGATGAGCCAACCGTTAAAATGACGTTTGCCGTAAACGATTCACCATTTGCCGGTAAAGAGGGTGATTATAGTACTTCCCGCCAAATTCGTGAGCGTCTTTTCAAAGAAATGGAAAATGATGTAGCTATGAAAGCCGAGGATGGCGAAACAGGCGATTGGATTGTGTCCGGGCGCGGTGAGCTGCACCTGGCGATTCTTATTGAACGTATGCGCCGTGAAGGTTATGAATTTCAGGTATCTCGTCCACAGGTAATTATGAAAGAAGTGGATGGCAAAAAACTTTCACCACATGACCAAATTTTTATTGAAGTGCCTGAGATCTACTCGGGAGTGGTTATCCAAAAAATGGGTGGCCGACACGGTCTCTTAAAAGATATGCGTACGGAAAACGGTACAGCTTTTCTCGAGTTTGTAATCCCAACGCGTGGGTTGTTCGGTTACCGCACAGAGTTTTTAACGGATACCAAGGGTTTGGGTATTATGAACACCATGTTCTTTGATTACGAAGAAGATCCAGGCAACTGGAAAGAACGTAACCAAGGATCACTCGTGGCCCACGAAACCGGCGAAAGTAATCTGTATGGTTTACTGGGCGTGCAGGATCGAGGGGAGTTGTTTATTGGCCCAAATGTACAGGTCTATGAAGGCCAGGTAGTTGGTCAGAACAACCGCGGTGGCGATTTGCGCATTAATGTTTGTAAAACTAAACAGCTCTCGAACATGCGCTCCAAGGGTGATGGTTCGGCGGAGCATTTTAACACACCGCATATTATGGATTTGGAAGAATCTTTAGAATATATTGGTGACGATGAATTGGTAGAAGTAACCCCACAAAATATCCGTATCCGCAAAGTTATTCTCAACGAAAACGAAGCCAGACGAAAAGCAAAGGGGATGTAAATAATAGCTGAATTAAAAATATGAGAAGAGAAATAGGAGTAGGTCTTCTAACTTTAGCATTAGGTTGTAACGAACCAGGGCGGGAAATGCTCCCGAAGTTTAAATGCATTTCTGAGTTTGCCAACCATGTTGGAGATATTTATCCAGATATTTGTGATAAATTTCCTGATGTCGCAAAGCAAGTGGCGGCAGCAAGTAAAAAATATGATCCTAATAATGCGCCCGAATATGGTTGGTGCATTGGAAAATTAGTAGTTGATGGTAAGGGTAAAAACTATCTTGTTTACTCTCAATTGCATGGAACAAACGGTGTTCAGAATCATTTTATTCGAATGCGTGAGGTTAAGAAAGGGGAAAAAATTAATTGGTGTGAGTTGATACCATAAACTTTAAATCCGCGTTAAGCGGATTTTTTGTTTGCTAAAAAAAGCCAAAAATTATATAATTCTTTTCGTATTGCTCTTCGAAGATTGTATGATGCATAAAAAAAAATCCGAACATCCACAGCTGCGTGTTTTAGCCTGGTGCTTTTTGGTGCTGATGGTTTGGATTGTAGTTCGGTTGTTTATTTTACAGATTGTTAACCATAATTATTACACCCTGTTTGCATCCAATTCACATGAAATGTACAAAAAACTTCATGCCGAACGAGGGATTATTTCGGTTCAAGATACACGGACCAAAGAAATTTTTCCCATAGCTATAAATCGCGAGTATTACCTTTTTTTTGCCGTCCCTCAAAATATTACGGCTGATAAAAAAAGCGTTGTGCAATCTCTTGCAGCCATTTTACAGTATGACGAAGCACGCCAAGCCGAAATACTTAAAAAACTTTCCAAAGAAAACGATAAATATGAGGTGATAGAGAAAAAAGTAGATATTGAAACCATGGAAAAGATAAAAGCTTTAGATATCACCGGTTTTTATTTTACGCCCCAGAGTTATCGGTTTTATCCAGAAAATAATTTGGCAGCGAGTGTGATTGGTTTTACCTCATTTGATGATAACGGGAAAATAACAGGGAAGTATGGACTTGAAGGGTATAAAGATAGTTCGTTGGCGGGTACAAGCGGTTTTATTGAAGGAGAAAAAGGAGCGCTCGGCAGTTGGATCACACTTGCGCAAAGGCAGATTCAGCCGGCTGTAAATGGCAATAACCTAGTGCTGACCATTGACCGCAGTTTACAGTACAAGGCCTGCGCTCGGCTCCAGGAAGGTTTTGAAAGATTTGGCGCCAAATCAGCTTCGATGGTGATGATGAATGCTAAGACCGGCTCTGTGCTGGCGATGTGTAGTTTTCCGGATTTTGACCCGAATACCTACTCTAAGGTAAATGATATTTCGAGTTATAATAACCGTACGATTTTTGACCCGTATGAGCCAGGTTCGGTTTTTAAGCCAATTACCATGGCTATGGGTTTAGATTTAGGCTTGGTCAGTCCAAATACTTTGTTTACTGATCCATGTCAATGGATTATTAGTGGGAAAAAAGTGAAGAATGCCCTGGGAAAATGTTATGGTACTATTTCTATGACGCAAGTGCTGGAAAATTCGGTGAATACGGGAGCAGCTTGGGTGGAAAAAAAAATTGGTCCGGAAAAATTTCGTGAATATGTTGAAAAATTTGGTTTTGGCACCGCTTCGGGTATCCCACTCAATACGGAGGTGGGCGGTAATATAAAAAACCTATCTTTAAAGCCGGAAATTTATTTTGCCAACGCCTCATTTGGACAAGCCATTACGGTAACCCCGCTCCAATTGGCGGCGGCTTATGGGGCTATTGCCAATGGGGGTCGGTTATTTAAGCCCTATATTATTGAAGAAATTCAACATGCTGACGGTAAGACAGAAAAAACATCACCCCAACTTGTGAATCAGGTGATGTCAGAAAATGCTGCCAAACTTTTGTCGGGCATGTTGGTTTCGGTCGTGGAAAAGACCTATAAGCTCCATGGCCGGTTGGAGCATTATTATATGGCCGGAAAAACCGGAACGGCGCAGATTCCTGTCCCCGGGGGGTATGATGTTAATAAAACAAACCATACATTTACGGGTTTTGGTCCGGTAGGTGGCGATGATCCGATTGCCGTGGCGATTCGTTATGAAGAGCCAAATCGTTTATGGTCCGACTCCACCACTGCCGAAGTCTTTCGTGATGTGATGCAGTTTGCCATGCAGTATTATAGTATTCCTGAGCAACGTTAATATGGAAAAATATCTTTTTTGTGTTTTGCGCTATTTGTCGCAGACAATCCTTAAAAAATATCAACCAAAAGTTATTGGAATTACCGGTTCGGTTGGCAAAAGTTCCGCCAAAGAAGCAATCGCCTTAGTTTTAAGCGCAAAATTTCAAGTTCGTTCGACTTACAAAAATTATAACAACCAAATTGGTGTTCCGCTCGCCATTATTGGCACGCAAAAAAGTCCCGGTAAATGGGTGTTTGGCTGGTTGCAAGTTTTTTTTCAGACTGTAAAGATTTTTGTTAAAAAAGACAATAATTATCCGCAAATTTTGGTGCTCGAGATGGGAGCGGATCGCTTGGGCGATATTAAATATTTAACGGATTTGGCACCATGCGATGTGGGTGTTTTGACGTATATTTCTCATGCGCATACGGAATATTTTAAGACGATCCAAAATATCGCCAATGAAAAAAAAGTCATGATTACGCATTTGCCAAAAAATGGCTTTGCGGTAATGAATAGCGATAATGCCGAGGTAAAAAAAGTGATGTTTGAGACGAGTGCGCATATTATTACCTATGGTTTTGGGGAAGAGGCAGATCTGCAGGCGAGTGAAGTAAATATTAAGTATGATGAAAATAATTTGCCGGTTGGAATTAGTTTTTTTGTAGCGTATCAAGAAAAAAAAGTGTCGGTTTTTTTATCGGGTGTAATTGCTGCGCATGCCATCCCGGCGGTTTTGGCCGGGCTCGCTGTTGGTATTACCCAAGGTATAGATTTGCCAGCAGGCGTAGCACAGCTCCAGCATCACCAACCTTTAGCCGGGCATATGCGGCTCATTGTGGGTATCAAAAAGACCTTAATTATAGATGATACGTATAATTCTAGTCCTGATGCGGCTAAGTCGGCCCTGGGTACTTTGGGGGGCTTACAAACATTGGGAAAAAAATATGCTGTTCTGAGTGATATGCTGGAAATGGGTGGGGTGGCGGAGCAGGTTCATCGTGAGGTGGGGGAATGGGTGGTAAAAAATGGGATTGATTACTTAATAACCGTGGGAGCTTTGTCAAAAATAACAGCCGCGGCCGCTCGTGATAATGGCTTGGCGGAAAATGCCGTAGCTTGTTTTGACGATAGCGTAAGCGCCGGGCGATTTTTGCAAGAAAAACTGCGAACCGGAGACACTGTTTTGGTAAAAGGCTCCCAAAGTATGCGGATGGAAAAAATAGTGAAAGAAATTATGGCTGAACCTATGCAAGCTCCCGAGCTTTTGGTGCGACAAGAGGCGAAGTGGTTGGAAAGGTAAACAAGGTACAAAATATAGGTAAAAAAATACATTTTTAAGCTTTTAGGTGTGAGCTTTTAGCTGTTAGATTTAAACTTTTTTGCTCGTTGTTATGGCGAGGAACAAAGTAACCTGCCTGCTAGCAGGCATAAAAACAATCGACGGCAAAGTTTTCTCAAAGCTCCCAGCTTTAAGCTCGCAACTCAATACTTAATTCATAATTCGTTATTCATAATTCAAACTCAATGTTCTCATCCAACTCATTGACTTTTTCCGCTGTTTTTGATTAAATATGGTAGCGCCAAGTATACTTGGCCCGTTCGTCTATCAGTTAGGACATCGCCCTCTCACGGCGGAAAGACGGGTGCGATTCCCGTACGGGCTACTTAGCAGAACACCACTACTCAAAAGTGGTGTATTTTGTTATACTTAAAAAGATGAAATGAAAATTATTTTTTAAAAGCTACAGTACATATGTTTCGTTATCGTCAATTTATCTTAGGTCTTCTACTAGGTGGCTGGATTAGTCTTCTCTTAGTTCGATGTATGATTTTTCAAGAGTTCACTGGGCTTGAGGCAGCCGGTAATGCTTCTTATATACAATTGCGTAACGAGTTGCTTGACGACGTTGTCCTTTACCCGCTCTGCATCTTAATTCCGCTTACGTTTTTTACTGGACTGATGATGGGAATAAGCTCTTGGGTCCAAAAGAAGTCGC
>CAYOFO010000042.1:0-4421 GCA_964403325.1 uncultured Gammaproteobacteria bacterium | reverse complement strand
ACTGTTACGATAATCCCTACACGGAATGTAAAATAGAGAGTAGTCTCTATTTTTTGTTTTTTAAGCCAAAATTTTGGCAGAGGAGAGTTGTTTTAGCAGCTTGTGAATTTCTGTTTTTCTATTCTTGTGTCCACCCTGTGTCCAAAATGTTGGCAAACTTCGTTTGAGCATGTCTACGCCCTCGACTAAAGTGGTCGGGGCAATGTGCGAGTAACGCATGGTGGTTTTGATGTCGGAGTGTCCAAGTAGGGCTTGTTTGGGAGGGTTTTGGTTGTTGAAAACGGTAGATGATTATGGTAGTATGATAGTATTAAATTGGCTTAAAATGAAGGAATTTTTGAGAACTAAAAAAGAAATAATTGCATGAGCAACAAAGAACCGCATTTAAATATGACCAAAGAGCAAGAGCGATCAGAACTCCATCGTGCGATTTGGCAGATTGCCAACGATTTGCGCGGCAGTGTGGATGGCTGGGATTTCAAGCAGTATGTGCTGGGAATACTCTTTTATCGCTTTATCAGCGAAAACCTTACTAACTACATCAACGCCGATGAACGCCGTGTTCCTGGAAAAGAAAAATTTGATTATGCAAAAATTACTGACAAAGAAGCAGAATTTGGGCGCAAGGAAACAGTAATCTACAAAGGATTTTATATTTTACCAAGTGAGCTTTTTGTAAATGTTCGCAAGAATGCCCGCAACGATGCCAACCTGAACGAAACGCTTACTACCGTTTTTCGTAACATTGAAAATTCGGCAAAGGGCGCAAACAGCGAAGATGATATCAAAGGCTTGTTTGATGACCTTGATGTGAACTCCAACAAACTGGGTGGCACGGTAGAAAAACGCAATCAAAAACTCACCAAACTTTTTGAATCTATTGGCGACCTTCGTCTGGGCAATTACTCCGACAACACTATTGATGCCTTTGGTGATGCCTATGAGTTCCTCATGACCATGTACGCCTCAAACGCTGGCAAGTCCGGGGGCGAGTTCTACACCCCCCAAGAAGTCAGCGAGCTTCTGGCGGAAATCACTACGGTTGGCAAAACAGAAGTAAATAAGGTCTACGATCCAGCCTGCGGTTCTGGCTCGCTGCTCCTCAAGTTCGCCAAAGTCCTCGGCAAAGAAAATGTTCGACAAGGTTTCTATGGGCAAGAAATCAATCTCACCACCTACAACCTCTGCCGTATCAACATGTTCTTGCACGATATTAACTACAATCATTTTGATATCGCTCACGGCGATACGCTGATAGATCCTAAACATTGGGACGATGAACCATTTGACGCCATCGTTTCCAACCCGCCGTATTCCATCCATTGGGAGGGGGATGCTAACCCGCTCCTTATCAACGATCCGCGGTTTTCTCCGGCTGGGGTTCTCGCACCAAAGAGTAAGGCTGACCTTGCGTTTACGATGCACATGCTTTCGTGGCTCTCTACCAGTGGCACGGCGGCGATTGTTGAATTTCCGGGCGTGCTCTATCGTGGTGGTGCGGAGGGGAAGATAAGAAAGTATTTGGTAGATAACAATTATGTCGATGCGGTGATTCAACTTCCGCCCGATCTCTTTTTTGGTACTACCATCGCCACTTGTATTATTGTGCTCAAAAAGAGCAAGAAAGATAATAAAACACTTTTTATTGATGCCTCTGCCGAGTTTGTCCGTGGTGGCAATAAAAACAAATTGAGCGACGCAAATCGTAAAAAGATTTTGGGTGCTTTCACCGCTCGTAAAGATGCTGAGTATTTTGCCAAACTCGTTGATAATAAAACCATTGCCGAGAACGACTACAATATCGCTGTTTCAAGTTATGTGGTGGGCGAGGATACGCGCGAAGTGGTGGACATCACCACGCTTAATGCAAAAATTGCGAAGATTGTGGCAAGACAAAATGAACTTCGTACGGCGATTGATGAGATTGTGGCGGATATTGAAAAATAAAAATAATCTATGAAACTTACCAAAATTAAAATTGAAAACTATAAATCAATCGATTCACTCGAATTCGATATTAAAAAGTACGGCACGAGCTACACCACTCTGCTTCTAGGTGTTAACGAATCTGGAAAAAGTAATGTGCTTGACGCAATGTCTTTTTTACAAACTCCAGATAAAGAGTACGACTACTACAGCCTGCATAACCAAAAAGACGAGGGAAACAACCCTGTCGATCTTTGGTACTATTTGGAATTTGAAGAGAAGTATACTTGCGCTAATGGTTTAAAAACTAAAATTGAAGGCGGCGATCTATTGAATTTTGAGATCTCAGATATTGTAAAGAATGTCTACCTAGAGCGCGGTGATACCACGTTTAATGAGTCTTATGATTTTGAAATAAAAAAGCTCACACAGGGTCTCTTTGTGAGCAAAACCCAAAAAACTTTTAACAATAACACAGGACAACAGGTACAGGTAAATGTTTTTAAAATTAGTAAGACAAAAGAAGGTGATGCTTTTGAAGAACTTACAGTTGAAAACTTTAAGTCTTACTTTTCAGATAAAATTGAATCAATAATTTCTAAACATGAACCATCCGTTTCGTATTGGAAGCCGTCACCAGAATATTTGATTTCCACAGAAGATTTAAATTCTTTTGCTCAAGATATTACAACTAAGCCCGCACTTAAAAACATTTTTCTATTGGCTGGATATGAAAAGGAAGATGCAATACAAGCTGTTGTTGCCACCGTTCCAAATGGAACACAAAGAAGTAAATTGCGTAGCAAGTTGGAAGATGAACTAAATAAATACGTTAAAGAAGTTTGGAAGCACAATATAGACGTTGTTGTTGATATAACGGAGACAGGGCAGTTCACTTTGTCTATTAAAGACACGGGAGAAGAAAATAAGCATGACCGATTGCCTATAGACGGAAGAAGTGAGGGTGCTCGTCATTTTCTTTCTCTTATTCTATCGTTATCAATTGAAAGTAAACATTCACAGCGTAAGAATCAACTCATTCTAATTGATGAGCCAGAGGCGCATCTGCACCCGTCTGGTATTCGTGACTTGAGTAAAGAACTATTGCGAATCGGAATCAATAATTATCTTTTTGTATCAACACATTCACCATTTTTAGTTGATAAAAAAAAGAAAGAGCGACATATCATTATTAAGAAAAACGGATCAGCTCTGACGGAAAAAATTCACATTGATGCTCATACAGATATTATTGATGATGAGGTTCTCCGTGAGGCGTTCGGTCTTGAGGTCTACAGGGACTTGCTGAATCCACACAGCATTCTTGTCGAAGGTGCTTCAGATAAAGTATTGATTCAGAAAACCTTAGCACTAAAAGGTACAAACCAGGTTGGTATTACAAACGGACATGGAAGCAATGTGGATACTCTGGCATCAAAACTAAATGATGTTGATATTTCTGTATTAGTGGTAGTTGATGATGACACTAGCGGCAAAGCATACAAAACAAAAATAATTCGTATTGGCGGTTCGTATTCAGTAAACAATGTATTTACCATTCGAGATTTGGTTGGTGGTATTGTAGCGGATGGTACAATCGAGGATACACTTGGTAAAAACTATGTTGAATCAAAGTTTAAGGAGCTGTATCAAAATCACTACTCTGTAGCAGACTGTAATATTGTTTTGGACGAAAATGTACCCTTTGTTGGTCAAATGAAGTCATACCTTTATCAAACTAATAGATCAGACGCTGAAAAGTTTATTGAAGACGTTAAAAATAAACTGGCAAATGATTTTGCGCCTACTAAAAGTGGACTAACTGCAAACTTTCCGCTACTTGAGTCCTTGGCTGATGAGATCATAAAGAAACTGTAATTTACATGAAGACTCACTCATCAAAAATCGAAAAACTAATCTCTGAACTCTGCCCAAGTGGGGTAGAGTTTAAGGAGTTGGGCGAACTCGGTGATTTTTACGGCGGATTGTCTGGAAAGAGTAAGGATGATTTCAGTAATGGTAACGCAAAATTTGTTACCTATATGAATATTTTTTCAAACATTGCAGTAAACACTGACATTAATACTTTTGTAAAAGTAAGTGAGGATGAGAACCAAAACAAAATCGAATACGGTGATGTTTTGTTTACAGGATCATCGGAAACGCCGAATGAGTGCGGGATGTCATCTGTTTTAACTAAGAATACCGATGAGCCATTATACCTCAATAGTTTTTGTTTCGGTTTTCGTTTTAATAACGCTAATTTATTATTACCCGAGTTTTCTAAATATTTGTTTAGGGATGAGCAAATGAGGAAACAGATTGCAAAAACTGCCAGTGGAGTGACGAGATTTAATGTCTCCAAAAAGCGTTTTTCCAAAATTAAAATCCCTCTCCCACCCCTCACAGTCCAAGAAGAAATTGTCAAAATTCTTAATAGTTTTACAGAGCTAGAAGCAGAGCTAGAAGCAGAGCTAGAAGCAAGGAAGAAGCAG
>CAYOFO010000041.1:0-11398 GCA_964403325.1 uncultured Gammaproteobacteria bacterium | reverse complement strand
ACCCCTGTCACCAGTTTGGAAAACTGGGATAATAGCCGTTATATGACACCCGCAGTGAACGAACGAAAAAATTTTTTTGAACGAGGAGTTTATTTACCTGAGTAAATAACACTTGCGTTGGTTTTAAATTTCGAAGTTTAGTATAATAAACAAACCAAAAAAAGTCAATATTCCTCATCTGTGAACCTATTTACTATCATTCTCCACTCTTTATCCGTCGGCCAAATCATCTTTTTGGCATACCTTATTATCCTCAATACCCTAACCTTTGGGGTGTATGGGGCTGATAAATCTTTTGCCGTTACCGGTCACCGCCGCGTGCGCGAACGAACCCTCCTGCTCTTGGCGTTCTGCGGTGGATCGGCGGGAGCACTCGCGGCCACACAATTTTTTCGCCACAAACGGCAAAAAGGAGTTTTTTTTATTCCCTTGCTGATTATTTTTACTCTCCACATCGGTGCCACCTGGCTCATACTCACCTATTTCCACAGCCCTACTCTTGACGCTCTGCCCCAAGTATTTTAAACTTAGTCCTACCTCTGGTTCCCATTACCAGTGAATATTTATACATTTTATACGTATGATGCTTGAAGACACGCTTCTGAGCACCTCTTTATTCGCCTCAGATGACTCGGATGACGATGATGATTGGGACGACGAAGATGCAGACGAAGAACAGGCCGCCAAAGGCACTGAAGACGATGATGATTGGGATGATGAAGCAGGTACCTAAAAACAATAAAACCTCCTACCAGGAGGTTTTATTGTTTTTCATCTGCTTCAGAAATTGTACCTGAACTAATTTCAGAAATAATTTTTTCTACGAAACGTTTCACATTTTCTTCATATACTTCTTTTGGGTCGCCTTTCTCAGGTTCTTTTTCTGGAAGAAATTTTCCCACGTCTTCTTTTCGTAACATCTCCCAAGTAACACTGCTACCCCCCGTAGCATACACCATATCCGGGTAAGAAATTTGTAAAAACTTTCTTATTTTTACTTTCAGCCTTTCCTGCATTTTTATATCCAAATGCTTGCTCGCCATTTGATCATCTTCTGTAATTTTCGCACCAAGTTTTGCAAAAAAATATTCAAACAAAGGCATCATCTTTTCTTTCTGAGCATCGGTTATTTGAGTTCGATCTAAAATAGATTTAAAATATTCAATTTCTTGTCGAGAAATTGAATCAACAATCGCACCAACACCTTGCGGCACATCACGATGTATATCTAAGTCTTGACCTAAGGGCATAAATTAACTACGCTCTTGCTGAATATTCCCCGGTTTCGGTATTTACCAAAATCTCTTCGCCTTCTTTAATGAAAATCGGTGCGTGAATGGCCAAACCATTATCGAGGACGATTTCCTTGGTAACATTACCACTGGCACTGTCACCTTTTACAGCCGGTGGCGCTTCCACCACTTTATACTGAATTTTTTTCGGCAGTTGAATACTGACCGGCAGCTCTTGGTACAAACCAATTACCACATCAATCCCCTCTTTAAGATACTTTCCCTCATCACCAATAAGATCACCATTCATTTCAATCTGGCTATAGTCCGCCATGTTCATGAAGGCATAATTGTCGCCGGTTTTGTACAAATACTGCATGGTCTGAAATTGCACACTTACAATATCCACGGTTTCTGATGTTTTGTAGGTAATTTCGATTACTTTATTGTTGCCCAAATTCTTCATGCGCGTACGCACAAAAGCCGCACCTTTTCCCGGGTTAACGTGCTGAGCATCCACTACCGCAAACAAATCATTTTGATGTTTAATTACCGCTCCTTTACGAATATCTGATGTTGAAGCCATAAATTCAAAATTAAAATATGTTAATTCCGCATAATTTTTGTAAAGCATCAGCTTTTCCATAAGTGGCCGTTGCTTCTTGCAATGCCAAACGAGATGTTTCCGTTAACTCTAAGCCGTTATAAAAATCTTCGACCTGCGCTTCGTTTATCGTACAACCCTCTAGACTAAACGGTCGAACAATACGAATGTTTCTAATAATCGAGTGGCTTAAATCTAAACCTTGCAATCCACAACCTTCCAGGATTGCTCCACTCAAATCAGACATATCAACTTGTGCCACCATCTGTTCCTGACCACCAAAATCTACATTTGTGAGTACAAGACCCCTTAAATTTGCGTTCGCAAGAACACAATTATGCAGCGCACCCATTTCTCCGAGGCTCCACCCTTCACCTGTTGCTAACGCCGCAAATCTTTTTGCTCGGTCAGGCAAGGTTTCGGTAAAAACAATATGCGCTCCCACAAGCGACGTCTCACTGAGTTGTGTTTGCGGAAAAACAGGTTCATTTGCCTCATCATAGTAAGGTTCTCTAGCTGAAAAAATACAGTCTTCCCACACCGAAGCTTTCATGTTTACTTCGGCCAAATCTGCTTCCCCAATATCTACGTTTATGCATTTTGTTTGTGCAAAATTTAACCCACGTAGATCCATTACCCGCAGATCCAAATTTTCTAATTTTCCGGTTTTTAGCCTTACTTCCAATTCTTCGCGGTTTATTTTTTCTCGAGGAGGGGCAGATCTTTTTTCTAACGACACTCCTCGCTCTTGTTCGGACATAGTATTCAAAAATTAAAATTCTAATTGTTCGGCCACGGTCTCAAAAATCACTTCATTGAGCCCGTGCGCTCCGGTAAATAATACTACCATACGGTCGACGCCGAGGGCAATACCTCCGGCATTTGGCATCCCAGACTCAAGGGCCCCAATAAAATCCGGGTCAACCGCCCAGGTTGGCTTACCAAGTTTGCTACGCAAGGCTTTATCTTCCTCAAGTCGCCGGTTTTGCTCGCTTGCATCGGTAAGTTCACCAAAGGCATTCGCGAGTTCGAGCCCAGCCACATACAGCTCAAAACGCTCCGCATAACGATTATCGCTCGCACAAACTCGCGAGAGCGAACACATGCTTTTTGGGTAATTATAAATAAAAACCGGCCGTTCAAACCCCAGTTTTGGCTCAATTTCGTTCAAAAAAATCTTAAAAAACACGTCTTCGTACTGATCACTCGGCGATACTTCATACCCTAAACGTACTGCCAGGGTTTTTAGAGCATCAATTGCTAAATATTCATCCAAATTCACCCCTAAAAATTTTTGCCACGTCTCTTTCATGGTCCACCGGTCCCAATTGCAGGTAAATGGAATTTGAGCCTTTTTATATATCAACTCACTTACACTCAGTTGTTTCCCCACATATTTAAACAGTTCTTCTGTATCATCCATAATATTTTCCAGGGTTCCGGGGGCCCGGTACCATTCAATCATGGTAAATTCCGTATTGTGCGTGGCAAACTCCGTACCAAATTCTTCGCGGTCACGAAAGCATTTGGTTATGTAAAATACTTTCTCAAATCCGGCGGCTAGGAGTTTTTTGAGTGAAAATTCCGGAGAAGTATGCAAGTAGAACCGTTCAAATTTTCCCTCCGGATCATGAAAATCAACCGGTATTGGGTGCAAATACGGCTCTTGTCCGGGTAATTTTACTGCAACCGGAGTATCAGTTTCTAAAAAACCCAGCGACCAAAAAAATTCACGAATGGAACGCAAAACAACCGTTCGGTCGATATAATGTTTTTTGAGTCGTGGATTGTCTTTAAGCTGTTTCCAGGTAGACATACCCTATTAAAACTACAAAGAGTTTTTAAACTGGTTTAAAAAACCAATATATTCTCTAAAATTATCCCATTTAAAACCTTTTCAATATTTCCCAAACTGAGTAGCTACCACACCTCTTGCTGTAACCACTGGCGGCGGAATAAACGGCCCATCATTAGGTGCTGGCCGGTTGGTTTGGGCCATCAATTGGTTCCATGTCTTATTTATCTGATTCAATTGTGGTAGTAGCAAGATACGCAAATCGGGTAGGGAAATGGCCATTCGTCCATAACCACTCAATTTATTACGACAGGTCAACAATTCTTGCTGTAACCGCAGCCGATAATCATAATAAGAAACAACTCTTGTGTTTACCAAAGCTTCTGGGCTTGTCTCTAGCGTCACTGCCGAGCGCACATTAAGCTCGCGCGCAAAACACTCATTTATAGCCTCTACACACGACAGTAGCTTCTGCCACGACTTTGCCGTTTCCATCCCCAAAAGAGCCGTGCCAAGTTCATTCGCAAGCAAACTCACTACTTCGTGAGAATTTTCTTTTGCTGGAGCGATACACTCACTGGCAGGAATAGATGGTAAAAATCTCGTTTCTAACATATTATGCTTTTAAAAAAATCGCCGAAACGGCGATTTTTAATTATTTCTTTTCAGCACCCACAAACCGAATGCTGTCTACCAGCTGTGCCAAACTTTTAAAATCTTGATTTTCAGTTAAAGCTCGCGCCAATTCTTGCGCAGACTGGATAAAGGTGACTTCTTGTCGTCTTTCTTCTTCCGTTCGATTGTCTTGACCTTTCCCGGCTTGAATAAGTAGTTTAAATTCCGGTTTTTTCATTAAACGTGTTATTGCTTCTATTAATCGAGGAAGTTGTTCGTGTAGCCTTGAAATAGTATCTAAATGTGTTTTAAAAGCTTTTAATTCTTCCAAAGAAAGCCCGTCAAATCCTAATCTAGCACCTTCTGACAATCTTTCTGACATACTCAATAATTAACGAGCCAAATATGGCATCATGGAAGCTTGGCGGGCGCGTTTGATGGCACTCGCAACTTGGCGCTGGTGTTTGGAACAAAGTCCACTGCGGCGCTGCGGAGCGATCTTCATATAAGAAGAAACAAACCGGCGCAATGTGCCGACATCTTTGTAATCGACGACAGCTGTATTATGGATGCAGTAATAACAAGAGCGTACGATAGTTTTTTTAGCATTATTGTTGTTTCTGTTTTGAACAAACATAAAATAGATAATTTTTTAAAATGGAATATCTTCAATTTTGATCTCTTCTTCGATGACTTCATCGTTTTGTGAGCCATTGTTCATATCCTGAAACGATGGCGCTGCATCAGTTCCAGAATTCACAGCACCTTTGGCATCAAGCATAATAAGATTTTCTGCCACGATTTCGGTGCGAGTACGTTTGGTACCATCTTGGGCGGTCCAATCACGAGTTTGGAGACGACCTTCCACATATACTTTTGCCCCTTTGCGCAAATACTGGCTGGCGATTTCCGCCAATTTTGCCCAGGCCACAACATTATGAAATTCGGTTTGTTTTTGTTTTTGACCATTGGCATCAGTCCAAGCGCGACCAGTGGCTACTGAAAATGAGGAAACCGAACGACCGGTGGCAAGACTCCGGAGCTCCGGATCACGCGTAAGCCGTCCGATAATCATGACACGATTGAGGTCCATAGGGTAAGTAAATGAAGAATGACTTGGCGCGCACTTTCAGGGTAGAAAATGTACGCAAACGAATATTTTAGACTCCGGGAATAATATTGGTTCCTTCTAAAATATCATCAAGTTTTTTGCTTATTTCAGCTTCTGTGAGGGCTGGAGCAGCTTTCTTTTTGGTGGTTTTTGGTTTGTCTGCTTTTTCTGATTTTTCAGCTTTTTCGGCTGACACAGGTTTTTCGACAGTTTTTTCTACAGCTTTCTTGACGGTTTTTTTGACTGGAGCTGGGGCAACCGGCTGTTCTTCAACTATTTGTTCTGCCGGCATTTCTACCGCTTTTTCGGCTTTTACTTCTGGTCTTGGCTGGCTTGGTTCTCCATCAGCAGTTTCCTGATCATCTTGCCGAATAAGCAAGGTGTCGGCGGAGTAAGCAATTTTTTGTTCAACTTTAACATCGGAATTGAAATGGGTAACCATGGCTCGAATAAGATCACGCATCAGAGATAATTTTTTCTGCAAAATCTGTAAACCTTTGGTTTCAGCTTCAAAAACGATGGTATAAAAATATCCGTAGCGAATCTGGCGCACCGGGTAAGCTAAACGATTTTTTCCGATAGGACTAATATTAACGCTTTTGGCGTTACTTTTTACCAATTCAAGAATTTCATTAGATTTTTTCTCGGCTTCGGTGTCATCCAAAGTTCCGGGCAAAATTAACAAGAGTTCGTACTTTCTCATAATTACGTTAAATAGACAAAATTGCATTCTTCTTTAGCGGAGCTAGCGCCATGAAAAACACGGTTGAAGTGCGTAAGGTACGCAAATCATATCAAATTGAGAAAAAAAGTCAAGCTAAATTAAGCTGCCTCTTATTCCTTCTCAACCGGTGAGTACACTAATGGTGAATATGTCTGCCCAGCACAAAGGAGAAATTCTTTCCAGTCAGAAGTTCGGTTTTCAGGAGTTACCCCATGCGAACCATTTTTTAAACATACACCATAGAGTATGTTGCCTTGCAAAAATATGGCATATTGATCGCTCGCATCTCGAGGATAATCACTTAAACAGAGTCCTTTTTGTTTGCGTTTGACATGATATTCATCATACCCCTCATAAAAAATACCGATGAATTCTGCTTGCTGCGCAATAGGCAAATCTGAAATAGCCGACATGGCGGATCTTTCCTCAACGAACAAATTCCTTGACTCAGAAAAATTTTCGCTCCTGTCCAATCTATCTCTAATATCCTTTGCACGCGCAAAAGATCGCCAATGCCAATGCCAACCGTTCGTTGTAGCTAAAAGCATATAACGCTGGATTGAATCTATCATCTCTACAAATAGAGGATCAAAACTACCTGATGTACCGAACCAGGCACGGTCTTTCTCAATTCCGCGCGGAGGGTTAAAAGCAACATAGTCTTCGGCAAAACCCAATGGGATTACCTCCCCCTCGCCCAAAAACATACCATTGTAATATTTTGACTCCCCACCCAACTTCATCCACACTGATGTGCGCGGAATGCGCTCAAGCGTAACTTTATTGGTAATTCCACCCTTTTCAACTGCCTCCATTAACTGCTCGTACCTATCGGGTACCAACTCTGGTGGGTAAGGCGCTTGTCTACAAGCATCCAACAAACATCGCAAAAAATCTTGTATTGTTCGATTTACCTTATTTACAGAATCCTCATAATGCGACCTATACGAAAGATTCAAAGACCAATCAGATAATTTTTGAAACAGCTCTAGTATCGTTCCTCGTTCTGCTGGCAGCAGCGCGTTAACGCAGCGTAAAAAATCTGACTGCAAACTATCAATTTCTGCACTGATCTCAGACAAAGCTTCCTGCAAAGCTTCTACACCCAAATCTTGCCCATTTATTAACTTCCATACCGCCCGGTATTCTCCTTTTCGTAACTGCCCCAACAGACTAGTTATTTCTATACTCCTCCATAGCCTCAGTAGTCCGTTCTACCAGTAAAGCTAACTTGCTTTGTTGTTCCATATAATACTCATTTAGTAGTTAAAATTTTCTTTTTAGTCATATTATTTTGATGATCGTGCATTCGTTTTTGCGCCGTCTGCATTATTGTTTTTATTTTTTCAATAATCAAAACTGCTTTTACCAAATCATCTTTTTTCATAAAAAAACACCAAAATTTTTATTTAACCAATAAAACTAGCAAAATTTTTTAGGTTTGTCAATGATATTGCGCTACAATCTAACAATTACACCCCTGGCCATACACTGCTTTACAAACCATCTTTATTTTTGCAGCAATACCTGCTGACCAAAAATTTTTATTTTTACTAAGGTATGCTAGACTGAACACGAACATTACTTTATGACACCCTATTATTTTATCTTGGGCCGTGAACCACTATTATCCGCCGCTGAAATTATTCAGTGTTTATCTCTTACGGATTATACTTTAAAAAACTCTGGTTTGCGTGTAGCCTTACCGGAATTACCAACCGAACTCATAAACCGCCTGGGTGGCACCGTAAAAATTGCCCAAGAAATTGCCTTGGGAGTCAGTCAAACCACTGCTTTAGACGTCATGCTCGAAGAGCTCAAAAAAATCGACGGCAAAATTCATTTTGGACTTAGCTTGTATAACTGCGAGCTTTCCAACAATCAAACCAAAGATTTGCTTTTACACTGGGGCAAAGAAATCAAAAAGATACTCAAAGATGAAGGCTTGTCGGTACGCTACGTCGAAAATCGCGAAACTATTCTATCTTCCGTAACTGTAGAAAAAAACGGCCTCACCAAACGCGGCCGGGAATTTATCATTATAGAAACCGGAAAAAATACCTTTTCCCTTGCCAAAACTCTGGCCGTTCAACCCTTTGAAGCCTTTAGTGAACGCGACTTTGGCCGGCCCGGACGCGATGATAAAAGCGGCATGCTTCCACCCAAACTGGCTCTCATGGCTATCAACCTCTCTGGAATAACCAAGAACCAAACTTTACTCGATCCTTTTTGCGGCTCAGGCACCATTGTCACCGAAGCACTGCTCCAAGGATTTACCCAAATTATCGGGAGTGATGTGTCGAGCAAAGCGGTGGAAGATTCTAAACAAAATATCGATTACACCCGCAATAAAAATGCTGATCTATTAAGCCATCTGAATATTTTTGAATCCGATGTCCGCGCGCTCGACAAATACTTGGGATCAAATTCAGTTGACGCCATTGTTACCGAACCCTATCTTGGCAAACCGCTTCGTGGCAATGAAAAACCCGAAGCTCTGCGCGACCAAACCAACGAACTCGCTGAACTCTACCTACAAGCCTTCACCGTATTTCAAAAAATCCTTAAACCTGGCGCTAAAGTAATTTTTATCATTCCGTCTTTTCGCACACCAAATGGTTGGCTCCGCATTGACTGCGCCAAGTCTATCGAAAAAATCGGTTTTACCATTGTGCCACTTCTACCTACGCACGACTATCTTTTGTACGCCCGGCCCAACCAGCATGTTGGCCGCGAAATGTGGTGCTTTGAGAAAAAATAACAAAATTAAAAACAACTTTTTCAAAAGTTGTTTTTTAATTCTTTGATAGTTTTATACAACCAGTTTTAACCTTTCATAGGTTTTTTCAAAATCACCAAAAAATTGGTGGCCATAAAATCTCTCCCCATTTTCTTGGCTGTTTTGGTAATTTTCTTAAGCTCAACTATTTCAAACATTCTATAAAATTCTTTCAGTTCTTCTTCATCATAATCTTTCTGAAATTTTCCAGTACCAGGCCATAGTGTACTGTTTTTCTCGGGTCCGGGATGCGTCGCGATCGCTTCTTTCTCAAACTCATCCTCGGTAGACACAACCGCCACCATCGCATAACCGCCCGGTTTAAGTGTTCGCAGCATTTCACTACGATATATTTCGCGCCCTTCTTTTGTTTCAATATCAATTGACGAAAAACAGTCCACCGCGACATCAAATATATTATCTTCAAATGGCCAACGCTCATCAACCGGGATCTGCCAGAAACAAATATTTTTATTCATCCCGCTTAACTTGGCTTGCTCGCTGGCATGGTTAATAGCCGGCGCAATATAATCGAGCGCACACACTTCAAAACCTTGCTCGGCCAAAAAAATACTATTCCTTCCTTTGCCACAACCAACATCAACCACTTGTCCGAAAGTTACATTTTGCTGTTTTAAAAATTCTGCAAATTGCACCACCATACTTGACGGTTCCGGACTTTTATATGACGGAAAAGCCGTGTTGTTTACATGCTCATCATACCAAATTTGTTGTTGAGATCGCATAAAAATAATTATTTAAATCTATTCTACCAGCCAACAACACAATATCCCAAATAATTACTTAGCCTTTGCTGCGCGCCAGCAAACTATAAAACTGCGTATCATCATGTTTACCGGGTTCACCATGAACTATGGTTAAACCCTGCTGCTCAAACAACCATCTTATATACTCTGGATTCAAACGGTTGTAGCGATTTATTTCAAATTCTTGGTCGGTTGAATCTTTTCCTACCACTAGAATTGCCTCGCCTTTGCTTATTCCATTTTCTTCACCCAAACTTACCGCTTCACTATAAACTTGAACGACAGCTCTTTTTTCCTGAGGAAATTCATAATCTAAAAAATCATGAAAAGATTTTTTATACCAAATTTCTTCTCTTTCCGAAAAACCGCGGCCATCTTTCAACGATTGTTCCAGTCGCCAATCTCGTTCCATTGGGATACCAAAATCTACAAAAATAAATCCATTATTAATCGCTAGAGTCTTTAAAATTGCAATCATCTTGGCTGAATCTGATTCATTGGCAAAATGAAATCCGCGCATTATTGCAATTCGTTTATTTTTACCTGCCGAATGAACTTCATTTATTTTAATCTCAGAATAATCACCAGATACAGCAAACGGCTGATAGTATCTTAGACGAAACTTTACGGTTTCGGCTACCGCATCCTCGTCTGCAAACTCATGCACCCCAACCGAATGAATTCTTACCCCTGATTCTTGCATGGCTTGAAGCATTTTAAGCTCCGAGTCCGAATCACCTACGCCCAGAAATATTACACTGCAAGCTTCGTTGTCTATTTGCCACGCAATTTCATCAGCGAATTTTTGTATATTAACTGTGTCTTTTACCTCACGATACGCTTTACTTGCTGCTGCATCAATCCAGTCCTGACGATTTGCCTTGCTGTACAAAAATTCACGACCAATAGCTTTGCGCGGCTTCTCTAGCGGTAATTCTCGTTTTGATCGTTTTTCAGAAATTTCTGACATAAAAAAGAAGGTCGCCCCTCCTTTTTTAAATAATTCTAAAATTTACGTTTCTCTATATCGTTCTATGTATTTACATGAAAATAAACCGTATCACCATCTTTCATGACATATTCTTTGCCCTCAAGACGCATTTTACCACTTTCTTTCAGCTTGGCTGACCAACCGCCATATTCCACAAATTCTTGCCAACCCACCACATCAGCCTTAATAAAACCTTTAATAAAATCTGTGTGAATAACCCCGGCTGCGTCCGGAGCTTTAGCTCCCTGCTTTACCGTCCAAGCCCGCGACTCCATTTCGCCGGAGGTAAAAAAAGTAATGAGTTTTAACAGCTTGTACCCGGCCGTTACCAATTTATCGAGCCCCGTCTCAGTAATATTTAATTCTTTTAAATAACTCGTCGCTTCTTCAGGTGTAAGATCGACAAGCTCAGCTTCAAGTTTGGCAGAAATTTCTATCTGCGCCGTTCCTTCTTCGATAATTGGCTGTGGATTTCCGCCGGGAATTTCATCGATATTAACTACATAGAGCATCGGCTTCATGGTGAGAAGATGAAGGTCGCGCAATATTTCTTTTTCCTCGTCAGTAAATTCTAAAGTGCGAGCCGGTTTGCCATTCTGAAGGTGAGCGGCTACTTTTTCCAAAACTTCAATTGGTTTTTCTGATTCTTTAATTGCCGTGCCTTTCGCGCCCTTTTTTACATTTTCCAGTCGTTTGGCCACGGTTTGTAAATCCGCGAGAGCTAGTTCAATATTAATAATTTCCGCATCTTCACGCGGATCAACTCGATTATTCACGTGT